>JAKFES010000238.1:0-7574 GCA_036675585.1 Burkholderiaceae bacterium
TACGGTGCGATCGCGGCGTGGCTGGTCGGCGCGATCGCGCTGCTGCCGCGGATCGTCGCGCTCGCCGCACGCGCGTCGTCACACCTCGCGACGCCGCTCGCGCGCCGGCCGCTCGGCTGGCTTGCCGTGCATCGGCTGATCGGCGCGCCGCGCGGCGCATCGGCCGCCATGTCGGGAATCGTCGCGAGCTTCGCGCTCGCCGCGGCGATGGCGATCATGGTCACGAGTTTTCGCCACTCGGTCGAAAGCTGGCTCGACACGGTGCTGCCGGCCGACGCCTACGGCCGCGTCACGAGCGGCGCGTCCGACGGCGCGATCGACCGCTCGCTGCAACGGCGCATCGCGTCCACGCACGGCGTCGCGCGTGCCGAGTTCCAGCGCGTCGTCGAATGGAACGTCGCGCCGCAGCGCCCGCCAGTAGCGCTGCTCGTGCGCCCGATCGACGCGCGCGATCCGTCGTCGCGGCTCGCGCTCGTCGACGCCCCGCGCGTGGCGCCCGACGGAACGGTCGCGGTCTACGTGAGCGAGGCGATGGTCGATCTCCACGGTTTCACGCCGGGCGCGACGCTGCACGCGCCGCTTCCGGTCGCCGCCGGCGTGCCCGCGGGCGACCGTGCGACCGTGCACGCGACGCCGCCTCTCTTCGTCGCCGGCGTGTGGCGCGACTACGCACGCCAGCACGGCAGCGTCGTCGTCGATTCGCGCGCATGGCGTGCACTCGGAGGCGACGACAGTGCGAGCGAGGTGGCGGTCTGGTTCGATCCCGCCGTGCCGCGCGACGATGCGTTGCGGGCGCTGCGCGAGACCTTCGCCGACGTGCACGGATTCGAACTGCGCGGCACCGGCGAGTTGCGCGCGTTGTCGCTGCGAATCTTCGATCGCAGTTTCGCCGTCACCTACGCGCTCGAGGCGATCGCCATTGCCGTGGCGTTGTTCGGCGTCGCGTCGACCTGGGCCGCCGAAGGCATCGCCCGGCGCCGCGAATTCGCGATGCTGCAGCATCTCGGCCTGCGCCGCGCGCAGATCGCGCGGATGTTCGCGATCGAGGCGCTCGCGCAGATCGCGATCGCGATCGCCTGGGGCGGTGCGCTCGGCGTCGCGATCGCGCTCGTGCTGATCCGGCGGGTCAACCCGCAGTCGTTCCACTGGACGATGGATCTCGCCTGGCCGGGCGCGCTGCTCGGCGCTTCGGCGCTCGGCCTGCTCGCGCTCGGCACGCTCGCCGCCGTGCTCGCCGCGCTCCGGGCGATCGGCCAACCCGTGCGCGCGCTGGCGGAGGACGCATGACGCGCGACGACGATCGGCCGACGGCACCGCGCGCGTCGGCAGGCTCGCGGCGCACGGTGTTGCGCGCGACGGGAGCGATCGCGCTGCTCGCAGCGCGAGGCGCCGTCCCCGCCGCGCCGGCGCAGGAGAACCCGTATCGGCCGGTACGGCCCGGCATCGCCCTCGCCTTTCCGCGCGACCATGGTGCGCACGGCGAATTCCGCACCGAGTGGTGGTACCTGACGGGCTGGCTGCGCCGGCTCGACGGACCCGGGCGCGGGCAACCCGCCGGCGTGCAGATCACGTTCTTTCGCAGCCGCACGCAGCACGACCCGGCCGACCCGAGCCGTTTCGCGCCGCTGCAGTTGTTGTTCGCGCACGCCGCGCTCGCGTTGCCCGAGCGCGGATCGCTGCTGCACGCGCAGCGCGCCGCGCGCGCCGGCCTGGGGCTCGCCGGCGCCTCGCAGACCGACACCGACGTGTCGATCGGTGCGTGGTCGCTGCAACGCGGCGCCGAAGACGTCTACCGCACGCGACTCGACGACGCGTCGTTCTCGCTCGAGCTGTCGTTCCGGCCGCGCGGCCCGCCGCTGCTCCAGGGCGAAGCGGGGTTTTCGCGCAAGGGGCCGCGCGAATCGCAGGCCAGCTACTACTACAGCCGCCCGCAACTCGGCGTCGAAGGGTCGATCTCGGTCGGTGCGACGGCGAGCGCGGTCGACGGCGTCGCCTGGCTCGACCACGAGTGGTCGAGCGAAATCCTCGACCCGCAGGCCGCGGGGTGGGACTGGATCGGGCTGAATTTCGACGACGGCACGGCGCTGATGGCGTTCCGCATCCGCGCGCGCGACGGCGACCGCGCCTTGTGGGCCGATGCGAAGCGCAGCGCCGGCGCGCCGGGCGACGCAACCCGGCCGTCGGTGCGCTTCGAGGCGCTGCGCCACTGGACGTCGCCGCGCACGGGCGCGCGCTATCCGGTGTCGATGCGGGTGACGGTCGACGAACGCGCGCTCGTGCTCGAACCGCTGTTCGATGACCAGGAACTCGACACGCGCTCGACGACCGGCGTCGTCTACTGGGAAGGCGCGGTGCGCGTACTCGAATCGGGTCGCGCGACCGGGCGCGGCTATCTCGAACTCACCGGGTATTTCCGGCCGATGAAGCTGTAGGGGGCCTGTTCACACTCCGAACGCCCGGCTGCGCGGGCGCTTCAGCGCACGAGGTCGTTGATCTCGATGATCGGCAGCAGCACGGCCAGCACGATCACGAGCACGATGGCGCCCATCGCGAGGATCAGCAGCGGCTCGAGCAGGCTGGTCAGCGTCATCGTGCGGCGCTCGGTTTCCTGCGACAGCGTCGCCGCGGTGCGCTCGAGCATCTGCGGCAACTCGCCGGTGGCCTCGCCGCTGGCGATCATGTGGATCATCAGCGGCGGGAACTGCCCGCCCGCCTTGAGCGCACGCGACAGCGGAACGCCCTCGCGCACCCGCGAGATCGCATCGTGCACGTTGCCGCGCAGCGCCTCGTTCGACAGCGTGCGCGCGCCCGCCTCGAGGGCGCGGATCAGCGGAACGCCGCTGCTGGTCAGGATCCCGAGCGTCGACGCGAAGCGCGCCGTGTTCAGCCCGCGGATCAGGCGTCCGGCGACCGGAAGCGTCAGCGTCCGGCGGTGCCACGAGAGCCGGAAGCTCGGCGAACGCAGGGCGGCGCGAAACCCGACCAGCGCGCCGATCGCGGCCACCAATACCAGCAGGCCCCACTGCCGGACGAAATCCGAGGTCGCGATCAGGGCGACGGTGAGCCACGGAAGTTCCTGGCTGGTCTGCGCGAACACGCTGACCACCTGCGGCACGACGTACGCGAGCATGGCGACGATGACGAGCACCGCGACGACGGTGACGATCGCCGGATACGTGAACGCCAGCCCGATGCGTTGCGCGAGCGCCGTGCGCGCTTCGATGTAATCGGCGAGACGGCTCATCACGAGCGCCAGATCGCCCGACTGCTCGCCGGCCGAGACGAGCGCACGATAGACCTCGGGAAAATCGCGCGGATGCTTGGCCAGCGCCTGGGCGAGTGTCTGGCCGCCGACCACTTCGCTGCGCACCGCCGCGAAGCGCTCGCGCACCGATTGCCGTTCGGCCTGCTCGACGACGGCGTCGAGCGCCTGCTCGATCGGCAGCCGGGCCGACAGCAGGCTCGCCAGCTGGCGCGTGGCGAGCGACAACTCGCCGGCGCCCAGCCGCGCGCCGATCGCTCGCGACGCGCCGGTGGCGCCGTCCTGCACCGCGCTGACTTCGAGCGGTGCGAGCCCGCGATCGCGCAGCAGCCCGCGCGCGTGCCGCGGCGAATCGGCGTCGATCACGCCGCGCGCGAGTTGCCCCGCGGCGTCGGCTGCCTCGTAGCGATAGGCGGGCACGGAAACGGCTCCCTGCGCGCGCTATTCGCGCGTCACGCGAACGACCTCGTCCGCCGACGTGATGCCCGCTTCGACCCAGCGCCGGCCGTCCTCGCGCATCGATCGCATCCCGCCGGCGAGCGCGGCCGAGCGGATCTCGTTCTCGGACGCATTGCGGTGGATCTGCGCGCGGACCCCGTCGTCGACGACGAACAGCTCGTAGATCCCGGTGCGTCCCTGGAATCCGGTGCGGTTGCACGCCAGGCACCCCGCCGCCCGCCACCCGCCGGTGAGCGGATCGCGCTCGCGGCATTGCGGGCACAGTTTGCGCACCAGCCGTTGCGCGGCGACGCCGAGCAGCGACGACGACAGCAGGAACGGCTCGATTCCCATGTCGATGAGCCGGGTCACCGCCGACACCGCATCGTTGGTGTGCAGCGTAGCCAGCACCAGGTGCCCGGTGAGCGACGCCTGCACGGCGATCTGCGCCGTTTCCAGGTCGCGGATCTCGCCGATCATGACGACGTCGGGGTCCTGCCGCAGGATCGAGCGCAGCGCCTTCGCGAAGCTCATGTCGATGCGCGCGTTGACCTGCGTCTGCCCGATGCCCTCGAGGTCGTACTCGATCGGATCCTCGACGGTGAGGATGTTCGTCGTCGTCGAATCGAGCCGGCCGAGCGCCGCGTACAGCGTCGTCGTCTTGCCCGAGCCGGTAGGGCCGGTCACCAGGACGATTCCGTGCGGCTGATGCACGAGCCGGTCGAACGCATCGAGCGTGTCGGCGCTCATGCCGAGCTTGCCCAGGTCGAGTCGGCCCGCTTCCTTGTCGAGCAGGCGCAGCACGGCGCGCTCGCCGTGGCCGGTGGGCAGCGTCGAGACGCGCACGTCCATCGGCCGTCCGCCGATGCGCAACGTGATCCGCCCGTCCTGCGGCAGCCGCTTCTCGGCGATGTCGAGCTGCGCCATGATCTTGATGCGCGAGATCAGTGCGGCGTGCAGCTCGCGACGCGGGCGCACGACATCGCGCAGCGTCCCGTCGACGCGAAAGCGCACCAGCGACGTCGACTCGAACGGCTCGAAATGGATATCCGACGCGTTGTCGCGGCTCGCCTGCGTGAGCAGCGCATTGATCATCCGGATGATCGGCGCGTCGTCTTCGGCCTCGAGCAGGTCCTCGATCTTCGGGATGTCCTGCAGCAGGCGCGACAGGTCGAGGTCGCTCGCCACTTCGTCGACGACCGCGGCGGCCGAACCCTCGTGCTGCGCGTACGCGCGCGAAATCGCGGCCGACAGCTCGATCTCGGGCTTGCGCACGGTGACCAGACGCAGCGCGAGCGTTCGCGACAGCTCGGCGAGCGCCTGGCGCGGCGTACGGTCGCCGATCCACACCTCGACCGCGTCGGTCGACACGGCGGCGACGAGCATCTGGTTGGCGCGAGCGAACCCGTACGGCACGTAGCGGGCGGGCGAAACACTGGCCATCGCGGTTCGATCAGTCGGTTGCGGGCGCCGCCGACCCGGGCGCTTCGCGCGGCGTGAGCGGAACGATCACTTCGTTGGGCGCCGTGCGGATCACGGTGCTCGGCCTCGAGGCCGAGACCGGCGCGGGCGGCTGCGTCGGAACCGGACCGCGCGGCGAGAGCAAGCTTCCCTGCTCGGCGGCACGCGCGCGCGCGGGTTCGCGCGAGGCGTCGGGCGCGCCGGACGTCGGCTCGTCGGGGCCCGGACGCCCGATTCCCGGATCGCCCGTCTGCGGCGCCGGCGGCATCTCGCGCAGCGGCGTCGGCGGGAAATCGGGCAGCGCCCAATGCGGAGGAAGCTGCGTGGCCGACCGCGCCGCGCGGATGTAATCGTAGCGGTCGGCCGTCACGCCGTGCGCATCGCTCCCGTCGCGGATGATCACCGGGCGCAGGAAGACGAGCAGGTTCGTCTTCACGCGCCGGCGCGAGTCGTAGCGGAAGAGCTGCCCGACCACGGGCACGTCGCCGAGGCCCGGCACCTTGTCGACCGAGCCGTCGATCCGTTCCTCGATCAGCCCGCCGAGCACGATGATCTGGCCGTCGTCGACCAGCACGTTCGATTCGATCGCGCGTCGGTTGGTGATGATCCCCGCCGCCAGCCGCGTGTCCTGCACGCTCGAGACTTCCTGGAAGATCTGCAGCCGCACCGTGCCCGACTCCGAGACCTGCGGCTTCACGCGCAGCGTCGTGCCGACGTCGCGCCGCTCGATCGTCTGGAACGGGTTGACCGACGCGCCGCCGGTCCCGGTGGCGGTGAACTGCCCGGTGATGAACGGAACGTTCTGCCCGATGATGATGCGCGCTTCCTCGTTGTCGAGCGTGATCAGGTTCGGCGTCGCGAGGATGTTCGCGTCGGCGCCGCTCTCGAGCGCGCGCGCGAGGAATCCGAGGTTCAGCACTTCGCCGACGCCGGGTACGTTGATCGTTCCGCGCACGACGCCCAGGTTCAGTCCGGTGCCGACCGTCGCCAGGTTCGCCGCCGCATCGAGTATGTTCGCCCCGGTGCCGCGCCCGCCCAGGTTGGTGCCGCCGATCAGACGCGTCGAGCCCTGCGGCGCTTCGAGGAACTGCCATTGCACGCCGAGTTCGGCGGCCTTCTCGGCGCTGATCTCGACGATCAGCGATTCGATGTACACCTGCGCACGGCGCGCATCGAGCTTGTCGATCACCGCGCGCAGGTTCCGGTAGATCGGCTCGGGCGCGGTGATGATCAGCGAATTCGTCGAGGGATCGGCGGCGATGATCGCCCCGCCCGCCTGGACCGTGACCGGGGCCGTCTCCGACGGCTGCAGCGGCGTGCCGCCCGCAGCCTCGGATTGCATTCCCGCCCCGATGCCCTGCGTCTGCTGCAGCGACCCTTCGGGCAGGAGTTGCGGCGGCGTGCGCTGCAGCGGCTCGCTCATCGCGCCCGAGGTTCCCGATTCGCCGCCGCCGAGGACGCCGCGCAGCGTCTGCGCGAGCTTGACCGCTTCGGCGTTGCGCAGATAGACGACGTTGATGTTTCCCGGGCGCGCGCTCGGCTGGTCGAGCCGCGTGATCAGCCCCTTGGCGAGGCTGACCTTCGCCGGACTGGCCGCGCGCAGCAGAACCGCGTTGGTGCGCGGGTCGGCCATCACGACGACGCGCTGGCCCGGGTCGACCTGCGCGCCGGGCCCGCTCGACTGCTCGAGCAGGCGCGATACGGCAACCGCGACGTCGCTCGCGACCGCGTACTGCACGGGGACGATCTCGACCTCGCGCGTCGACGGGCTGTCGAGCGTCGCCACGATACGGCCGATGCGCTGCAGGTTCGCCGCGTAATCGGTGACGACGAGCGAGTTGTTGTTCGGATAGGCGACGATCGTGTTGTTCGGCGAGATCAGCGGCCGCAGCACGGGAACGAGATTGGTCGCCGACTCGTGGTTCAGCCGGAAGATCTGCGTGACGATCTGGTCGCCGGTGGCGGCCGGCGCACGGCCGGCGGTCACCGGCGAGGACTGCAGCTTCGCGTCGGCCTCGGGCACGACCTTGGTCAGCGCACCGGTCTCGACGATCGCGAATCCCTGCGAACGCAACGCCGACTGCAGCAGCGCATATGCCTGCTCGCGCGTGACCGGCCGGGGCGTCTCGAGCGTCATCTTCCCGCGCACGCGGGGGTCGATGACGAAGGTCCGCTCGAGCAGGTGTCCGAACGCGCCGACGACCGAATCGATCTCGGCGTCGCGGAAATTCAGCGTGACGAGGTTGTCGGCCGGGCGTTCGGAGGCCGTGTCGGACCCCGCGCCTTGCGCGGGTGCCTGACCCTGCGCGGCAGCTGGCGCGCGTTGCGCATGCGCGATCGGCCCGGCGAGCACGAGCGCAACGGCGAACGCGAGCACGCGTGCCGCATCGCTTCGTCGTGACGCCCACCGGAA
>JAKFES010000016.1:0-7551 GCA_036675585.1 Burkholderiaceae bacterium
TGTTTCTCGTGCTGACCGCCGTCACGTTCAGCCTGCTCGGCTTCATCGTCGGGATCTGGGCCGACGGCTTCGAGAAGCTGCAGCTGATACCGCTGCTGATCGTCACGCCGCTCACCTTCCTCGGCGGCACCTTCTATTCGATCGACATGCTGCCGCCGGTGTGGCGGGCGGTGACGCTGCTCAACCCGGTCGTCTACCTGGTGAGCGGTTTTCGCTGGAGTTTCTACGGAATCGGCGACGTCAGCGTCGCGGCGAGCATCGGCATGACGCTGGTGTTCCTGCTCACGTTTCTCGCGCTGGTCCGCTGGATGCTGGCGACCGGGTATCGCCTGAAGACGTAGGCGGGGCCGGGCGCGCGGGCGGGGGCGGTTCGGCGCCGGGCTGCGGTTGCGGGAAATCGGCCAGCGGCCCGAGCTTCATCGCGTCGCGCTGGAAGAGCGGCCTGCTGTGCAGGTATTCGTGCAGCACGTGGCCGAGCGCGAGCAGCGAGTCGACGTGCGTGCGTTCGTACCCGTGCGAGGCATCGACGGCGAAGCACAGCAGCGCGGTGCGGATGTCGTTGCCGGCGGCGAGCGCTGCCGCGGCGTCGCTGCGGTAGTGACGGAACACGTCGCGGGTGTGCTCGATGCCCGCTTCGCGGCACAGCCGGATCAGGTGTCGGGTCAGGTGCCAGTCGAAGGGCCCCGAGGAGTCCTGCATCGAGACGGTGACGCCGTATTCGCTCGTGTTCTGCCCGGGCGCGATCGTTCCGTTGTCGATCGACACCAGTTCGGCGACGTCGCCGTGCAGCACGTGCGAGGCGCCCACGCCGATCTCCTCGGAGATCGTGAACAGCAGGTGGCAGTCGACCGGCAGGCGCGCAGCGGATTGGCGGACCGCACGCGCGACCGCGAGCAGCGTCGCGACGCCGGCCTTGTCGTCGAGGTGCCGCGCGACGACGAAGCCGTTGTCGAGGAACTCGGGCTGCGAATCGATCGAGACGGTATCGCCGACGTTCACGCCGAGCCGCGACAGCTCGTCGATCGACGCGCAGCGCTCGTCGAGCCGCAGCTCGACCTGCTGCCAGGCGACCGGTTGCGTGTCGACTTCCTCGTTGTAGGTGTGCCCCGACGCCTTGAGCGGAACGATCGAGCCGCGCAGGCGCGTTTCGTCGTCGCAGTGCACCGTCACGCGCGCGCCCTCGGCGAAGCGCGACGACCAGGTCCCGATCGGCACCAGCTCGAGCCGCCCGTTCGGCTTGAGCGCCTTGACCGTCGCGCCGAGCGTATCGAGGTGCGCGACGACCGCGCGATCGGGGCTGTGGTGCTCGCCTTCGAGGTCGGCGCGAATCGCGCCGCGGCGCGTCAGGCTGTACGGAATGCCCATCGATTCGAGCTCGGTCGTCACGTAGACGACGATCTCGTCGGTCATCCCCGAAGGGCTCGGGATCGCCAGCAGGCGCGCGAGGACGTCGAGCAGGTAGGCGCGGTCGAGCGGGGACGCGGGGGCGGGCGATCTCATTCGGTCTTCGACTGCGGAAACAGCAGGTCGATGAAGCGCTCGGCGGTCGGCTGCGGTTCGTGGTTCGCCAGCCCGGGCCGTTCGTTCGCCTCGATGATCGCGTAATCGACGCCCTCGACGTCGGCCACGACCAGGTCGAGCCCGACGACCGGGATGTCGAGCGCGCGGGCGGCGCGCGCCGCGACGTCGGCGAGCGTCGGGTGCAGGCGCGCCGTCACGTCGTGGATCGTCCCGCCGGTGTGCAGGTTCGCCGTCTTGCGCACCTCGATCGTCTCGCCCGCCGGCAGCACTTCGTCGAGGCGCCGGCCGGCCGCGCGCACGCAGCGCTCGGTTTCCGCATCGACCGGGATCGAGCTCTCGCCGTGCGTGGCGGCTTCCCGGCGCCGGCTCTGGCGCGCGATCAGCGACTGCACCGTGCTGCGCCCGTCGCCGGTGACCTGCGGCGGCTTGCGCGTGGCCGCGGCGACGACGCGATAGTCGATGACGACGATGCGAAGATCGTCGCCCGGAACGCACTCCTCGACGATCACTTCGTCGCAGAAGCGTCGTGCGGCTTCGATCGCCGCCTTCACCGCGTCGAGGTCGCGCAGGTCGACGCGAACGCCGTGTCCCTGTTCGCCGCGCACCGGCTTGACCACGACGCTGCCGTGGCGCGCGAGGAACGCATGCAGCGCTTCCTCGTCGCCGGCGACGATCTGGTCGGGCACGCGCAGGCCGGCGCCGGTCAGCACGTTGCGCGTCACGCGCTTGTCGTCGCAGCGGCTCATCGCGATCGACGACGTGAGCTCGGAGAGCGACTCGCGGCAGGTGACCGCGCGCCCGCCATGGATCAGCCGGAAATATCCGTGCTCGGCGTCGACCACCTCGACGTCGATGCCGCGGCGGCGCGCCTCGTCGACCAGGATCCGGGCATAGACGTTCAGCTCGCCGTAGCGGTCGGGCCCGACGAACAGCTTTTCGTTGATCGGGTTCTTGTTCTTCACGCAATACGCGGGAACGCGCGAGAAGCCGAGCTTGCCGTACAGCGCGATCGCTTCGGCGTTGTCGTGCATCACCGACAGGTCGAGGTACTGCCGCCCGAGCGCACGCAAGCGCGCGGCGACGGCGCGTACCAGCGCTTCGCCGACGCGCGGCCGTGCGCATTGCGCGTCGACGGCGAGCGACCACAGGCTCGCGCCGCGCTCGGGGTCGTTGCACGCGACGACGTGGTCGACCGCGGTGACGACCCCGACGATCGCGCCGCTGTCGGCGTCCTCGGCGACGAGGACCGACACCGCGCCGGCGTCGCGCAGCGTGGCGAGGAAACCGTCGCGCACCGGCACCATGCCGCGCGACAGGTAGATCCGGTTGATCGCCGCTTCGTCCTGCGCGCGCGCCGCGACGATCGAGATGCCGGGCACCGGCGCATCGTCGGGCGGCGCCTGCAGCGCAAGGCGGAACGTGTGCGACGGATCGAGGAAGAGATGCTGCGGCGCCTGCGCGATGACGACGTGCGGATCGCGCACGTAGAGCGCGACGTCGCGCCGGCCGGGCGTCTCCTCGTGCAGGTCGGCGGCGAGTCGCTCGGCCGACGGATACGTGTGCGCGAAGAGCAGCCGGCCCCAGCCGCAATCGACGCTCGCTTCGGCGTGCAGCGCCTCGCTGACTGCGATGGGCAGTTCGTCCCAGTGGCGCAGCGATGCGGCCTGCGCCGGGTCCATCGGGTCGGTGCGCCGGTCGTTCCGGTCGACATTCGTCATCGTCGATTCCTCCCCTGCGCGTGCTTCACAGCCCGCGCGCCTGCAGCCACAGCTCGAGCAGTGCCACCTGCCACAGCCGCGAGCCGCGCAGCGGCGTCAGGTGCTCGCCCGGTGCCGCGAGCAGCCGCGCGACGGTCGCCGGGCGGAACAGCCCGCGCTCGCGCGCTGCGCGGCTCGTCAGCGCGTCGCGCACCAGCGCGAGCACCGGTCCGTCGATGTGCTTGAGGATCGGCACCGGAAAATAGCCCTTCGGCCGGTCGACGACTTCGGCCGGCAGCAGCCTGCGGCCGATGGCCTTGAGCACCTGCTTGCCGCCGTCGCCCAGCTTGTCCTCGAGCGGCAGGCGCCCGGCCAGTTCGACCAGTTCATGGTCGAGGAACGGCACCCGCGCCTCGAGCCCCCAGGCCATCGTCATGTTGTCGACGCGCTTGACCGGGTCGTCGACGAGCATGACCGTCGTGTCGAGCCGCAGCGCCTTCTCGACCGCGTCGGCCGCGCCATCGCGCGCGAATTCGCGCGCGACGAACGCGCGGCTCGCGTCGTCGGTCGCGAAGGCGTCGGCGACCGTGTCGAGGTATCCGGCATGGTCGCTGTCGAAGAACGCGCGCGCGTAATCGGCGACCGGGTCGGCGCTGCCGGCGAGCTTCGGGTACCAGTGGTAGCCGGCGAAGACCTCGTCGGCGCCCTGGCCGCTCTGCACGACCTTGAGCGCCTTCGATACTTCGCGCGACAGCAGGTAGAACGCGACGTTGTCGTAGCTCGCCATCGGCTCGCTCATCGCGTCGATCGTTCCCGGCAGCGCATCCATCAGTGCGGCCGTCGGGATCCGGATCTGCTCGTGGCGCGTGGCGAAGCGCTGCGCGACGAGATCCGAGTAGCGGAACTCGTCGCCCGATTCGCCGCCGGCGGCCTCGAAGCCGATCGAGAACGTGCGCAGGTCGGCTGCGCCGATCTGCGCGAGCAGCGCGACGATCAGGCTCGAGTCGACTCCGCCCGACAGCAGCACGCCCACCGGAACGTCGGCGACGATGCGCCGGCGCACCGCGGTGCGAAGCGCGTCCTCGATCATGCGCTGCCGCTCGGCGACGTCGAGCGCGGCGAGCTGCGGGTCGGCCTGCACGCGCAGGCGCCAGTAGCAGGTCGATTCGCAGCGCCCGTCGGCGTCCCAGGTCGCGATCGTCGCCGGCGCGAGCTTGCGCACGCCGCGCAGGATCGTATGCGGGGCCGGAACCACCGCGTGCCAGCTCAGGTAATGATGCAGCGCGACCGGATCGATCGACGTATCGACGTCGCCGCCGGCGAGCAGTGCCGGCAGCGTCGAGGCGAATCGCAGCCGCCCGGGCCGCTCGTCCAGATACAGCGGCTTGATGCCCAGGCGATCGCGCGCGAGCGTGAGCCGGCCGCTGTCGCGCTCGTGGACGGCGAACGCGAACATTCCGTGGAAGCGCTCGACGCAGCGCGCGCCCCACGCGTGAAAGCCCTTCAGCACGACCTCGGTATCGCCTTCGGAGAAGAAGCGGTAGCCGAGCGCCTGCAGGGCCTGCCGCAGCTCGCGATAGTTGTACAGGCAGCCGTTGAACGCGATGGTGAGCCCGAGTGCCGGATCGGTCATCGGCTGCTGCGAATGCTCGGACAGGTCGATGATCCGCAGCCGTCGATGCGCGAGCGCCACGTTGCCCTGCTGGAACGCGCCGCAGGCGTCGGGGCCGCGCGCGCGCATCGTCTCGCCCATGCGCACGACGGCGCCGAGGTCGGCGCCCTGGAAAAGGGAATGCGGCGCGTCCGCGCCGAATCGGGCTTCGCCCGCGAAACCGCACATGAATCGAAACCTCGCTCCGGGGAACAGGCAGGCGCCGGGCCCGTGAGGGGTAGGCACTTGCGAGGTTTGGTGCTGGTGAGACGACTCGAACGTCCGACCTACTGATTACGAATCAGTTGCTCTACCAACTGAGCTACACCAGCACGAGGCGCAAGACGAACGGCTGGTACGCAGCCGGAGGGCCGAAAGCAGCAAGCCCTGCACCTGGAAAAGGAACCGGCAATTATATCAGAGGCTCGATTCGCGCGAAGTGCGCCCGAGCTCGGCGAGCGCCGCACCGACGCTCGGCCAACGCAGGCGGTAGCCGAGCTCCTGCGCGAGCCGACGGTTCTCGAGGCGGCGCGATTCGGCGAACACGTGCGGCAGCGCGCCGCCCGAGCGCTGCGCGAGCTCGGCACGCGAGGCGCGCGGCGGGCGCGGCAGGTCGAACGCGTCGGCGACGCGGTCCAGGTAGTCCCCGAGCCGCATCGGCTCGTCGTCGGTCGCGTGGTAGACGCGTCCGGGGCGCGCGCGAAACAGCGCGCGCCAGGCGATCCGTGCGAGGTCCTCGGCGTGCACGTGGTTCGTATGGACATCCTCGTCGCGCTGCAGGACCGGGTCGCCCCGGCGCAACCGTGCGAGCGGCCAGCGATCGTGCGCATACAGCCCCGGCGCGCGCAGGATCGATACGCGGGCGAGCCCCGAACGCGAGAGTCCGCGCAGCCGCGCTTCGGCCGCGGCGCGCCGGTGCGCACGTTCGCTCGCCGGTGCGATCGGCCGTGTTTCGTCGAAGCGCTCGCCGTGCGCGTCGCCGTAGACGCCGCTCGTGCCCACCCACGTCCAGCGCGCGGGTGCGAGCCTTCGCCTCGCGCGGCGCAGCGCGATGCGCGAGGCGGCGATCAGCGCAGCGGTGCGCCGGTCGTCGCGGCCCGAAGGCTGCGGCGGCGCGAGATGAACGCTCCAGCGTGCGAGCGCGCCGAGCCGCCTCACGGCGCGCCGGTCGTCGAGGTCGACGGCGAGCGCGCGGGCCCCGAGCGCGCGCGCCTTCGCGCGCGACGACTCGCTGCGCGCGACGGCGATCACGTGCAACGAGCGCGGAATACGGTCGGCCAGCGCGCGCAGCAGGCGAAGCCCGACGTCGCCGCAGCCGACGACGAGCAGCCGCGGACGGCGAAAGCGCGCGGGCAGCGCGCGGAGGGCCTTTTGCGCACCGATGCGCGAAATCGGCTGCCGCGCATCCGTGCGCGAGATCGTGTCCGTCGCACGGACGCGCGAAACCGCGGGCACGTTCGTGCCGCGGTTCGTGCGGGGCGGGGTCGGCGGCGGGTGGGGCATCGGGCGCGGGCGATAATAGCCGCTTTCGTCCGGTCGCTTCCGATGAGTTCCACGGTCACCGTCCTGCCGAGCGGCGTGCGTTTCGTCGTCGAAGACGACGAGCCGATCCTCGACGCCGCGCTTCGCCAGGGCATCGTGATTCCTTATGGTTGCCGCAACGGCGCGTGCGGCTCGTGCAAGTCGCGCATCGTCGAAGGCCGCATCGAGCAGGGCCCGCACGCCGCGAAGGCGCTGTCGCGCGACGAGCAGTCGCGCGGGATGGCGCTGCTGTGCTGCGCGCGCGCGCGCTCCGATCTCGTCGTCGAGGCGCGCCTCGTGTCCGGTCCGGGGCAGATGCCGATCCGCAAGATGCCGTGCCGGATCGCGTCGATCGTGCGCCCGGTCGCCGATGTCGCGATCGTGCGCCTGCAGTTGCCCGCGGGCGAGCGGCTGCAGTACCTCGCCGGGCAATACATCGAGCTCGTCCTGCGCGACGGCGCGCGCCGCAGCTATTCGATGGCGTGCGCGCCCGAGGACGCCGAGCAGCTCGAGGTGCACGTGCGCCACATGCCGGGCGGGCGCTTCACCGATGCGCTGTTCGGCGCGACGCAGCCCGCGCTGAAGGAGCGCGACATCCTGCGCCTCGAGGGGCCGATGGGCACCTTCTTCCTGCGCGAGGACCGGTCGTGTCCGATCGTGCTGCTCGCCAGCGGCACGGGCTTCGCGCCGATCAAGGCGATCGTCGAGCACATGCGTGCGCTGTCGATCCGGCGGCCCGTGACGCTGTATTGGGGCGGGCGCCGGCCGCACGATCTGTACATGCACGCGCTGTGCGAGCACTGGGCGGGCGAGATTCCCGACTTCCGCTACGTGCCCGTCGTCTCCGACGCGCTGCCCGAAGACGGCTGGAGCGGGCGCACGGGCTTCGTGCATCGTGCGGTCGTCGACGATTTTCCGGATCTGTCGACCCACCAGGTCTACGCGTGCGGCGCGCCGGTCATGGTCGACGCGGCGCAACGCGATCTCACCGCGCTGTGCCGGCTTGCGCCGGCCGAGTTCTACGCCGACGCCTTCACCAGCGCGGCCGACCTCGCGGGCGCGAGCGCCTGAGCCGCGCGAGCGCCCGAGCGACCTGCCGCGTCAGCCGTCCGTGGCCTCGCCGAGATAGGCCGCGCGCACGCGCGGATCGTCGAGCAGCCC
>JAKFES010000082.1:0-7550 GCA_036675585.1 Burkholderiaceae bacterium
CTCAACGCGCCGACGCGTCCCGCTCCGGCCGCTTCGAACGGAACGGATACGCGCTGCCGCCCTTGCCGCTGGGCGGCACCCACAGCGACAGCAGCATCGTCAGCGCGAGCACCGCGACGGTGAAGCCGAGCGACCACGTGATCGGGATCTTGTAGACGTCGATCAGCAGCATCTTCGCGCCGATGAACACGAGCACGATCGCCAGCCCGTGCGAGAGCAGGTGGAAGCGCTCGTGCATGCCGGCGAGCAGGAAGTACATCGCGCGCAACCCGAGAATCGCGAACACGTTCGACGTCAGCACGATGAACGGATCGGTCGTGATCGCGAAGATCGCCGGGATCGAGTCGACCGCGAACACGACGTCGACGATGCCGATCAACAGGATCACGACGAACAGCGGCGTGGCCATGCGCACGCCGTCGACGCGCGTGAAGAAGCGCTCGTCGTCGTAGTCCGGCGACACCTTCATGTGCCGCTTGATCCAGCGCAGCGCCGGGTTCGACGCGAGGTCGGGCTCCTTGCCCGCGGCCCACCACATCTTGACCCCGGTGAAGACGAGGAATGCCCCGAACAGGTACAGCACCCAGTGGAAACGCACGATGAGCCAGGCCCCGACGAGGATCATCGCCGCACGCAACACCAGCGCGCCGAGGATGCCGATCATCAGCACGCGCTTCTGGAACTCGGCCGGCACCGCAAAGTAGGTGAAGACCATCAGGAACACGAAGATGTTGTCGACCGCGAGCGCCTTCTCGATCAGGTAGCCGGTGACGAACTCGAGCGCCTTGTCGTTGGCGAATGCCTGCGCCGTGGCGTCGCCCGACGCGCCGCCGAGATACCACCACAGCCAGCCGACGAAAACGAACGAGACCGCGACCCAGACGAGCGACCAGACGGTCGCCTCCTTCAGGGACACGGTGTGCGCGCCCTGCCGGCTGAGCGCGAGGAAATCGATCAGCAGCGCGATCGCGACGAATACCGCGAACAGCGCCCACATCGATGGAGTGCCGATGGTCATCATCGGGGGAGTGCCTCGTCGACCCGCGTGGCTGGCGCGGGCGTGTCGTTGGTCGAGCGCCGTCGTCGGTCTTGCCGTCCGTCGCGCATTCCTGCGCGTCGGCCCGCGGCACCGGGATGCGGTCGGGCGCCAACCCTTCCGCATCCGTACTGACGACACCGCAGCAAGTGGGATCGGAGCGATCCCTGCGAGCTACTCCCCTTCGGAGGCAGGCGGATTGGAGCAGGGCCGGCGGCCGGCTGTCAAAGAAAGGCCCACGCGATGCGGGGCAATCGCCCGCGCCGTCAGCGGCCCGTCCGCGCGCCATCAGCGCGCCGGGAACGTCGCCGGCGAACGCCGCGCGGCGCGCGTTCGCGCCCTCTCCCGGTACAGCACGAAGAGACCGGCGGCGACGAGCAGCGCGATCCCGCCCCAGGCGAGCGCGTTCGGCACGTCGCCCCAGACGAGGTAACCGAGCACGATCGCGTACAGCACGCCCGTGTAGCGGAACGGCGCGACGAGCGACATCTCGCCGTGGCGCATCGCGTCGACGATCAGGTAATACGCGCCCATCAGGAACGCCGCGGCGAGCGCGAGCAGGCCGAGTTCGCGGGCGCCGAAGGCGCGCCAACCCTCGAAGAGCGACAGCACACCGGCGACGACGGTGACCGCGACGGTGGTCGACAGCGTGACGAGCACCGCGGGGAGGTCGCCGTCGATGCGGCGCGTGAGCAGGTCGCGCAGCGCCTGGAACAGCGCGGCGACGAGACACACGAGCGCATACGCGTTGAAGCCTTGCAGCCCGGGCTGCACGACGAGAACGACGCCGGCGAAGCCCGCCCATACCGCCCCCCAGTGCGCGAGGCCGACGCGCTCGCGCAGGAACACGACGGCGAGCACGACGATGAACAGCGGCGCCGACAGGTTGATCGCCGCGGCGTTGGCGAGCGGCAGGTGGAACAGCGCGGTCAGGTACAGCACGGTGGCGACGCACTCGGCGAGCGAGCGCACCACGACCGGCCCCGCCGCGGCTTCGCCGATGCGCCGCGTCGCGCCCGCCGCCTGCGCGGCGACCAGCACGATCAGCGTCGCGATCGCGCCGCGCACGAAGATCAGCTGCGCGGTCGGCATCGACCCGCTGGCGAGCTTGACCACCGCGTCGTTGGCGACGAAGCAGGCCATGGCGCCGGCCATGCTCAGGATTCCGCGGCGGTTCGCGGCGAAGGCGGGGTTCACGTCGGCATCGTCGAAGGAAGGCGGGGATTGTCCCCGGTTCCCGCGGGCCCGAGGTTTGAGCCACATCATGTCGCCGTTGCGCGGGCGGCGCGACCCTGTCGGTTGACCGACATCCCTGCAGGGAGCCCCGCATGACCGTACTCGACCCCACCGCCCGCGAACTCCTCGAGAAAGCCGAGTTCGTCGCCCTCGTCACGCAGGGCCCCGACGGGCCGCACCTGGTCGGCAACTGGGCCGACTATGCGCGCCGGATCGGCATCGACGACGAACGCATCGTCCTCCCCGCAGGGCACTACGAGCGCACCGAGGAGAACCTGCGGCGCGACAGCCGCATCCAGCTGATGGCGGCCTCGCGCGCGGTCCGCGGCTCGCGCGGGCCCGGGCAGGGCGGCGTCATTCACGGAAAAGGCAGCGTGCAGACCGAAGGCGAATTCGCCGCGCGCGCGAAAGCGGTGTTTCCCTGGGCACGCGGCGCGCTGGTGATCGAGGTCGAGCGCTGCGAGATGCAGTTGTAGGACGACTCGGCGCCAGCGGCAAAGCGCAGCACCGAACGGAGTACCCTGCAGGGATCCTCGCCGCGTCCCTGCCGATCTTCCGCGCCCCGTCGGGCTCGCGCCCGCTTGCCGCCGTGCGGCCTCGCGCGGATCGCCGACGTCTGCGCTCTTCCGGGCTCGCCGCGAGGCAGCGACCTTCCACATCCCGGAGGAATCGATGAGCGAGCAGGAGACGAAACTCGAAGGACCCGACCTGGCGAACGGCGTGGCGCTGTCGAGACTGGCCGAAGGCACGATGCTGCTCGGCCACGCGCACGGCGAGCCGCTGATTCTCGTGCGCCGCGGCGACGAGCTGTTCGCCGTCGGCGCCGCGTGCACGCATTACGGCGGGCCGCTCGCCGAAGGGCTGCTCGTCGACGACACGGTGCGCTGCCCGTGGCATCACGCGTGCTTCAGCCTGCGTACCGGCGAGGCGCTGCGCGCACCGGCACTCGACGCCGTTTCCTGCTGGCGCGTCGAGCAACGCGACGGCAAGGCTTTCGTGCGGGAAAAAATCGAACGCACGAGCCGTCGAGCCTCTCCCGCAACCTCGGCGGCGATGCCGCAATCGGTGGTGATCGTCGGCGGCGGCGCGGCAGGCAACGCGGCCGCGGAAATGCTTCGCCGCGAGGGCTACGCCGGCCGTCTCACGATGCTGAGCGCCGACGAGTCGGTACCCTGCGATCGGCCGAACCTCTCCAAGAACTATCTGGCCGGCAACGCGCCCGAAGAATGGATTGCGCTGCGCTCGCCCGAGTTCTACGCCGAGCAAGGCATCGACCTGAAACTCGGCGCGCGCGTGGCCGCGATCGACACGACGCAGCGGCACGTGCAGCTCGCCGACGGCAGCCGCCACGCCTACGACGCACTGCTGCTCGCGACCGGAGCCGAGCCCGTGCGGCTCGCGCTGCCGGGCGGCGATCTCGCGCACGTGCACTACCTGCGCACGCTCGCCGACAGTCGCGCGCTGATCGCCCGCGCGCAAGCTTCGAAGCACGCCGTCGTGATCGGCGCGAGCTTCATCGGCCTCGAGGTGGCGGCATCGCTGCGCGCGCGCGGCCTCGACGTGCACGTGGTGGGGCGAGAGACCTGCCCGATGGAGAAGGTTCTCGGCTCCGAGGTCGGGAGCTTCATCCAGAAACTCCATGAAGAGCACGGCGTGCGCTTTCACCTCGGCACGACGCCGGTCGCGATCGACGAGCACGGCGTCACGCTGCAGAGCGGAGAACGTCTCCCGGCCGACCTGGTCGTCATCGGCGTCGGCGTACGACCTTCGATCGCCCTGGCCGAACAGGCCGGCCTCGCCATGGATCGCGGCGTCACGGTGGACGAATACCTGGAAACGAGCGTCGCGGGCATCTTCGCGGCCGGCGACATCGCGCGCTGGCCCGATCGACTCACCGGCGAGCGGCTGCGCATCGAGCACTGGGTCGTGGCCGAGCGCCAGGGGCAGACGGCGGCGCGCAACATGCTCGGCCGACGCGAACGCTTCGACGCCGTCCCGTTCTTCTGGACCGAGCAGTACGACTTCGGGCTGGCCTATGTCGGCCACGCCGAAGGCTTCGACGAGGTGAAGATCGACGGCGACCTCGCCGCACGCGACTGCACGATTTCTTATCACCGCGACGGTACGAAGCTCGCGGTCGCCGTGATCCACCGCGATCTCGATGGGCTGCGCGCGGAAGTCGAATTCGAGCGGACGATCGCCCAGCGCGTGTAGGCGCGAGCCGCCCCGGGGTTCGATCCCCGGAATGGAGGATGGACGCAAGCCTCAGGTCGTAACAAGCTGTCCGCGAAGCGGTCGGACCGTTTGCGACCGCGGGAGGGCATTGCATGTCCAGGCGACTTCTGTTCGCGCTCGTGGGCGCACTCGCGCTGTACTCGCCCTTGGGTTTGTCGCAGGAAGTCTGGATCGGGCGCCCCACGGTAGGCGACTATGTCCGGCGCGACGTGCAGCAACTGCTCACCGCCTACGTGGAACTGCAGAAGGCCAGCGTGGACAAGGTGTACCTGAGCGAGGACCTCGCAAAAGCGCGCAAGGCGTTCTTCGCGACGGCGCGCGAGCCCGAAAGCAGGGAGGCGGCGGCGAAGGAGTTCGAACGGCTGCTGCGCAAAAAGGATCTCTACTACTTCCAGCTGTACGTCACCTACGGAACCGATTCGCCGGGAATCGAGCGCGTGCAGATGATCGACCGACTGTCGCGCGGTGCGGTCGACGGCGGCATCTTCCCCGAAGCGTTCGACGCATACCTCGCCTGGGTGAACGCCTTTCGCAAGAGCCTGGGCTTCTCGGGCAACGGGGCGTTCGGCGCGTTTTCCAGCCAGGCCTTCGTCTCGGGAGACCAGGCGGCCCTCCGCAAGGCATTCGAGGAAAACGAACCTCTGTACGCCGGCTACGCAAAGGCGCGCGACCGCGCCGAGATCGATCGGTTCACCAACGCGCGCGCACTGCATCAGGACCGCCAGGCCAGCCGGCAACGAATCGCCGGCGCCCGGGCGCCCGACGGAAGCTGGAAGCTGGACAACGAGGCGAGCGTCCCGCTGCAGATGGCGCACCACATCCGTGGCGACCTGCTCGTGAAAATGCCGCCGGAATGGAACGCCGCCATCCGCACGCTGGCGCGCAACCGGACGCCCGTTCTCGAATGCCATTACGGGCCGGTCGGCATGCACGACTCCGGCTCGCCGCAGTTCGAGACGCACCAGTTCTGGCACGGCAACGTGCCGCCGGGGCTTGCCGACTTCCTTCCGTTGAACAACGGCGCGCTGGGTTTCGCGAAGCACGACCATCTCGATCTCGACCTTGCGCTTGCGGCGTGTCCGCGCACGAACGCCGAGGCGCTGGCGGTAGCTTCGGCGAAAGGAGCCGGCGTGGCGCCGCACGCGGCTGTACCCGGCGGGGATTCAACGACACGCCCTCGGGTGCCGCCTTCCCCAGCCATGCAACCGGAGCGGAACACCGCGCCCGCGGTCCGGCCGGACGCGGGCTCGATCCAGTCCGCCCGTATCGCCGAGCAGCAGGCCCATCGAACCGCGGCGCGTGCGCGGCAATGCGCGGCGATGCGCTCGAACATCGACCGGACACGCGAATCGGCGACCGCCATTCCGCCGCAGCACGCGGCGCGCCGGTTGGCGCAGGTCGCGCGAATGGAGCAGGCGTACGGGCAGCAGTGCGGGGGGTGAGCCGAGGGTGGTCGGCCGGTACCCCATGCGCTGAGGTCGTGACGTAAACGCGACCGCGGCCCTCGGCGTGCATTCAGTCACTTGACTGTGACAGTTTTACTGTCGTTAAATGCGGCATGCCCACCGCCGACACCCGCCGCTTCCGCTTCGACGAGCTCTGCGCCCTGGCCGAGTTGCCGCCGCGCACGGTGCGCTATTACGTGCAACTCGGGCTCGTCGATCGCCCCATCGGAGAGACGCGCGCCGCCTATTACACCGGCGAGCACCTCGGGCAGCTGCTGCAGATCCGCAAGTGGTCGCAGGCGGGCGTGTCGCTCGAGCGCATCCGCGAGCTGCTGCAGGGCGCGCCTCCCGAAGTGCCCGCGCGGCCGCGCGGCGCGGGCAGCGTCGAAGTCTGGTCGCACCTCGTCGTGGCCGAAGGCGTCGAGCTGATGGTCGACCCCGCGCGCGCCGGCCTCGGCCCGGAGCAGGTGCGCGCGTTGTTCGCCGGCGTCGGCGAACTGATGAACCGAATCCGCGACCGCAACAAGACGCATCGAAAAGGGGAAGAGCGCAAATGAACCCGCACGAACCGGCGCTGCTGCGCGCCCGCAATGGCCACGCCGTACCGCTCGTCGAAGTCACCGGCACTGCGCGTGCCGAAGGTCTGCTGCTGCAGACGACGTTCCGCCAGCGCTATGCGAACCGCTCGGCCGACAACATCGAGGCCGTCTACACGTTCCCGCTGCCGCACGGCGCGGTGCTGCTCGGCCTGGCGTTCACGCTCGCTGAGCGTCGGCTGACGGGGGTGGTCGCCGAGCGCATGGAGGCCGAGGAGCGCTACGAGGAAGCGACCGACGAAGGCCACTCGGCGGTGCTGCTCGAGCGCAGCGCCGACGCGCTGTACACGGTGTCCGTCGGCAACCTGCTCGCGGGCGAGGAAGCGACGGTGGAGGTGCGCTACGGATAGCTGCTGTCGTTCGTGCAGGGGCAGGTGCGCATTGCGATTCCGACGGTGATCGCGCCACGCTACGGCGACGCGGGCGCGGCCGGCCTCGCGCCGCACGCGGCGCCCGAAACCGACCTCGGCGCCGACTACCCGGCGCGCTTCGTCGTCGAACTCGGCGGCGAGCTCGCCAACGGAACCGTCGCCTGCCCGAGTCACGCAGCCGCGATGCGACGCGTCGACGAACGCCTCGTCGTCGAGCTCGAAGGCCGGCTCGACCGCGACTTCGTCGTGACGATCGACGGACTCGCGGGCCGCCCCCTCGCCACGGTCGCACCGGACGGCGACGGCTGGGTCGCGCTCGCGTCGTTCCTGCCCACGCTGCGAGCGCCGACGAACGAAGCGTCGCTCTCGCTCAAGGTGCTCGTCGACTGCTCGGGGTCGATGAACGGCGACAGCATCGAGCAGGCGCGCCAGGCGGTTGCGCGGCTGCTGAATCGGTTGAGCGCGCCCGACCGCGTGTCGGTGAGCGCGTTCGGCTCGAGCGTCGTGCACCAGCGCGACGGGCTGCGAGCGCTCGACGAATCGCATCGCGCCGAGTGCCTGCGTTGGACGGAAGCGTTACAGGCCGATCTCGGCGGCACGGAGATGCACGGCGCGCTCGCCTCGCTCTTCG
>JAKFES010000288.1:0-7542 GCA_036675585.1 Burkholderiaceae bacterium
GCCACGCCGTACCGCTCGTCGAAGTCACCGGGACTGCGCGTGCCGAAGGTCTGCTGCTGCAGACGACGTTCCGCCAGCGCTATGCGAACCGCTCGGCCGACCACATCGAGGCCGTCTACACGTTCCCGCTGCCGGACGGCGCGGTGCTGCTCGACCTGGCGTTCACGCTCGGCGAGCGGCGGCTGAAGGGCGTCGTCGCCGAGCGCAGGCAAGCCGAGGAACGCTACGAGGAAGCCCTCGACGAAGGGCATTCGGCGGTGCTGCTCGAACGCACCGCCGAAGGGCTCTTCACGGTGTCGATCGGCAACCTGCTTGCCGGCGAAGAAGCGACCGTCGAAGTGCACTACGCGCAACTGCTGTCGTTCGTGCAGGGGCAGTTGCGCATCGCGATTCCGACGGTGATCGCGCCGCGCTTCGGCGACCCGGGCACGACCGGCCTCCCGCCGCACGCAACGCCCGAAACCGACCTCGGCGCGAACTACCGGGCGCGATTCACCGTGGAGCTCGACGGAGAAACGGCGCGCGGTGTCGTCGCGTGCCCGAGCCACGACGCGGAACCGCGACGGGTCGGCGAGCGCGTGTCCGTCGAGATCGAAGGCCAACTCGATCGCGACTTCATCGTCACCGTGGACGGGCTGGCCGGGCGCCCGCTCGTCGCGATGGCGCGCGATGCGGACGGATGGGTCGCGCTCGCCTCGTTCGTGCCGGCCGTGCGCGCTCGAGCGAGCGATGCCCCACTGTGCCTCAAGGTGCTCGTCGATTGCTCGGGCTCGATGAACGGCGACAGCATCGGGCAGGCGCGCAATGCGGTCTCGCGTCTGCTCCATCGCCTGACGGCACCCGACCGCGTGTCGGTGAGCGCCTTCGGCTCGAGCGTCGCGCACCACCGCTCCGGCCTGCGCACACTGGACGAAGCGCACCGCGCCGATTGCCTGCAATGGGCGAACGCACTCCAGGCGAAGCTCGGCGGCACCGAAATGCACGGCGCGCTCGCTTCGCTGTTCGAGTTGGGCGGCGAACGCGGTCGCGACGCCGACGTGTTCCTGCTCACCGACGGCGAAGTCTGGAACACGGAGGAGATCATTGCGCTCGCGCGCGCCCGCGACCAGCGCGTGTTCGTCGTGGCCGTCGGTTCGAGCCCGGCGGAAAGCCTGCTCGCGCGGCTCGCGCAAGAAACGGGCGGCGCCGCGGAGTTCGTCACGCCGAACGAGTCGATCGAGGACGCGCTGATGCGACTGCTCGCGCGGCTGCGGCAGCCGCGTGCGCGGGACGTGCGGGTGCGCTGGCCGCTTGCCCCGGATTGGACGTCGCCGGTGCCGCGGGCGCTGTTCGGCGGGGAAACCTTGCATGCGCTCGCGCGCTTCGGCGTCCGCCCGCACGGCGAAGTGGCGCTCGAGTGGCGCGACGAGGCGGCGCAGGCGCAGGGGCTGGCGTTGCCGAGCGAGGACCCGGCGACGACGTCGCACGACGATGCGCTGCCTCGCGTGGCTGCCGGACTCGCCGTGACGGCGCTGCCCGAGCAGCGGCAAGGGGCGTTTGCCGAACGCTATCGACTCGTCACGTCGCAGACGTCGATGGTGCTCGTGCTCGAGCGCGACGAGGACGAACGGAGCCAGGCGCTGCCCAGGAGCGTGAAGGTGCCGCAGATGCTGGCGGCGGGTTGGGGCGGCGTCGGCAGTGTCGCGGCGTCTTCGCTCGTCTTCGAGAGCCATTGCGACCTGCGAACATCCGACGACCAGTTGATGACTCGCAACGAATGGACGCTCTCGAGCGAGCCGAGCCCGCGATTCTCGAGGCGAAGCACCCCTCTCGTCGACCCGGCCGATCCGCTGGCCGGGCTCGCGTGGCTCGTCAACGACCTGTGGGATCGCACGGGGGCGCTTCCGGCCGACATCGATGCAATCGCACGCACGCTGCCCGAGCCCTGGTGCGCCGCGTTGCGCGAGCAAGCGTCGCAAGCCGGTTGCGGCGAAGCGGCGCTCGTCGCCTGGCTGATCGTCGAACTGCTCGGCTCGGCGACCCACCCGCCACGCGTGCATCGGCAAGCGCTGCGGGCTGCGCGACGTCTGGCGCGCGGAACGCCGGACGCGGTTGGTCGAATCTTGCGAGCCCGAATCGGCTCTCTCTCGGCACCGGGAGAAGAAACCGCGGCGATCGTTGGCTGATCGGCGCGGCCGGCAGGGGCTGCGTCCGGCGCTTCCCGCCCGGCGAGTCGCCGCGGGTCAGGCGCAGCCGCCAGCGGCCTTCGTTCGTGCTCGCGCGGCGGCGTCGGTGGCTTCCGCGCGGCCGCCGAACTCGCTCGCGAGCGCCTGCAGCTCGTCGGGCACGGCACCGTGGCTGACGATGCGCACGTCGAGGGCAACGCCCTCGACGAGCCGCAACGCACGGCGCATCGCCGCGTGGATCCAGTCTTCTTCGTTGCCGAACACGCCGCCGCCGAGCCGCGTGAGGAACACGATCGGGGACGCACCGCGCGCCGCCTCGAGCACCGCCGCCCACAGCGTCGCCTCGTACGCGCCCTCGAGCACGAGCCGGGCGAACGCCGCCCACTCGCGCTTCGGGATCGCGCTCCCGTACGCCACCGGCAACGCCGAGCAGAATGCCTGCGACACGATGTGCCCCGGCGCGTTGCGCACGTCGGTGACCTCGACGTCGCGGTGCACGCCGATTCGCAGCCGATCGCGCAGAACGTCGACCTCTTCCGCCCCCGCCCTCGCCAGCCGGCGATCGATCTCCGCAAGCCCCTCGCGCGTGCACATCGCGTAGCCGTTGCGCATCCGCCAGAGCCGCCCGCCGTCGTTGCCGAGCGCTTCGCCGACGTCCTTCAGCGCGTCGAGCTGCCGGGTGGCGGTCTGGCCCGGCACGCCGTCGACCGGAACGAAGTAGTTGCTATAGATCGTCGCGGCGCCCGCGGCGATCGCGCACGCAGGCCCCTGCGTGCCGTCGGCCGCATAGCCCGTCACGCCGTGCTCGGGCGTGACGCGCTCGCTCACCATCTCGAGCAGATTGAACTGCGACGCGACCTGGAAGAGCGCGCCCGCGTGCGCCGGGTCGCGATGCAGCGCACGAACGTCGCCACTCACGTTCGAGACCGACAAGGTTCCGCGCACGGCGGCGGCGCGCGCGAGCGCCTGCGCGCGAAGCTCGGACAGGGTCGGCAATGCGAGCTCGCCGATGCCGAACGATCTGCCGTCGGCGCGCGAGACGAGCCGGCGGTCGCGGACCTCGAGCCGATCGCGCGTCTGCTCCCACGGCAGCTCGCGAAAACCGGTGATGCGCTCGAACCAGTCGGTCATGACCGCTCTCCTCAGAAGACGAAGCCGTCGCGCGCCCGGTAGAGCTGCGCCGGCCGCTGCCGGCCGTGCGCGAAAGCCCCGGGGATCTCGACCAGGTCTTCCGAGCCCGCGAGCCGGCGCCGGAACGCGCTCTTGTCGAGCGCCCGCCCGAGCACGGCTTCGCACACGCGCTGCAGTTCGGTGAGCGTGAAGCGCTCGCCGAGCAGGTGCAGCGGCAGCGCCCGATGCTCGACCTTCTCGCGCAGCGTGTGGCGCGCCTGGCGCAGCTGCGTCGCGTGGTCGAACGCGAGCCGATGCCCCGGCCGCTCGGCGTCGGTCCATTCGAGCGCCTCCACGCGGCTTCGAACGACCGCGTCGATCCGGTCGCGCGGCAACAGCGCGTAGAAGAGAACCGCCACCGACCAGCCGCGCGGATCGCGGCCCGCGCCGCTGAAGGCGCCCACCTGCTCGAGGTGCGGCAGCTCGACGCGGATCTTGTCGCGCAGCGCCCTGCGCGCCGTCGCCTCGAGGTCGACGTCGGACTCGGGCTTCAGCACCGCCCCCGGCAACGCCCAGCGGTGCGCGAACGGTTCGAGCGCCCGGCGCACGAGGAGCACCTGCAGGCGAACGTCGTCGACACGAAACACGGCGACGTCGGCGGTGACGAGCGGATCGAGAAGGCGAGGGGGCATAGTTGCAAATCGCAACGAAGTCGGTAACATAGTTGCACAGGGCAACTAAGAGCGCAAGCAACGAGGAGAACGACGATGCCCGTCATCCGAACGAGTCGCACGCATCCGATGCGAATCGACGAAGTAAAGGCGGGCGACGCCGGAGGCATCATCGGCATCACGTTCTGCCCGGGCAAATGCGGACCGAGCGCGTCCGATTATCGCTGGGAGCGCGACCTCGTCGCCGACCTCGACGTCGTGTCGAGATGGGGCCCGAGCGCCGTCGTCACGCTGATCGAGCGCCACGAATTCGAGATGCTCGGCGTGCCGCACCTGGGCGAGGAGATCGTCGCGCGCGGCATCGAATGGCATCACCTGCCGATCACCGACGTGCGCCCGCCGGACGAACGCTTCGAGGCGGCGTGGCGCACCAGCGGACCGGCGTTGAACCGGTACCTGCGCGAAGGCCGGCGCGTGCTCGTGCATTGCCGCGGCGGCCTGGGTCGAGCGGGGACGGTCGCCGCACGCCTGCTGTTCGAGACCGGAATCGATCCGGACGAAGCCGTGCGACGGGTGCGCGAGGCGCGTCCCGGGGCCATCGAAACGGATGCGCAGCGGCGCTACGTGCAGGCGCTTGCGAACGGCAGACTGCGATGAAGCGCGACATCCTCCGGAGCCCACGGCGCCCGGCCAGTCAAGGCCCGGGGCGCCGGAGCGGTCGGCGCGACAGCGCGCCCGCTCAGGACCCGCCCGGGCTGCGAGAGACTTGCAAAGACGGCGAATGCGCGAGGGTCTGGTAGACGACGCAGTAGCGCTCGGTGAGTCGCATCAACGTCTCGAGTTGCTCCTCGGAGGCGTCGGTATCGAGCGAGCATTGCAGGCGGATCGCCCGAAAGCCCACCGGAACGTCCTTCGACACGCCGAGCGTGCCGCGGAAATCGAGGTCGCCTTCGGCGCGCAGCGTTGCATCGCGCAGTTCGATGCCGAGCGCGGTGGCGACCGCGTTCATCGTCACGCCGGCGCAGGCCACCAGCGCCTCGAGCAGCATGTCGCCCGAGCAGGCTGCGAGCCCGCTGCCGCCGGCGCCCCGATGCAGTCCGGCGACGACATCGCCCTTGCCCGTCTCGACACGACAGCAGATGCCCTCGGCGAGCCGGCCTTGCGCGTGCAGCGTGATCTGCGCACTCTCGGACGATTCGCGGTACCGCTGCTTCAGCGGAGACTGGACGGAACGAAGGTCGTCGGCGTTCATCGAAGCCTCCTTTCGGAAGGGTGGCATTCGATTAACGCGCGGAAGCGGTGAAGCGTCAACCGCGGTCCGTTCCGAGACCGCCGATGCAGCACTCGCGTTCGCGCGCTGCGCCGATCGCGGATCGTCCCAGGCGCTTTACAGGAGCCACGAATGAACGAGAACAACGCCCGCAGTTTCACCGTGCGCTACGGCGCGGCGCTCGCCTTTGCCGACGTCAAGCACCGCGGACACGTCCGCAAGGGAACCGACATCCCGTACGTGTCGCACCTGATCTCGGTGTCGGCGCTCGTCATGGAGCATGGCGGCGACGAGGACGAGGCGATCGCAGCGCTGCTGCACGACGTCATCGAGGATCGCGCCGGCAGCGACCCGGCGACGTTGAAGGGCGAGATCGAGGCGAACTTCGGCGCGCGCGTGCTCGGCATCGTCGTCGGCTGCTCCGACAGCGAAACGTCGGTGAACAAGCCCGACTGGGAGACGCGCAAACGCGCGTACGTCGCGCATCTCGCGCAGGCGCCCGCGGAAGTGCTGCGCGTCTCGTGCGCCGACAAGCTGCACAACGCGCGCGCGATCCTGCACGACTACCGCGTGCTCGGCGAGCCGCTGTGGACGCGCTTCAGCATCAGCAAGGGCAACGCCGAGGTCGGCCGCGCGAAGACGCTCTGGTACTACCGGGAACTGGTCGGCGCGTTCCGTGCGCGCGGCACCACAGCGCCTTCCGGCCTCGTCGACGAACTGCATCGCGTGGTGGCCACGTTGCACGAACTGGCACGCAGCCGCGGCGCGGCGTTCGCCGAGGGCGAAATCGAGTTTCGATGAAACTGGCGCCGGGCGCGGCCCGTGCCGAAGCCGACGCCCTGAGTCGATTGCCAACCGAGGCGGCCGTAGAGCGAAGTGCATTTCGTCAAGGTATCCCCAGGACCTTGTGCGTCTGAAGGCTCACTCGCCACCGGGGATGCGCCATGCAGTACGCAATCGCGGCGCGCGTGTTCGCTTCCCGGTCCGGCCCGTCCATCGGCTGCAGGAAGAAGTGCCGAAAGTGCAGAGACTCGAATTGTGCGGGATTCGCACCCGCCTGCGGGTAGACCAGCTTCAGCTCGTCCCCCTCGGTGAGAACCGGTGGCGCGCCCGCCTTCGGGCTCATGCAGATCCAGTCCAGGCCCTTCGGCGCGGCCTGCGTGCCGTTGGTCTCGACTGCGACTTCGAAGCCCTCGGCGTGCAGCGCCTCGACCAGCGGTTCGTCGAGTTGCAGCAGCGGCTCGCCGCCGGTGCAGACGACGTAGCGACGGCCCGAATCGTCGCCGCTCGGCCACTTCGCGGCGATCGCCTGCGCCAGCGCCGCGGCGGTCGCGAACTTGCCGCCGCCGGGCCCGTCGGTGCCCACGAAGTCGGTGTCGCAGAACCGGCAGATCGCTTTCGCGCGATCCTCCTCGCGGCCGGTCCACAGGTTGCAGCCGGCAAAGCGGCAGAACACGGCCGCACGACCGACTTGCGCGCCCTCGCCCTGCAGCGTGTAGAAGATCTCCTTGACGCTGTAACTCATACCGGCAGTGCGGGGCCTTCCTCGCCCCACGACAGGATCACACCGCTGCCGCGCGTCTCGTAGAGGTCGATGCGGTCGAGCGCGGGCAGCGCTGGTCTTGCGCGCTCGCGGATCCACCTGGCGAGGCTCGCCGGATCGTTGTCTTCGACGCCCGGCAACTCGTGCAGCGGCTGGTGATCGAGGTCGCGGAAGATCGGGTCGAACTGCGCCTTCACGTCTCCGAAGTCGACGGTCCAGCCGCGAACGGTGTCGAGCGGCGCACACAGGTGCAGCCGCAGCTTGTACGTGTGGCCGTGAATGCGTCGGCGTCGATCGCCCTCGGGCGCGCGGCGCAGCCGCAGGGCGCTATCGAGGCTCGATTCCTTCCAGATCCGGTAATGGCGGCCGTCGTAGTGCGCACCGCAGGTCGCGGTCTCGTAGACGGTCACCCAGGACAGTTCGGGCAGCACGGGTTTGAGCCGCTGCCAGATCCAGCCGCCAATGATTTCGCTGGTGGGGTTCTCGAGGCCCGGGAGGTCGTTCAGACACGCGTGGTGGAACTGCGCGTGGATCGGCGCCCAACACGCGTCGAGGTGATCGTAATCGATGCCAAGGTCGCGCGTGCCGAGGTCCTGATCGGCGTGCAGGATCACCTCGAAACCGTGGCCGTGCATGCGTCCGCACTTGTGCCCGGTCGGCACGCCGGTGAGCCGGTGCGCGGCCTCGAACACATAGCGTCGCCAGATGTGTGCATGGTCGTCCGCGTCGAGGTCGGCTCCCGAATGTCGGGTGCTCTGAATGTCGATCTGTTCGAGACCTGGT
>JAKFES010000034.1:0-7502 GCA_036675585.1 Burkholderiaceae bacterium
CCGGATCGGCGACGGGCGCGCGCGCGCCGGCGCGCGCGTCGCTCGGCGCGAAGCCGGCGCGGTCGAGCGTCGCGGCCATCGCTGCGGGCGTATCCCTCGACGCCGCTGCGTTCAATTCGCCGCGTCGAGGACCGGCCGCCCGGATCCGTCGCGCACGTCCTGCCACGACGCCTCGACCTGCCGGACGACCGTCTCGGGCAGCGGCACGTAATCGAGATCGAGGGCGAGCTGCTGTCCGTCGCGCAGCGCCCAGCGGAAGAACTTCAGCGCCTCGGCCGAGCGCTCGGGCCGATCGGCGGTGCGGTGCATCAGGATGTAGCTCGCCGAGGTGATCGGCCACGACCGCTCGCCGGCCTGATGGTTGAGGTTCACGCCGAAGCCGGGCGCCGCCTTCCAGTCCGCGTCGATGGCGGCCGCGGCAAAACTGCGGTCGTCGGGCTGCACGGTCTTGCCGTCGCGGTTGACCATCGCCGCGTGCGCCATCCGGTTCTGCTTGGCATACGCATACTCGACGTATCCGATCGAGCCGGCGATCTTGGTGACGTTCGCCGCCACGCCGGCGTTGCCCTTGCCGCCGACGCCCGATTTCCAGTTCACCGTCTTGCCCGCGCCGACCTCGGAGCGAAACGCGGTCGAGACTTGCGACAGGTAGTCGGTGAAGCCCGCCGTCGTTCCCGACGAGTCGGAGCGATAGACGAGCGTGATCGCCGTGTCGGGCAGCTTCATGCCCGGGTTCAGCGCGGCGATCTTCGGGTCGTTCCACTGCGTGATCGCGCCGCGATAGATGTCGGCGAGCACCGGACCGTCGAGCGTCCACTGCCCCGGCTGCACACCGGGCAGGTTCGCCACGGCGACGATGCCGCCGATCACGGCGGGAAACTGCAGCAATGCGTTCTTCTGCAGGTCGGGGCCCTTCATCGGATCGTCCGAAGCACCGAAATCGACGGTCTTCGCGACGATCTGCTTGACGCCGCCGCCCGAGCCGATCGCCTGGTAGTTGACGCTGTGACCGGTGGCCGCCTTGTACGCCTCGGCCCATTTCGAGTAGACAGGCGCCGGGAACGTCGCCCCCGCGCCGGTGATGTCGGCGGCGTGCGCCGAGGCGATGCCCAGCGCGAGCAAACTGCCGGCGGCGAGCCTGTGAACCACGTTCGTCTTCATCGTTGCCTCTGTTCGCTGGTGGATGCGCACAGGTTAGAGACCGACGATGACGGTTCCGTGACAACGCTCGCGGACCAGCCGCTCGGGCGCCGCGCCCTCGGCCGCGCAGCATTCGAGCGCTGCGGGATCGATTCCCGCCGCAGCGGCCAGCCCGGGTGGCGTCGTTTCGTGCCGCTGCGCGCCAAGCGGCCAGGCAAGCCCGAAAGCGCGTGCGCTGCAGGCCAGGATTCGTTCGATGCGTTCCATCTCGTCGGCCTCCTCGTACCGGAATGGGCACGAAGAGCCTGCCGGTGGAACGTGAACCTTTCGTGACAACCGCCGCGCCTTGCGCGGCGCGCGCGGGATCAGGCCGCCGCGAAACGCTCCAGGTGATGGTCGACGTCGCCGAAGCGCTGCGCGAGCATCGTCAGTCGCTTGAAGGTGTGCGCGACCTTCATCTCGAGCGTCATCCCCATGCCGCCGTGCAGTTGAATGGCTTCCTGCCCGACGTGCCGGCACGCGGTGCCGACCAGCACCTTGGCGGCCGACACCGTGCGTGCGCGCTCGTGTGCACCGAGCTCGCCGCGCGCGGCGGCGTCGACTCGCGCGCACGCGAGCAGCGTGATCGAGCGCGCCTGCTCGGCGTGGATCGTCATGTCGACCATCCGGTGCTGCAGCGCCTGGAACGATCCGATCGGCACGCCGAATTGCCGGCGCGTCTTCAGGTACTCGAGCGTCGCCCGGTTGGCCGAGTCCATGGCGCCGACCGCCTCGGCACACGCGAGCGCGGCGGCGAAATCGACGGCTTCGTCGATCGCGGCGAGCGCATCGTCGCCGACACCAAGTCGCGCGTCCTCGTCGAGCTCGACGCCGTCGAACGTGCAGTCGGCCGCGCGCAGGTCGTCGGCGGTACGAAACGTCTTCATCGATACCCCGGTGCGGTGCGGATCGACGACGAAGGCGCCGAGCGGCGCATCCGTTGCATCGCCGACTCGCGCCGTGACGACGAGCGCATCGGCCATCGGCGCGTGCAGCACCACCCGCTTCTCGCCCGACAGCCGCCAGCCGCGCCCGCTGCGCTGCGCGCACGTGGCGAGCGGCGACGTCGCATAGCGCGACCCGGCTTCGGTGTGCGCAAACGCGAGCCGGGCCGAGCCGTCGACGATGCGCGCAACGAGCGCCGCGCGTTGCGCGTCGGTGCCGAGCGTGGCGACGAGCCGGCCCGCGGGCGCGAGCGTCGACGCGAAAGGCTCGACCAGCAGCGCCTCGCCGAGGGCCTGCATCGGCGCGACGAGATCGACCGCACCGCCGCCGTAACCGCCGTCGGCCGCGGCGAACGGCACCGACAGAAGCCCCATCGACGCGAGGTCGTGCCAGACCGCGTCGCTGAAGCCCGAGGCCGAGGCGACGATCGCCTTGCGTGCGTCGAACGCGTAGCTGCGCTCGAGCAGCCGGCGGACGCTGTCGGCGAGCAGTCGCTGCTCCTCGGTGTACTCGAAGTCCATGATCGCCGTCCCGTCAGAGCCCGAGGGCCGCCTTCGCGATGATGTTGCGCTGGATCTCGTTGGATCCCGCGTAGATCGACGTCTTGCGGAAATTGAAGTAGCGCGGCGCGCTCGACGCGACGAAACCGTCGAAACCGTCGTACGCGATCGGCCGGAACGCCTGCGCCTGCGGGCCGAAGGCCTGCATCAGCAGTTCGGTGATCGCCTGCTGGATCTCGGTGCCGCGGATCTTCAGCATCGACACCTCGGGGCCGATGCGCCCGGTGCGGCGCATCTCGTCGACGAAGCGCAGGTTGGTGACCTCGAGCGCCATCAGCTCGATCTCGACGCGCGAAACGCGGTCGCGAAAACGCGGATCGTCGAGCAGCGCACGGCCGTCGGCGCGCACCTCCGCGGCGATTTCCTTCAAGCGCGCGAGTTCGCGCTTCGACGCGCCGATGCGGCCGGTGTTCAGCCGTTCGTGGCCGAGCAGGTATTTCGCAACGGTCCAGCCTTCGTTCTCGCGGTGCACGAGGTTCTCCACCGGAACCTCGACGTCGTCGAAGAATACTTCGTTGACCTCGTGCCCTTCATCGAGCAGGACCAGCGGACGAACGGTGATCCCGGGCGTCTTCATGTCGACGAGCAGGAAGCTGATGCCTTCCTGCTTGCGGCCCGACGCGCTGTCGGTTCGCACCAGGCAGAAGATCCAGTCGGCGTAGTGCGCCAACGTGGTCCAGATCTTCTGGCCGTTGACGACGTAGCGGTCGCCGCGCCGCTCGGCACGCGTCTTGAGCGAAGCGAGGTCGGACCCCGACCCCGGCTCGGAGTAGCCCTGGCACCAGAAGTCGTCGGCGCGGTAGATGCGCGGCAGGAACCGGCTCTTCTGCGCATCGGTGCCGAACTGCAGCAGCACGGGCGCGCACATCGTCACGCCGAACGGGACGATCGGCGGCGCGCCGGCGAGCGCGCACTCCTCCTCGAACAGGTAGCGCTGCACCGGCGTCCAGTCGGTGCCGCCCCATTCGCGCGGCCAGCTCGGCGCGATCCACCCCTTGTCGGCGAGGATCCGGTGCCAGCGCACCAGATCGTCGCGCGACAACTCCTCGTAATCGAGGACCTTGCGTCGCAACCCGGCGGGCACGCTGGCGTCGAGCCATGCGCGCACTTCGTCGCGAAAGGCGAGTTCTTCGGCCGAATAGTTCAGGTCCATCGGCAGGCTCCGGGAACGAGCGGGCTCATTCGAGCGCGTCGACGCCGATCGGGCCGCACGCGGCGAGATCGGAGTCGCCGCACGGCGGCAACTGCGCAGCGAGCTCGCGCAGCGCGCTGCGCAGGCCCTCCTCGAGCACCGGGTGATAGAACGGCATGCGCAGCAGGTCGTGCACGGTGAGCGTGCGCTCGATCGCCAGCGCGAGCAGGTGCGCGAGGTGCTCGCCCGCCGGCGCGCACAACTCGGCGCCGAGGACGAGCCCGATTCCGCGCGCGGCGTAGATGCGCAGCACGCCGCGGTTGCGCTGCGCGATGCGCGCGCGCCCCTGGCGTTCGAAACGATATTCGCCGACGAGCACGCCGCCCGACTCGGCCTGCGAGAACGACTTGCCGACGATGGCGACGTCGGGATCGCAGAACACGATCGAAAGCGGCACGCGTCGCCGGAAGCGACGCGCGACGACGCCAGTGGCGACGAGCCCCGCGATGTGTCCCTCGTCGGCCGCCTCGTGCAGCAGCGCGACCTCGGCGTTGGCGTCGCCCGCGACGAACAACGGCAGCCCGCCGACACGCATCGTCGTCGGATCGACGTTGGGCACGCCGCGCTCGTCGAGCGCGATGCCGAGCGCCTCGAAACCGAGCGACGCGAGGTCGGGGTGGCGCCCGAGCGCGGCAAGCACCGCGTCGACCTGCGCTTCGTTGCGGCCGTTGCTCACGCGCAGCGAGCCGTCGTCGCTTCCCGAGACGATCGCCGGCGAGCCCACGTGCACGGCGAACTCGCTGCGCAGCGCGGCGAGCAGCGTCGCGTTGACCACCGGGTCGGTGAGGCCCGCGATCCGCTCGCTCGAACCGAAGGCCGTCACCTCGATGCCGAGCCGCGACAGCGCCTGCGCGATCTCGGCGCCGATCGGCCCCATGCCGACGACGGCGATGCGCGCCGGCAGGTCCTGGCGCTCGAACAGCGTATCGGTGGTGATCACGCGCTCGCCGAACTCGCGCCACGGTGCAGGGACGACCGGGCGCGATCCGGTCGCGACGATGATCCGCCGCGTACGCAGGCGCCGGCCGTTCACCTGCACGCAATCGGGCGCGACGATCGTCGCGCGGCCGGTGATCGCACGCTCGCCCAGGCCTTCGGTCGCCTTGCGCACCCCGGCGACGAACTGGTCGCGCAAGGCGCGCACGCGCGCGAGCACGGCGGGCACGTCGACGCGAAGACGATCGGCGCCGCGCACGCCGAAGGCGTCGAACGCGTGTCGCCGGTGATAGACGTTGGCCGCCTCGATCAGTGCCTTCGACGGCATGCACCCGACGCGGGCACAGGTCGTTCCCCATCTGCCGTCGTCGACGATGACGAACCGGTCGGTGCGTTTCTGCACCTCGCGCAGCGCGGCGAGCCCGGCGGTGCCGGCGCCGAGGATGACGACGTCCAGGATTGCCTCGTTCATTGAACGATCTTACCTTGTCGGCTCGCCGTTTTTCGGTATCGTTGGGTCCACTCCCGGGAGGAACGCATGAACGAGGATCTCGCCCGCTTTCGCGCCGCACGCGATCTGCTGTTCGAGCACCGCAGCGACTACGACGCGGCGGTCGCGTCGTTCCGGTGGCCGCGCCTCGAGCGCTTCAACTGGGCGCTCGATCACTTCGACGATCTCGCGCGCGGCAACGACGCGACCGCGCTGTGGATCGTCGAGGACGACGGCAGCGAGCAGCGGCGCACGTTCGCGCAGATGAGCGAGCGCTCGGCGCAGGTGGCGAACTGGCTCGAGTCGCTCGGCGTGCAGCGCGGCGAGCGGGTGCTGCTGATGCTCGGCAACGAGGTCGCGCTGTGGGAGCTGATGCTCGCGTGCATCAAGATCGGCGCGGTGATGATCCCGGCGACGAACCTGCTCACCCGCGACGACCTCGCCGACCGGCTCGAACGCGGACGCGTCGCGCACATCGTCACGCGCGCGGCGAACGCCGAGCGTTTCGAGGGCATCGCCGGCGAGCGTACGCGGATCTGCGTGGACCGCGCGCCGCCCGGCTGGACCGACTACGCGCAATCGCGGCTCGCACCCGCGGTCTACACGCCGAAGGTGCCCACGCGCCCCGACGAGCCGTTGCTGCTGTACTTCACGTCGGGCACGACGAGCAAACCCAAGCCCGTGCAGCACACGCAGCAGAGCTATCCGGTCGGGCATCTGTCGACGATGTACTGGATCGGCCTGCAGCCGGGCGACGTGCACTGGAACATCTCGTCGCCCGGATGGGCCAAGCATGCGTGGAGCTGCTTCTTCGCGCCGTGGAACGCCGGCGCCTGCGTGTTCGTGTTCAACCTGGCGCGCTTCGATGCCAAACGCGCGCTCGAGCGGCTGGTGAGCGCCGAAGTGACGACGCTGTGCGCGCCGCCCACCGTGTGGCGGATGCTGATCCAGGAAGACCTCGCCGCCTATCCGGTGCGCCTGCGCGAACTCGTCTCGGCCGGCGAGCCGCTGAATCCCGAAGTGATCCAGCAGGTGCGCAACGCCTGGAACCTCACGATCCGCGACGGCTACGGACAGACCGAAACCACGTGCGTGGTCGGCAATCCGCCCGGGCTGCCGCTGAAGCCCGGTTCGATGGGCCGGCCGCTGCCCGGATTCCACGTCGCGCTGCTCGACCCCGACGACGCGCCGGCCGCGGAGGGCGAAGTCGCGCTCGATCTGTCGGCGCGGCCGACGGGGCTGATGCCCGGCTACGCCGAGGAACCGCAGCGCACCGCCGAAGTGATGCGCAACGGGCACTACCACACCGGTGACGTCGCGCAGCGCGACGCCGATGGCTACATCACGTACGTCGGCCGTGCCGACGACGTGTTCAAGGCGAGCGATTACCGGATCAGCCCGTTCGAGCTCGAGAGCGTCCTGATCGAGCACCCGGCGGTCGCCGAGGCCGCGGTCGTCCCGTCGCCCGATCCGCTGCGGCTCGCGGTGCCGAAGGCCTTCGTCGTGCTCGGCGCGGGCTACGCGGCCGATGCGCAGACTGCCGCCGACATCCTGCGCTTCTGTCGCGAACGGCTCGCGCCGTACAAGCGCATCCGCCGGCTCGAGTTCGCCGAATTGCCGAAGACCATTTCCGGCAAGATCCGGCGCGTCGAGATGCGACAACGCGAGCAGGCGCGCGAGTCGCCGATCGTGCGCGCGCCGGGCGAGTATTTCGACGACGAGCTGAAGTAGAACCCGTCCTCCTGCAGAGCGCGTTCGCGGCAGGCGGCAGCGGACCGGTTGGGGCCGCGGGCGCGGTGCGATTGGCCCAGGCGCGCGGGGTGGGGGCTGCGCTCAGCGGGGCGGTGTCTGCGGCGCCGAGCAGCGCAGCCTCGGGGTCGGCGCGCGCAGCGCGCTTCGTTCTTCTGACTCGCGGCGACTGTTCGAACGGAGCGAGCAACGCTCGCGCAGCGAGTTTCGCCGCGCGACCCCGAGGCGAGCAGCGCAGGGCAGTCGGTGCGCAGCACCGACCGCCGCAGCCATCGCCCGGGGGGCGCAGCCCACCCCAACGGGCCCCGGGCGCCGCAACCGGCCCGCTGCCGCCTGCCGCTCGAGCGACGCTCGCGGTGTGCGAATCACGACGAGGACTATCAGCAGGGGACCTGTCGCTACGGGAACAGACGACGTCACCTGCAAAAGCGCAGGCCGTCTGCCGCGGGCG
>JAKFES010000079.1:0-7491 GCA_036675585.1 Burkholderiaceae bacterium
CGACTTCGAAGCCGCCGAGCAGCGCAGCCCTCGCGGGGGCCGTCGGCGAGCACTGTTCGAGCTCCGAGGCGCAAGCCCCGAAGGGGCGCCGCGACGAGGGCGAGTTGCGCAGCCGCCCGCGAGGGCGAGCAGCGCAGGGTAGCCGAAGGCCGGCTTCGCTGTCGGCCCCGCGCGCATGCCGTCGCCTCGACGTGCCGCTGTACAGCCGGACACAAAGACGCTATCGCCGCCGGTCGACGCCGTCATCCACCGCTGCGGTCCGTACCCGATCGTCGACCGTGGGCCGGCTCGCAGTCGTCTCGTTGATCTGCACGAAGATCTCGCCCGGCTTGACCATCCCGAGGTCGTAGCGCGCGCGCTCCTCGAGCGCCTGCTGCCCCGCGCGCAGGTCGGCCACCTCGGCTTCGAGCGCGCCGTTGCGCGAGGCGATGCGCGCGTTGAGCGCCTGCTGCGCGGCGAGTTGCCGATCGAGCTCCCAGACGCGCAACCAGCCACCCTTGCCGAGCCAGAGCGGGTACTGGACCAGCGCAAGCAGGCAGGCGAGAACGATGCCCAGCGTCCGCATCGAAGCCGATCCCTCGCGAAACAGCGTCGACGCGCGAACGCCGCGCGTCAACGCAGATTGTAGAACGCGGAACGGCCCGGGTACGTTGCGACGTCGCCCAGATCTTCCTCGATGCGAAGCAACTGGTTGTATTTCGCAACGCGATCGGTGCGGCTCATCGAGCCGGTCTTGATCTGCAGCGCGTTGGTCGCCACCGCGATGTCGGCGATCGTCGTGTCCTCGGTCTCGCCCGAGCGGTGCGAGATGACCGCCGTGTAGTTGTAGCGCTTGGCGAGCTCGATCGCCGCGAACGTTTCGGTGAGCGTGCCGATCTGGTTGATCTTGACCAGGATCGAGTTGGCGATCCCCTCGTCGATGCCGCGCTGCAGGGTCTTCATGTTGGTGACGAACAGGTCGTCGCCGACCAGCTGCACGCGGTCGCCGAGCACGTCGGTGAGCAGCTTCCAGCCTTCCCAGTCGTTCTCGGCCATCCCGTCCTCGATCGAGACGATCGGATAGCGATCGCACCACGTCGAAAGCAGGTTGGCGAAATCGTTCGCGCTCAGTGCCAGCCCCTCGCCGTCGAGGTGGTACCGGCCGTCACGGAAGAACTCCGAGCTCGCGCAGTCGAGCGCGAGCGCGATCTGCCGGCCCGGCTCGTAGCCGGCCGCCTCGATCGCCTCGAGCACGAGCTGGATCGCGGCCTCGTGGTTCTTGACGCTCGGGGCGAAGCCGCCTTCGTCGCCCACCGCCGTCGACATGCCGCGCTCATGGATCCGCTTCTTCAGCGAATGAAAGACCTCGGCACCGTAGCGCAGCGCCTCGCGCAGGCTCGGCGCGCCGAGCGGGACGATCATGAACTCCTGCAGATCGAGATTGTTGTTCGCGTGCGCGCCGCCGTTGATGACGTTCATCATCGGCACCGGCAGCGCCATCGCCCCCGAGCCGCCGAAATACCGGTAGAGCGGCAAGCCCGAATCGTCGGCCGCCGCCTTGGCGACGGCCATCGACACGGCGAGCATCGCGTTGGCGCCCAGTCTGGACTTGTTCTCGGTTCCGTCGAGCTCGATCAGCGTGCGGTCGATGTACGCCTGTTCGGTGGCGTCGAGCCCCATGATCGATTCGGAGATCTCGGTATTGATGTGCTCGACGGCCTTGAGCACGCCCTTGCCGAGGTATCGCTGCGCGTCGCCGTCGCGCAGCTCGATCGCTTCGCGCGAACCGGTCGACGCACCCGATGGAACGGCGGCACGCCCCATGACGCCGGTTTCGAGCAGCACGTCGCACTCGACGGTGGGGTTGCCGCGCGAGTCGAGGATCTCGCGCCCGATGATGTCGACGATCGCGCTCATCGCGGCTCGGCTCCCTGCACGACGATCATGTTGAAGTATTCGGTCGCACCGGCGCGCCGGGCGCGCGCCTCGCGGTATCGGGCCGAATCGTAGAAGGCGCGCGCCGCCTGCAGGTCGGGAAACTCGACGATCACCATCCGCTGCGGCTGCCAGTTGCCTTCGAACACTTCATGCGCGCCGCCGCGCACGAGGAACCGCCCGCCCGCCGCCTCGATGGCCTCGGGCGAGAGCGCCATGTACTGCTTGTACTGCTCGGGGTCGCTGACCTTCACGTCGGCGATCACATAGGCGGGCATCGGAACTCCTCCTCGTCGGTGCGCTCAGCCGGGAGCCTGGAGCGTCTGTTCGGGAAAACCGGACTGCTTGACCACGGCGTCGAGCGCCTGCAGCGTCGCCAGCAACTCGGCCATGCGCTGCAGCGGCCATGCATTGGGCCCGTCGGACAATGCGTTCGCCGGATCGGGGTGCGTTTCCATGAACACGCCGCTGATCCCGGCGGCGACCGCGGCGCGCGCGAGCACCGGGACGAATTCGCGCTGGCCGCCCGACGACGTGCCCTGCCCGCCGGGCAACTGCACCGAGTGGGTGGCGTCGAACACGACCGGGCAACCGGTCTCGCGCAGGATCGCGAGCGAGCGCATGTCGGAGACCAGATTGTTGTAGCCGAACGAGGCACCGCGCTCGCACACGAGGATGTTCTCGCCGTCGCCGCCGGCTTCGATCGCCGCCGCGCGCGCCTTGTCGACGACGTTCTTCATGTCGTGCGGCGCGAGGAACTGGCCTTTCTTGATGTTGACCGGACGACCCGCCGAGGCGACCGCGCGGATGAAGTCGGTCTGCCGGACCAGGAATGCGGGGGTCTGGAGCACGTCGACCACGGCGGCCACCGGAGCGATCTGGTCGATGTCGTGGACGTCGGTGAGCACCGGCACGCCGATCGAACGACGCACTTCGTCGAGGATCTTCAGGCCTTCGTCGAGGCCCGGTCCCCGGAACGATGCACCCGAGCTGCGATTCGCCTTGTCGAACGACGACTTGTAGATGAACGCAACGCCGAGCGACGCGGTGATTTCCTTCAGGCGGCCCGCGGTATCGAGCGCGAGCTGGCGCGACTCGATCGCGCACGGCCCGGCGATCAGGAACATCGGCCGATCGAGCCCGACTTCGAAGCCGCACAGACGCATGCGCCGGGTTTCCTTCATGCGAGCCGCATCATCGCGGCTCCTTCGGGCACCGCGCGCTCTCGCGCGCGGGCGAGCGCCGCTTCGATATAGGCACGAAACAGCGGGTGCCCATGGCGCGGGGTCGAGGTGAACTCGGGGTGGAACTGCACGCCCATGAACCACGGGTGCGCGAGCGGTCCGCTGCGCGGCAACTCGACGATCTCGGTGAGCGCATCGACCGGCGTGCGCGCGGCGACGACGAGCCCGGCTTCGCGCAGGCGGTCGACGTAGCCGTTGTTGACTTCGTAGCGATGCCGGTGGCGCTCGTTCACCGACTCGCCGTAGATCGACGCGGCGAGCGTGTCGGGGACGATCGGACAGCGCTGCGCGCCCAGCCGCATCGTGCCGCCGAGGTCGGAACGCACGTCGCGCTTCTCGACGTGGCCCTGGCTGTCGTGCCATTCGGTGATCAGCCCGACCACCGGGTGCGGCGTATCCGGGTCGAACTCGGTGCTGTTGGCGCGCGCGAGCCCGCACACATTGCGGGCGAACTCGATCACCGCCAGCTGCATGCCGAGGCAGATGCCGAGATACGGCACGTCGTTCTCGCGCGCATGGCGGATCGCCTGGATCTTGCCTTCGACGCCGCGCCGGCCGAAGCCGCCCGGAACGAGGATCGCATCGAATCCGTCGAGCATGCCGGTGCCTTCGGCCTCGATGCGCTCGGAATCGATGTAGTCGATCAGGATGCGGCTCTCGGTGTGGATCCCGGCGTGGACGAGCGCCTCGCTCAGCGACTTGTACGACTCGGTGAGGTCGACGTACTTGCCGACCATCGCGACACGCACCTCGTGCTTCGGGTGCTCGAGCCGATGCACGAGCCGGTCCCACACCGAAAGATCGGCCGGCGGGGTGTCGATCCGCAGGATCTCGCAGACGATCCGGTCGACGCTCTGCTCGTGCAGCATGCGCGGGATCTTGTAGATGGAATCGGCGTCCCACACCGAGATCACCGAATCGGGCTGCACGTTGGAGAACAGCGAGATCTTCGCGCGCTCCTCGTCGGGAATGCGCCGGTCGGCGCGGCACATCAGCAGGTCGGCCTGGATGCCGATCTCGCGCAGCTTCTGCACCGAGTGCTGGGTGGGTTTCGTCTTCAGCTCGCCCGCCGACGCGATGAACGGCACCAGTGTCAGGTGCACGAAGCAGGCGTTGCCGCGCCCGAGCTTCAGGCTCATCTGGCGCACCGCCTCGAGGAACGGCAGCGATTCGATGTCGCCGACCGTGCCGCCGATCTCGACGATGGCGACCTGCGCCGACCCGGGTGCGCCCACGCCCGCACCGCGCTCGATGAACGCCTGGATCTCGTTCGTGATGTGCGGGATGACCTGGACCGTGCGGCCGAGATACTCGCCGCGACGCTCCTTGCGGATGACCGAGTCGTAGATCTGGCCGGTCGTGAAGTTGTTGGTGCGCCGCATGCGCGCCGACACGAAGCGCTCGTAGTGCCCCAGGTCGAGGTCGGTTTCGGCGCCGTCTTCGGTGACGAACACCTCGCCGTGCTGGAACGGGCTCATCGTTCCGGGGTCGACGTTGATGTAGGGATCGAGCTTGAGCAGGGTGACGCGCAAGCCGCGCGACTCGAGAAGCGCGCCGATCGAAGCTGCGGCGATGCCCTTGCCGAGCGAAGAAACGACGCCGCCGGTGACGAATACGAATTTGGTCATGAGGCTCGGCCGGAAAGCGCGATTATACAAGCGAAGGTCGCGCGATCCGGTCCGTGCGCGCGGCGCATCACGCGCGCCGGCGGCACTGCGCTTCCTGTCGCAGCAGGCGCTCCTCTTCGAGCGACGTTTCGGGTTGCAGCGTCAGGTGGCCGATGCCGTGGCGCTCGTCCATGGTGGCGCGGATCCGGGCGAGGATGTCCGGCCACTGCGCCATCTCGTCGATGGCCACGTGCGCCGACATCGCCGGCGAACCGTCGCCGAGCGACCAGAGATGCAGATCGCGCACCCAGCGAACGCCCGGCGTCGCCTGCAGCGACGCCTGCACCGCGCGCGCGTCGACCCCATCGGGGACCGCGTTCATCAGCACGCGGCCGCTGTCGCGCAGCAGGCGTACCGTCGAGACGAGCAGCAGCGCGCAGATCGCCAGCGTGAGGATCGGATCGATCAGCGTCCACCCGGTCAGCCACACCGTCGCGAGCGCGGCGATCGCGATCACCGAGCCGGCGAAATCGCCGATCACGTGCAGCAGCGCGCCGCGCGTGTTCAGCTCGTGGCGCTCGCCGTGCAGCAGCCGCCACACGGCCGCGTTGACCAGCAGCCCGATCACGGCCACCGGGAGCGCGTAGCCGACCTCGATCGACGGCGGTTCGCGCAGTCGAAGGATCGCCTCGAGCACGATGAACGCGAGCACGCCGAGGTAGAACACGCCGTTGAGCAACGCCGCCAGCGTCTCGGCGCGCCCGTATCCGAAGCTCATCCGCGGTCCGGCCTCGCGGCGCGCGAACCATTTCGCACCCCAGGCGAGGCCGAGCGCAGCCGAATCGGTGAGCATGTGCACCCCGTCGGAGGCGAGCGCGAGCGACCCGCTGACGAGGCCGACGACGACTTCGAGCAGCCCGAAGGCGAGCACGATCAGCAGCGACCAGCCGAGCGCGCGCGACGGCTCGTGCACGAGATGCGAATGCCCGTGGCCGTGCGTGTGCGAGCCGGCGTGCGGGTGAGCGGAATGCGCGTGCGCGTCGGGACGTCGTGTCATCTTGCCGAGGGGCCAAGCGTCGGTCCGATTGTAGCGGCCCCTTATAATCCGTGCCGACGCGCACGTCTCCCATCCGTCCCGGCACGGATGTCCATACAGCGAGGGAATCGATGAGCAAGGTCTATCCGAGCGCGGCCGACGCGCTGAAAGGCGTCGTCGCCGATGGTCAGATGATCGCGGTCGGCGGATTCGGCTTATGCGGAATCCCCGAAGCGCTGATCGCGGCGCTGCGCGACTCGGGCGTGCGCAATCTCACCTGCGTGTCGAACAACGCGGGCGTCGACGGCTTCGGGCTGGGCCTGCTGCTCGAGACGCGACAGATCCGCAAGATGATCGCCTCGTACGTCGGCGAGAACAAGGAGTTCGAGCGCCAGTACCTGGCGGGCGAGCTCGAGCTCGAGTTCACGCCCCAGGGCACGCTCGCGGAGAAGCTGCGCGCCGGCGGCGCCGGCATCCCGGCGTTCTTCACGCAGACCGGCGTCGGGACGATCGTCGCCGAAGGCAAGGAGACGCGCGAATTCGACGGACGCACCTACGTGATGGAACGATCGCTCGTCCCCGACGTCTCGCTGGTCAAGGCGTGGATGGCCGACCGCAGCGGCAACCTCGTGTTCCGGCGCACCGCGCGCAATTTCAACCCGAACGCCGCGATGGCCGGTCGCATCACGATCGCCGAGGCCGAGATCATCGTGCCCACCGGCGAGATCGATCCCGACCACGTACACCTTCCCGGCATCTACGTGCATCGGCTGGTGCACAACGCGACGCCCGAGAAGCGGATCGAAAAGCTGACCACGCGCGCGCGCTGAACGCGATCGCCACAGGAGAACCGAAACATGCCCTGGAACCGCGACGAAATGGCCGCGCGCGCCGCGCGCGAACTGCGCGACGGCTACTACGTGAACCTCGGAATCGGACTGCCGACGCTCGTCGCCAACCACGTCCCCGAGAACATGGAAGTCTGGCTGCAGTCCGAGAACGGACTGCTCGGCATCGGGCCTTTCCCCACCGAGGACGAAGTCGACGCCGACATGATCAACGCGGGCAAGCAGACCGTCACCACGCTGCCCGGCTCGTCGATCTTCTCGTCGGCCGACTCGTTCGCGATGATCCGCGGCGGGAAGATCAATCTGGCGATCCTCGGCGCGATGCAGGTCAGCCAGAAAGGCGACCTCGCCAACTGGATGATCCCCGGCAAGATGGTCAAGGGGATGGGCGGCGCCATGGACCTGGTCGCCGGCGTCGGCCGCGTCATCGTGCTGATGGAGCACACCGCGAAGAAGAAGGACGGCAGCGAAGAGCTGAAGATCCTTCCCGAATGCACGCTGCCGCTCACCGGCGTGGGCGTCGTCGACCTGATCATCACCGACCTGTGCGTGCTCGCGGTCGGCGAGAAGGGGCTCGAGCTGCTCGAACTCGCCCCCGGGGTGAGCGCCGACGAAGTGACAGCGAAGACCGGGTGCGCGGTGGATCGGTCCGCGGTGCGCTGAAGGTTCCGGCGCGGTCGGCGTGCGACGGTCGGCGCGTCGGCGTGCAGCGAGGGACCGTGCGAGAGCGGGCGCACGGCTTCGGTCCCCGCTTCGCGGGGACTTCCCGGCTCTACCTCGCAAACCGGCACCCGCTGCCGAGGGGTGCTGCGCACCCCACGGCGACGGGTCCCGCCGCTTTG
>JAKFES010000144.1:0-39255 GCA_036675585.1 Burkholderiaceae bacterium
CGCACGTCGCGCGCCGAGCCGACGAACGGCTGTCGCTCGGCTGACGCCGCTTGTTTCGCGAGCGCGCGCACCGCGGCGGCGACCATCGTCGCGAATGCCTCGTCGTACCAGGGATGCGCACCGCTCACGCCGACGACGATTCCGTCGAGACATACGCCGCCCCACACCGCGACGTCGCCGGCGCGAAGGCGATGCGGGTGCAGCGCCAGCAGGCGATGCGTATCGATCGCATGGATCCACGCCTCGCGCGCCTTGGCCCGCGCGAACGCGTTGTAGTCGGCGTCCCAGGCCGTGCGATCGCCGATGTCGTGCTCGACGAGGATCGCTTCCTCGAAGGCGACGTCGGCGGGCGAGAGCCCCGGGTCCAGGACGACGATCGACAGGAACCCCGTGCCGCTGACCTCGCGCGATGCGATCGCGGCGTCGATCGAAGGCAGCGCCAGCGCGATCGCGCGTCGTGCGCAGGCGCGATCGACGTACGCGCTTCCGCGAACGGGGGGTTCGCTGCGCAGCACCGCGGGCGTCGAGGGAGCGGTCATCGGGGTTCCTCCTGGCTCGGTTCGATGGCCGGCGGCGCGTGTCCGGCGGCGGGCGCCGCCGCGTCGTGCCGGATCAGCCGACGGATCGTCGCGACGAGTTCCTGGATCTGCACCGGCTTGGCGAGATGCACCTGGAAGCCCGCCATCAGCGCGCGCAAGCGGTCCTCGGGCCGCGCGAGCCCGGTGAGCGCGATCGCCGGCAGGCGATGCTCGAGCCCCAGGCCCAGGCGCGCCTCCATGTGCCGCAACCGGCGCACGACGTCGTGCCCGTCTTCGTCCTCGAGCGCGATGTCGCAGACGAGCACCTGCGGCCAGCGCGCCGGCGCGAGCGCGGCGAGCCAGTCGAGCGCTTCGTCGCCGCGAGCGAAGGGAACGACCTTCGCACCCTCGTGCTCGAGGGCGATCTGCAGCATCTCGCGCGCGTCGGCGAGGTCGTCGATCGCGAGGATGCACGCGCCGGCCAGCCGCTGCCGCGCCGGCACCGACGCTTCCTCGGCGAGCGGCGGCGCAACGTCGACCGGATCGATCGCGCGCAGCGGCAACTCGACCACGTAGCGCGTGCCGTGCGTCGTGCCCGGCGGCTCGATCCGGAATTGCCCGCCGTGCCGTTCGAACACCGAGCGCAGCTGCAACGGGTCGGCCGACACCGACCCTCCGGGCGCCGGCGCGCGCTCGGCGTCCGAGGAAACACCGTCGGTGAGCGTCAGCCGTACCGATCCCTGGTGGCGCCCCAGCGCCCATTCGATGCGTCCGCCGTCGGGCGTCGCGTTGAGCGCGTGCAGGCACAAGTCCCACAAGGCCTGCGACAACGCGCTCGGGTCGCCGGTGATCCGCGCCTGCTCGAGCTCGATGTCGGTGAAGATCTGGATCGAGCGCTCCTCGACGATGCTGCGCACGCCGTCGAGCACGCCCGCCAGCAGCGCGGCCACGTTCAACGGCTGGCGCGCGAGGCGCCGCTCGGTGCGCTCGACGTCGAGCTGCTGCTGCTGCAGGTGCCACAACTGCGCGTACAACCCGCCGCGGCCGAGCAGTTCGTCGTGGCGGCCGCGCTCGACGATGCGGCCCCGGTCGAGCACGATGATCTCGTCGGCACCGACGATCGTCGACAGGCGGTGCGCGATGATCAGCGTCGTGCGGTCCTTCGCGATGCGGTCGATCTCGCCCTGGATTGCGCGCTCGGCGCGCGTATCGAGCGCCGAAGTCGCCTCGTCGAACACCAGGATCGGCGGATCCTTCAGCAGTGCGCGCGCGATGGCGAGCCGCTGGCGCTCGCCGCCCGAGAGCATCAGCCCGCGCTCGCCGACCGCCGTTTCGTACTGCTGCGGCAACGACAGGATCAACTCGTGCAGCTGCGCCGCCCTGGCCGCCTCGACGACGTCGGCCTGGGTGGCGCCGGGGCGCCCGTACGCGATGTTGTAGGCGATCGTGTCGTTGAACAGCACCGTGTCCTGCGGGACCATGCCGATCGATGCGCGCAGGCTCGGCAACCCGATGCGACGAACGTCGGTGCCGTCGACCGTGATGCGACCGCCGTCGACTTCGTACAGGCGCAACAGCAGCCGCGCGAGCGTCGACTTCCCGGAGCCGCTTCCCCCCACCACCGCGGTCGTGCTCCCCGCCGGGATGACGAAGCTCACGCCCTGCAGGATCGGGCGACCCGGCTCGTAAGCGAACGCGACGTCCTCGAAGCCCACCGTCGGGCGATGCCGATCGTCGAGCAGCGCGCGATGCGGCGGATCCTCGGCGGGCTCGACCGGCTGTCGCAGCAGCACCGAGAGCCGGTCGATGTCGACCATCGCGTCGCGCGTCTCGCGAAACAGGAACCCGAGCGCATTCAACGGCATGCAGATCTGCAGCACGTAGGCGTTCACCAGGACGAGGTCGCCCACCGTCATCGCGCCGTGCATCGTGTAATCGCCGGCGAGGAGCATGATCGCGCCGACCCCCGCGGCGATGATCGCGCCCTGCCCGAGGTGCAGGCGCGACAACGCGTACTGGCTGTGCACGCTCAGCTCCGACCACTGCCCGAGCAGCGACGCATAGCGGCGCACTTCGTGCCGTTCGCGCACGTTGACTTTCACCGCCTCGTAGTTCAGCAGGCTGTCGAGCAGGCTGCCCTCGGCGCGCGCGCCGAGCGCGTTGACCTGGCGCTCGAACGCGACGCGCTGGCGGGTCATCGCAAAGGTGTAGAACGCGTACACGCCGAAGGTCGCAAGGATGATCGCGGTGAACCACAGGCTGTAGCCGGCGATCATCACGACGAGGACGCCGCCGATCTCGACGAGCGTGGGCAGCAGCGTGAACAGCGCCGCCCCGAGCAGGAAGCCGACCGCCGCGGTGCCGCGATTGACGTCGTGCAGCATCGAGCCCGAGTTGCGGTGCGCGTGCAAGCGCGGCCCGAGCTGCAGCAGGTGCAGCAGCGCTCGCTCGGCCGTTCCGGTGATCGAATCGAGCGTCACGCGCACGAAGCTCATGTCGCGCAGCTCGACGAACAGCGTGCTCGAGAAGCGCAGCAGGCTGTAGCCGATCAGCAGGAACACCGGCACCGCGACCAGCGGGGCGACCGCCGGCGGACTGCCGGCGAGCGCCGCGTTGCGCGCGCCCTCGGAGATCGTGAATTCGTCGACGATCCGCTTGAGCACCAGCGGCACGCCGACACTGGCCACCTTGGCGAGGACGAGGAACACGGCAGCGATCAGCGCCGCCCGGCGATGCCGGCGCAGCACCGTCCACAGCGTGTCGACGATCAGGTTGTTGCGCCCGAATGCGGGCGCGTCGGGTTTCATCGAATCGAAGCCGGGCACGAGGGCGACGAAGGGGGCGAAGGGGGCGCGGCCGGCATGCGTCGCCGGGCCCGCAATCCGCAGCAGTCGTCAAACGGGATGCCCGCCCGCGCGGCCCGGGGCGAACGAGGCAGGTGCCGCCGGCCGCAAATCTTGCGGGGGCGCCGCGCCGCGACTACCGATGCACTACTTCGCCCGCCCGTAGCGCGCGCTGAACGTCGCCTTGCCCAGCGTGTTGGCGTTCACCATGAAGCCGACCAGCGAAGCCGTCGACCCGATCGGGATGTCGAGCTTCTCGACCTTCAGCGCGTACACGGTGAACACGTACCGGTGCGGCTTGTCGCCGACCGGCGGACACGGCCCGCCCCAGCCCGGAACGCCGAAATCGGTCGGCTGCTGCACGGCCCCCGGCGGCAGATTCTTGCCGTCGACCGAGCCGACGCCGCGCGCGAGCGCGTTCGTGTCGGGCGGCAGGTTGTAGACGACCCAGTGCCACCAGCCCGCTCCGCCGGTGGGCGCGTCGGGGTCGTGCACCAGCAACGCGTAGCTCTTCGTGTCCTTCGGCGGGTTCTTCCACGCGAGCGCGGGCGAGACGTTGTCTCCGGTGCAGCCGAAACCGTTGTAGACGAAGGTCTCGGCGATCGCCGCGTTGGGCTTCAGGTCGGGACTGCTCAGCTCGAAAGCCGAAGCGGCGCCGGTGGGCAACGATGCGAGCGCGGCACAGCCGGCAGCGAAACATGCAACGAGGGGGCGCATGTCGTGTCTCCGTGGGGGCCGAACGCCATGCTCTTCCAGTTCCGGATGCCGCGCAACCGAGCCCGGGCCGCGCGCTGCGGTTCCTTGAAGTAGCATCGACGGTCACGATCCGCGCATTCGGAGGCAAACGAAGTGAGCTCGTCCACCTACGGCCGGTACGGCAGCGGCCAGGCGGTCCGGCGCATCGAGGACGCGACGCTCGTCACCGGGCGCGGCGCGTTCACCGACGACTTCGACGCCGAGGGCCAGGCGCACCTGCTGCTGCTGCGCTCGCCGCACCCGCACGCACGGATCGTCGCGATCGACCTCGAGGCCGCGCGCCGCATCCCCGGCGTCGTCGCCATCTTCACCGGCGAGGACCTCGTCCGCGCCGGCTTCGGCACCTTCCCCGGCCCCGGTTTCGCGCGCGCCGACGGCTCGCCCGGCGTCTCGCCGCCGCGGCGCGCACTGGCGTTCGAGCGCGTGCGCTTCGTCGGCGAAGCGGTCGCGGCGATCGTCGCCGAGACGATGTCCGCCGCGCGCGAAGCGCGCGACGAGATCGTCGTCGAATACGATCCGCTGCCCGCGGTGGTGGACCCCGACGACGCGCTGGCCGACGGCGCGCCGCTCGTCGACGACGACGCGCCCGGCAACGTCGCGGCCGTGATGCGGCACGGCGATCGCGAAGCGACCGACGCCGCGTTCGCCTCGGCCGCGCACGTCGTCGGGCTCGACGTCGTCAACCAGCGGCTCGCCCCGTCTCCGCTCGAACCGCGCGCCGTGCTCGCCCGCCTCGATCCCCAGACGCAGCGGCTGACGCTGCGCATGAGCACGCAGATGCCCGCCGGCGCGCGCAATACGCTCGCCGATCTCTTCGGCGTCGCACCCGAGAGCATCCGCGTCGTCGCCGGCGACGTCGGCGGCGGCTTCGGCATGAAGACCGGCCTGTACCCGGAGGACGCAACCGTCGCCTGGGCGGCGCGCGAGCTGCGCCGCCCGGTCAAGTGGTGCGCCGAGCGCAGCGACGAATTCCTCGGCGCGGCCCATGGCCGCGACCTGCGCAGCCACGCCGAGCTCGCGCTCGACGAGAAAGGGCGCATCCGCGCGCTGCGCGTACGCTCGCGGGCCAACGTCGGCGCATACGCGACGCCGACCGCGGTGGCGATCCAGTTGCTGATCGGCCCGTGGGTGCAGACCAGCGTCTACGACATCGGCACGATCGATTTCGATTTCCGCGCCGTGCTCACCCACACGACGCCGACCGGCGCCTACCGGGGCGCGGGCCGGCCCGAGGCGATCTACCTGATCGAGCGCCTGATCGACGCCGCCGCACGGCGACTCGGCATCGACCCGGTCGAGCTGCGGCGGCGCAACCTGATCCGTCCCGAGCAGATGCCGTACCGCAACCCGATGGGGCAGACCTACGACAGCGGTCACTTCGAGAAGATCCTCGACCAGGGACTCGCGCTCGCCGACTGGAACGGCTTCGAGCAGCGACGGGCCGAATCGAAGGCGCGCGGAAAACTGCGCGGACGCGGCATCGCGACCTTCCTCGAGTGGACCGGCGGCAACGCCTTCGAAGAGCGCGTCACCGTCGACGTCACGCCCGACGGGTTCATCGAGATCGCCTCGGCGACGCAGGCGATGGGCCAGGGCATCGCGACTTCGTACGCGCAGCTCGCCGTCGACGTGTTCCAGGTGCCGATCGAGCGCATCCGGATCGTGCAGGGCGACACCGACCGCGTCACCGGATTCGGCAGCGCCGGCTCGCGCTCGCTGTTCACCGGCGGCTCGGCCGTCGAAGTCGCCTCGAGACGCACGGTGGACAAGGCGCGCGAACGCGCGGCCGACCACTTCGAGACGAAGGTCGACGACATCGAGTACACCGACGGTGCCTTCCGCATCGTCGGCACCGATCGTTCGATCGGATTGTTCGAGCTCGCCGCGCGCGAGCCCGAGCAGCGCATCTTCGTCGACTCGACCAGCAGCGTCGAGGGGCCGAGCTGGCCCAACGGCTGCCACGTCAGCGAAATCGAGATCGACCCGGCGACCGGCGAAGTCGAGGTCGTGCGCTACGCCTCGGTCAACGACGTCGGCCGCGTCGTCAATCCGACGATCGTGCGCGGCCAGCTCGAAGGCGGTGCCATGCAGGGCATCGGACAGGCGCTGTGCGAGCGCGTCGTCTACGAGCGCGAAAGCGGCCAGCTGCTGTCGGCGAGCTTCCTCGACTACGCGCTGCCGCGGGCGGTGCACGCGCCGCCGTTCCGCATGGAGATGGACCAGTCGATCCCGTGCCGGACGAACCCGCTCGGCGTCAAGGGCGTCGGCGAACTGGGGACGATCGGCGCCACGCCGTGCGTGGTCAACGCCGTGGTCGACGCGGTGTGGCGCGCGGGCGGCGGCGAGCGCGCGCTCGCCTTGCAGATGCCGCTCGAGGCCGAGCGGGTATGGACTGCGCTGCAATGAGTCTGCGCATTCTCGCCACCGGCGGAACCTTCGACAAACGCTACGAACCGAGCACGGGCGCGCTCGGTTTCGGCGAATCGCACCTGCCGGCGATCGTCGAGCGCGCGCGGCTCTCCGGCGCCGTCACGATCGAGGTGGTGATGCTCATCGACAGCCTCGAGATGCGCGACGAGCACCGCCGGCAGGTGCTCGACGCGTGCCGCGCCGCGCCGGAGACGATGCTCGTCGTCGTGCACGGAACCGACACGATGGTCGATACCGCGTCCGTGCTCGGCAGCGCGGCGCTTCCCAAGACGATCGTGATGACCGGCGCGATGGTCCCCTACTCGGTCGACGATTCCGATGCCACCTTCAATCTCGGCGCGGCGATCGCTTTCGCGCGCACGCTGCCGCACGGCGTCTGGGTCGCCATGAACGGCATCGCGCGGCCGTGGTCCGACGTGCGCAAGAACCGCGCCGCCGGCGTCTTCGAATCGCTCGGCTGAGCGAATCGCCCGGCGGAATGCCGGGCGCTCAGTGCTGCCCGCTCCGTGCGGCCGCTCCGTGCGCCCGCTCAGCGCCGCATCAACCCGCGTGCCGCCTGCGCGATGCGCTGCGCATCGATGCGCACCGCCGCCTCGAGCGGCGGCGAGTACGCGACCGGAACGCGCGGCGCGCCGACGCGCGCGAGCTTCCAGTCGCCGCGTTCGGCGAGCGTGGCGACGATCTCGGCGCCGAAGCCCGCAACCTGCACCGCTTCGTGCGCAACGAGCACGCGGCCCGTGCGCCGCGCCGAGGCTTCGACCGCTTCGCGGTCCCACGGCCAGATGGTGCGCAGGTCGATCACTTCGGCTTCGATGCCCTCGCCGGCCAGCGCGCGCGCCGCGGCGAGCGATTCGTGCACGGTGCGGCTCCAGCTCACGATCGTCAGGTCGCGCCCCGGGCGCACGACGCTCGCGCGCCCGAGCGCGACCGGCCGCGCCGGATCGACCTCGCCTTCGAGCGCCCACAACTCCTTGTGCTCGAGATACGCGACCGGATCGCCGCTCGCGAGGCTCGCCTGCAGCAATGCGTAATTGTCGTGCGGCGTCGACGGGCATACGACGACGAGCCCCGGCACGTGCGCGAACCATGCTTCGAGCGATTGCGAGTGCTGCGCGGCCGACGAGCTCCAGATGCCGATCGGCATCCGGATCACCGCCGGCACGCGTCCCTGACCGCCGAACATGAAGCGGTTTTTCGCCGCCTGGTTGACGATCTCGTCCATCGCGCACAGCGCGAAATCGACGACGCGCATCTCGACGACAGGCTTCAGCCCGGTCAGCGCCATGCCGACGGCGGCGCCGGCGATCGTCGCTTCGGAGATCGGCGTGTCGACGACGCGCGCGGCGCCGAAGCGCTCGAGCAGCCCGCGGTACTGCCCGAAGATCCCGCCGCGTCCGAGATCCTCGCCCAGCGCGACCACCGATGCATCGCGCTCCATCGCTTCGGCGAGCGCGGCTGCCGCGGCCTGCGCGTAGCTCATCGTGCGCACGCGCCCCGCCTCGTCCGCCGCGCCGCCGCGCACACCCGCACTCAACTGAACCATCTTCCGTTTCCGCTGTCCTGCACATCGTCGAAAGCCGCCGCTTGCGCAGGCCACGGCGCCGCATCGGCCGACGCGAGCGCGGCCGCCACCTCGTCGCGCGCCCGCGCGACGCACGCCTCGATGCGGTCCACGGAGACGCCCAGCGCGACGAGGCGCTCGCGTGCGACGAGCAGCGGATCGGCGCGCATCGCCTCGGCGAGCTCGGCCGGATCGCGGTACGCGGCCGGGTCGACCGAGACGTGCCCCTTGAAGCGATAGGTTCGGGCGTGCAGCAGCCACGGCCCGTCGCCGCCGCGCACCGCCTCGATGAGCACGCGCGCCGCGTTCCACACCTCGCCGACATCCATCCCGTCGACTTCGCGCGCCGGCACGCCGAAGGCGCGGGCACGCGCCGCGCCGCCCTCGCCCGCCGACAGGTCGGCGGTACGCGTCGTCGCCGACCACTGGTTGTCCTCGCACACGAACAGCACCGGCAGGCGGAACGCGGCCGCCCAGTTCATCGCCTCGGCGAACGGTCCGCGGTTCAACGCGCCGTCGCCGAAGAACGACACGGCGATCGCCGCGCGCCCCTGGATGCGCATCGATTGCGCCGCGCCCACCGCGATCGGAAGCCCGGCGGCGACGACGCCGTTGGCGCCGAGCATGCCCACCGAGAAATCGGCGATGTGCATCGAGCCGCCCTTGCCTGCGCAGGAGCCGGTCGCACGCCCGAACAGCTCGTGCATCATCGATTCGAGCTTCGCGCCCTTCGCGATCGTGTGACCGTGCCCGCGGTGCGTCGACGTGAGCCAGTCGTCGGCGCGCAGATGCGCGCACACGCCGACCGCGACCGCTTCCTGCCCGGTCGACAGATGCAGCGGTCCGCGAACGCGTGCGCTCGTGCCGCTCGCCTGGCCGAACGCGGCCACGCCGCCGCGGCTCGCCTCCTCGGCAGCGTCCTCGAACGCGCGGATGCGACACATCGTGTGAAAAAGCTCGAGCAGGCGAATGCCGTCGAGCGTCGAGTCGTCTGGCTTCGTCACGAAAAGGTCCGCTGCGATCCGCGACCGGCGTGCGGCCGGTCGCCAAAAAACGCAGATGCTACACGCCCGCTACCCGCGCGTGCTCAATCGCTTCCCGCTCGCTCGACGACGAGCACGCGCGCCGGACCGCGCGGATGCGCGACGTGCTCGCAACCGCGCTCGGCCACGAACACGTCGCCCGCCTGCAGCGTCTCGACGTGCTCCGCGCCCGCTTCGCGCCAATGCATGTCGACGACGCCGTCGAGCACCGCGAAAACCTCCTCACCGTCGTTGACGTGCCAGCGGTACGGCGCATCGGTCCAGTGCAGCCGCGTCGTGATGCCGTTCATCTCGACGAGGGGCAGCGCGTCCCACGCGCGGCTGCCGGTGAAGTCCTTGCTGCGAATGATCTTCTTCAGGGTCATTTCGATGCGAGAACGGGTGAATCACGGCAGAGCCGGGCGGCGCTGCGGGAAACGGTGGTTCCCGAACTGCGGCGAATTCCGCGCATGGGCCAGCGTGATCCACCATACCTGATCCAGCGTGCTACAGCATCTTCGCGACGATCGCGTTCATCTCGTCCCGCGAGAATGCCTGCATGGTCTGGGTGCGCACGTTGCCCGCCGCGCCGATGGACAGCGCAAAGGCGGTTGCCGCCTTCTCGTCGGACGCCTCGAGAACCACCACGAGGTCGTACTGGCCGAGCGTCCAGTAGATTGCCTGCATTTCGACCCCGATCTTGCGGCCCGCCTCCTTCACGGCGTCGGCACGTGTCGTGGTTTCCTTGACGCTCCGGATGCCTTGGTCGGTGAAGTTGGCCAGCGCGATGTACGTAGCCATGATGCGCTCCTGCAAACGGAGGCCCGTCGGGGCGAGTCGGCCAGCGCGGGCCCCGGCGCTGAACGGTGACGGGAAAGCCGTCACTCCGGCTCGGGCGGCACGCCAGTCGAGTAGGCGGCGGCCGACCGGAAAATTCTCTGCTTCGCCCAAGCCAGCGTCAAACGATTGCCGCGTCGCGTGCGGCATCACGCGCAGCCGCGCGGCGAGCGCGTCGTCCACCAGGCGGGGCAGGGTCTTCATATGATGGATGATATTCATTCACGCCAGCGCGAACCGGGCCTGATGACTGCGGTGAAGCGGGCCATCGACCGCGACCGCCGGCCCGGGCGCTTCCTGCTCACCGGCTCGGCCAACCTGCTCTCGATGCGGCAGGTGTCGGAGTCGCTGGCCGGCCGCGCGAGCTACCTCACGCTCTGGCCCATGACTCGGCGCGAGCAGCTCGGGCTCGCACGCGCGGGGCGTTGGGACGACCTGCTGGCCGCGCCCGAAAACACGTGGCGCGAGCTGCTGGCGGCCGGGGATGACCCCGAGGAAGACTGGCAGGCGCTCGCCCTGCGCGGGGGGTTTCCCACGCCGGCGCTGGAACACACGACGCCGGCCGACCGCGCCATCTGGTTCGACGGCTACGTGCGCACCTATCTCGAGCGCGACCTGCAGGACCTCGCCTCGATCAGCGCGTTGCCGGACTTCCGCCGCCTGATGCAGGCCGCCTGCCTGCGGTTGGGGCAGATCCTCAACCAGACCGAGCTGGGCCGCGATGTCGGTCTGCCGCAGCCGACGGTACACCGCTGGCTCAACCTGCTGGAGACCTCGCATCTGCTCGTGCGCCTGCCGGCCTACGCGGTGAACCGCACCAAGCGGCTCATCAAGTCGCCCAGGATCTTCTGGGGCGACACCGGCGTCGCGCTGCACCTCGGCGCCACGGCGCCCGCGGGTGCGCACCTCGAGAACCTGGTGCTGCACGACCTCTCCGCCTGGCGCGATGGGCGGGTGGACCGCGTGGAACTCGCCTACTGGCGCACCACGATCGGCGAGGAAGTGGACTTCGTCATCGAGGCGGGCGGCAAGCTGCTGCCCATCGAGGTGAAGGCCACCTCGACGCCGCGCCTCGCCGACTGCACGCACTTGCGCACCTTCCGGCAGGAGTACGGGCGCAAGGCGCGCGCCGGGCTCCTGCTGCACACCGGGCGCACGGTCGAGTGGCTCACCCCCGACGTGCTGGCCGTGCCGTGGTGGAGGGTGCTGTGAGGCGGCGTTTCACGGAAGTCGCGCGACCGGGCCAGCTGGCGGGAGCGCAGTGGCGCCCGCGTGCCGGGCTCTTCCGGCGCACGCCGATCCCGCGCAAACCGCACAGGATTCTGTAATTTCACGCGCGGGGCCCCAACCAGCCGCCGCAGTCCGCCGAAGCGATCGGCAACTCGGCCAACCGCCCGCCGGTGCGGCCGATGGTCTGCGACTACTCGGTAGCGGCGATTACCGGATCCTGTGCATCGAGGACGAGAGAAGCGCCACCGTGTACCTGCCGTCGATCCGCCACCACCGGCAACTGAGCTTCGATTTCGCGAGGTTGTGGCCGGGTGCCGGGCCATCGGACCAGAGCTATTTCCCGATGCAGAACCGGCTGAAAATGACCCCGAGCAGGTCGTCCGCGGTGAACTCGCCGGTGATCTCGTTCAGCCGCTCCTGCGCCAGCCGCAATTCCTCGGCGAAGAGATCCAGGTGCCGCGCACCCTCGGCCGCGCGCTCGCCCGCGGCCTCGAGGCGCTCGCTCGCCGCACGCAGCGCCACGAGATGGCGCTCGCGCGCGAGGAACGTCGTCTCGCCGCCGGCCTGCCAGCCGGCGAGCTCGAGCAGCACGCGTCGCAACGCGTCGATGCCGGCGCCGGTCTTCGCCGACAGCCATACCGACGCCTCGGCGTCCGGCTCGTCGGGCGCAGTCGCCGGCCGACGCGCATCGCCCGCGCCGTCGGCACCGGCCCCGCGCTCGACGCGAGGCGCGATGCCGGCCAGGTCGATCTTGTTGTACACGCGCACCTGCGGCACCGGACGGGCGAGGCGCCGTGCGAGCTCGCGCTCGATCGCGCGCGCCGCCGCGGCGTCCTCGTCGCGCGCATCGAGCAGGTGCACGACGACGTCGGCCGCCTGCGCCTCGGCCCACGTGCGCGCGATGCCGAGCTGCTCGACGCGATCGCTCGTCTCGCGCAGCCCGGCCGTGTCGATCACGTTCAGCGCGACGCCCTCGATCTGGATCGCCTGCGCAATGCGGTCGCGCGTCGTGCCCGGAACGTCGGTGACGATCGCGACCTCGGCACCGGCGAGCGCGTTGAGCAGCGAGCTCTTGCCGACGTTCGGCTCGCCCAGCAGCACGACGTTCAATCCCTCGCGCAACAACGCACCGCGCCGCGCCTGCGCGAACAGCGCGTCGAGATCGGCGCGCACTGCGGCGAGCCGTCCGCGCGCATCGGACGCCTCGAGAAAATCGATCTCTTCGTCGGGGAAATCGAGCGTCGCCTCGACCAGCATGCGCAGTTCGATCAGCCGGTCGACCAGCGCGTGCACCGCGTCGGAGAACTCGCCCGACAGCGACCGCGCGGCCGATCGAGCGGCCTGTTCCGTGCTCGCGTCGATCAGGTCGGCAACCGCCTCGGCCTGCGCGAGGTCGAGCTTGTCGTTCAGGTAGGCACGCTGCGTGAACTCGCCGGGCTCGGCGAGCCGTACGCCGATCTCGCGTCCCGCCTCGAGCACGCGGCGCAACAGCAACTGCATCACGACCGGCCCGCCGTGCCCCTGCAGCTCGAGCACGTCCTCGCCGGTATACGAGTGCGGCGCCGGAAAACGGATCGCGATCCCGCGATCGATCACGCTGCCGTCGGCCGCGAAAAAAGGCCCGTAACTCGCCTGCCGGGCCACCAGCGACCGGCGCAGCACCGCCTCGACGATCGGCTCCAGCCCGCGCCCCGAAACGCGCACCACTCCGATCCCCCCGCGCCCGGGCGCGGTGGCGATGGCGGCGATGGGAGTCGGGGAAGTGAAGGGTGAAGGGGGAAGGGTGAAGGGGGCCGAGCCGGCTGCCGGGAATGGCGCGCTGGCGGATGGAGTTTGTGAAAGCGAAGGAGCAGACGAAGGAGCGTCGAGGCTCGGCCGCGCCGGCCCAGCGCGAAGGCCTTCGCAGCCGGCCCGGCCCCCTTCACCCTTCACCCTTCCCCCTTCACCTCTTCCATCCACCCTTCCCCCTTCTCCCTTCCCTTCCTCAATCAGCCCCTCGCTTTCGCCGCCGCGGCCGCTTTCTCGATCTGCTTGTTGATCACCCATTGCTGGACGATCGAGTAGACGTTGTTGACGAGCCAGTACAGGACGAGGCCGGCGGGGAAGAAGAAGAACATGACCGAGAACACCAGCGGCATGATCATCATCATCTTCGCCTGGATCGGATCCGGCGGCGTCGGGTTCAGCTTGACCTGGATGAACATCGTGCCGGCCATCACGAGCGGCAGGATGAAATACGGGTCGGGTGCGGACAGGTCGTTGATCCAGCCGATCCACGGCGCGTTGCGCATCTCGACCGACGCGAGCAGCACCCAGTAGAGCGCGATGAACACCGGAATCTGCACGACGATCGGAAGGCATCCGCCGAGCGGATTGATCTTCTCGGTCTTGTACAGCTCCATCATCGCCTGGTTCATCTTCACGCGATCGCTGCCGTACCGTTCGCGAATCGCGGTGAGACGCGGCGTGACCGCTTTCATCCGCGCCATCGAGCGATAGCTCGCCGCCTGCAGCGGGAAGAACGCCGTCTTGATCAGCACGGTGAGCAGCACGATCGCCCACCCCCAGTTGCCGACGATCCCGTGCAGTTTCTCGAGCAGCCAGTAGATCGGCTGCGCGATCACGGTGAGCCAGCCGTAGTCGACGGTGAGATCGAGCCCCGGCGCAACCTCCTCGAGCATGCGCTGCTGCTGCGGGCCGACCAGCAGGCGCGACTCGGTCGCGACGGTCGCGCCCGGTGCCAGCGCGCCGAGCGGCTCCTTGACGCCGACCGAATACAGGTTCGCGTCGACCTTGCGCGCGTAGTACTCGCGCTGAGCGTTTTGCGCGGGGATCCATGCGGCGACGAAGTAATGCTGGATGATGCCGACCCATCCGTTGTCGGCCGTTTTCGTGTGGCTCGCCTTGCCCTTGTCGATGTCGCTGAACGAGACCTTCTGGAACTTGTCTTCCTCGGAGTAGACGACCGGCCCCGTGTACGTGCTGTAGAACTTCGAGCCGCCGGCCGGTGCTTCGCCGTCGCGCGTGAGCTGCAGGTACAGGATCGGCTGGACCGGCGTCTCGCCGACGTTGGTGACCTCGTCCTTCACGTCGACCACGTACGCGCCGCGCGCGAGCGTGTAGGTGCGAACGAGACGCACGCCCCCGCTCTCGGCGGCCAGTTGCAGCTGCACGGCCCGGCCCGAATCGATCGTGCGCACGGCCGCCTCGCCCACCGGCGTCATCGGCGTGCGGTGCGTCGGGAACGACGACCCGGCGGGTGCGTCTCCGATCAGCCCGCTCTGCGCGAGATAGATGCTTCCCGGCTCGTAGTGCAGCAGCACCAGGTTGCGCTCCTCGTTCTCCTGGTCGCGGTGCTCGACGAGCTCGGCCCTGCGGATCTGGCCGCCCATCCGGTCGATGTCGAGCGCGAGCACGTCGTTCGCCATCCGGATCGTCTGGTCCGACGCGCCCGACACGCTCGCCGCACCCGACGCTCCGGCCGGCGGTGCGACGGCCGCGGGAGACGGCAGCGCCGGCGGCGTGCCGGCCGGAGGAATCGCGGCGTCTCCGCTCGGCCCCGGAACGCCGGCACCCGGCGTCGGCCCCTGGCCGACCGTCTGCTCGGCCGGAGGCGGGCCGCCGAACAGCGAGGCGTTGCCCTGGTGACGCTGCCAGGAATCCCACAGGAAAAGCAGCGACATCGAGAACACGATCCAGAGGATCATTCGTTGGGTCTGCATGGGCTCGGGACCGACTAACGTTCGGTAGGTGGTTCGCCGTGCAGCGCGGCCGGCCAGCGGCAACGGCACTTCGGCGAAAGGCGATCGGGCACTTCGTCCACGCCGCCGGGATGGAAGGGATGGCAACGGGCCAGGCGACGCAACGCCAGCCAGCCGCCCGCGAGCGCACCGTGCCGTTCGAGCGCCTGCAGCGCGTAGTCGGAGCAGGTCGGCAGGAACCGGCAGCGGGGCGCGAGAAAAGGGCTCAGCGCCACGCGATAGAAGCGGATCAGGGCCGCGAGTAGTCGCTTCATGAGGCCTTCTGCCATGCGTCCGAGCGCTTGCGCAGCGAGACGAAAAGCCGATCGAGCTCGCCGCGCGCAAGGCGCTTGCGCGCCCGCAGGCCCTCGGCCGGCAGCGCGCCGCGGATGCGCAGCAACGCGACGACGGGCACCCGGTCGAGCGCCGCGGCCCGCCACGCTTCGCGCGCGACGCGACGCATCGCGTTGCGCTCCACCGCGCGGCGCAGCACGCGCTTCGGTGCGGCGATGATCAGCATGCCACGAACCGGATCTCCCGCTTCCCGCGGCTCGCGCAGGCTCGCGTGCACGCTGAAATGTTCGCCGGAGGCGACTGGACGGGTGCGCAGCAGCGCCGGTACGATGCCCGGCGGCACGCGTCGTTTCTCCGGCGACGCTCGCCGGTCACGGCGCGACGACGGGTCAGACGGCGAGACGCTTTCGTCCCTTGGCGCGACGCGCACGGATGACGGCTCGACCACCGCGGGTCTTCATGCGTACGAGGAACCCGTGCGTGCGTTTTCGGCGCACGACGGACGGTTGGTAGGTGCGTTTCATCGGGGGATCCCTCGACGTGAGGCTCAGCGTGGAGCGAAAAGCCTTTCATTACAACGCATTACAGGGCCGGCTGTCAATTTGAGGATAGCGCGCAGGGGCCCTTCGGGAGTAAAATGGAGGCTTTCCCGCGCGTCGCCAGCGTTCTCGCGGTCCCCGCTTTCCGTGCCGCGTCGGTGCTCCGACGGGGCACGCCCGTTGGTACGATCCCCTGCCCCGCACGCCAGAATCGATCGAAAACATGATGGACCGTTGGCTCGCCTGCGTGGCACGGCTCGAGAACGAGATACCCGCACAGCAGTTCAAACCCTGGATCAAGCCGCTCGTCTTCCTCGGTTACGACGAAGGCGAGCATCTGTTGCGCCTCGGCGTGCCGAACCACTTCAAGCTGAACTGGGTCAAGTCGCAGTTCGAGTCGCGCATCGAATCCATCGCGCGCGAAACGATCGAGCCCGAATTGCGCGTCAGCTTCGAGATCCACCGAGCCGCGGCGGCATCGGCCCCCGGCACGCCGCCCATCGATTCGCTCGCCGCCGCGGTTGCGTGGCAACCGGCCAACCCCGGCGGCGAAGCCTTCGACGACGGCGAAGTCGTCACGGAAACGGTCGACGCGGTCTCGCCGCCGACGCCGGCCGAGTTCCCGTCGCTCGCCGCACCCGACGCGCGTACCCGGCTGCGTCCGGAGCTGACGTTCGATACTTTCGTGCACGGCAAGGCCAACCAGATTGCGTGGTCGGCGGCGCTGCAAGTCGTCGAGCGGCCCGGCACCTCGTACAACCCGCTGTTCCTGTACGGCGGCGTCGGACTGGGCAAGACGCACCTGCTGCACGCGGTCGGCAATTCGATCCGCGAACGGATGCCGGGCGCGCGCGTGCGCTACATCCACGCGCAGGATTACTTCGACGAGATGGTGCGCGGAATCCAGCGCAAGTCGCTGCACGACTTCAAGCAGAAGTACCAGTCGCTCGACCTGCTCTTGATCGACGATATCCAGTTTCTCGGCGGCAAGGATCGCACGCAGGAGGAGTTCTTCTACACGTTCGAGGCGCTGCTTACCGCGCGCAAGCAGCTCATCATCACGAGCGACACCTACCCGAAGGAGCTGTCGGCCTTCGAGGACCGGCTGGTGTCGCGTTTCGGCTCCGGGCTCATCGTCGAGATCGAGCCGCCCGAGCTCGAGATGCGCGTGGCGATCCTGCTCAAGAAGGCCGAGCATTCGGGCGAGAAGCTGCCCGAGGAAGTCGCGTTCTTCGTCGCGAAGAATCTTCGCTCGAACGTGCGCGAGCTCGAAGGCGCGCTGCTGCGCGTGATCGCCTTCGCGCGTTTCCGCAGCAAGGCGGTCACCGCCGAGCTCGCCAAGGAAGCGCTGAAGGACCTGCTCGAGCTGAACCGCCCGCCGATCTCGATCGAATCGATCCAGAAGACCGTCGCCGACTTCCTGAAGATCAAGGTCGCCGACATGTACAGCAAGCGACGGCCTGCGCACATCGCTCGTGCGCGCCAGATCGCGATGTATTTCGCCAAGGAGTTGACGCAGAAGAGTTTCCCCGAGATCGGCGAGGCGTTCGGCGGACGCGACCACACGACCGTGATGCACGCGGTCAAGCGGATCGCCGAGTTGCGCCAGCACGACCAGGAATGGAACCGGCAGCTGCACGTGCTCGAGCAGACGCTCCGTGGCTGAAAAGCGCCTGATTCGAGCGCGCGCACAAGCGCCGGGCAAGTGCTGCACAAGCGCGGGAGCGATTGTGGACAACGTGCCTCGTTTGCAGGCAGCGCGAAGTTGTTCGACCGCGTCCACAGCCGCCGGCACGCGTATTTCACAGGCCCGAATCGGCCGCATACCGAGTGCCGGTGCGGCCCCGGACGGCTTATCCCCAGAGTTGCGCCGCATACATCCAACAACAGCAACAGGAAACTGAACGAATGCAGTTCATCAAAGCACATCGCGATGCGATCCTGAAGCCGTTGCAGACGGTTTCGGGAATCGTCGAACGACGTCACACGCTGCCGATCCTCGCCAACGTGCTGCTGCGCAAGTCCGGCGCCGACGTGTCGTTCCTGGCGACCGACGTCGAAATCCAGATCCAGACCACGGCGCAGCTCGGCGCGGGCGACGAAGACGGCGCAACGACGCTGTCGGCGCGCAAGCTCATCGACATCCTGCGTTCGCTGCCCGAAGTCGACGTTTCGATCAAGGTCGAGAACAAGCGCGCGACGATCCAGGCCGGACGCAGCCGTTTCGCGCTGCAGACGCTCGATCCCGGCGAGTTCCCGACGGTCGCCGTCAGCGACCGCTTCGTCGCCTCGTTCGAGTTGCCGCAGAAGCAGCTCAAGCACCTGATCCAGATGGTGCATTTCGCGATGGCGCAGCAGGACATCCGGTATTACCTGAACGGGCTGCTGCTCGTCACCGACGGCGCGCAGGTGCGCGTCGTCGCCACCGACGGGCACCGGTTGTCGTACTGCGAGGCGACGATCGACGGTGCCGAGCTCGCGCGCACCGAGGTCATCATTCCGCGCAAGACCGTGCTCGAGCTGCAGCGGCTGCTGTCCGACGGCGACGAGCGCGTCGCCATCGACGTGTCGGCCAACCAGGTTCGCTTTCGCTTCGGCGAGGTCGAGATGGTCTCGAAGATCGTCGAAGGGAAGTTTCCCGACTACCAGCGCGTGATTCCGCAGGGCTACACGAAGCGCGCCGTCGTCGCGCGCGACACGTTCGCCGCGTCGCTCGCGCGCGCCTCGATCCTCACGTCGGACAAGTTCAAGGGCGTTCGCCTGAGCCTGTCCCCCGGAACGCTGCAGATCCAGACCAGCAATGCCGAGCAGGAGGAAGCCACCGAGGAGATCGAGGTCGACTACGACGGCGAAAGCCTCGAGATCGGGTTCAACGTGAGCTATCTGCAGGACGTGCTCGGCAACCTGAAGAGCGAATCCGTGCAGATGGATTTCGGCGATTCGGGAACGAGCGCGCTGCTCACGGTGCCCGGCGACGAGCAGTTCCGCTACGTCGTCATGCCGATGCGCATCTGATTCCGAAGGTGAACATGACCGAAGCCGAACGACCCTACGATTCCTCCTCGATCCAGATCCTCGAAGGCCTGGAGGCGGTTCGCAAGCGCCCCGGGATGTACATCGGCGACACGTCCGACGGCACCGGCCTGCACCACCTCGTCTTCGAGGTGGTCGACAATTCGATCGACGAAGCGCTCGCCGGATTCTGCGACGAGATCGTCGTCACGATCCATACCGACAACTCGATCTCGGTGGTCGACAACGGCCGCGGCATTCCGGTCGGCGTGAAGATGGACGACAAGCACGTCCCGAAGCGCAGTGCGGCCGAGATCGCGATGACCGAGCTGCACGCGGGCGGCAAGTTCAACCAGAACAGCTACAAGGTCTCGGGCGGGTTGCACGGCGTCGGCGTTTCGTGCGTCAACGCGCTGTCGAAGTGGCTGCGGCTGAAGATCCGGCGCAACGGGAAAGTCCACGTCATGGAGTTCCGGCGCGGCCTCGTGCAGGACCGCGTCGTCGAGCAGCGCGACGGCGTGCTCGTCTCGCCGATGCAGGTGATCGGCGAGACGCCGCTGCTCGGAACCGAGGTGCATTTCCTGGCCGACGAGGCGATCTTCGGCAACGTCGATTTCCACTACGAGATTCTCAGCAAGCGGTTGCGCGAGCTGAGCTTCCTGAACAACGGCGTGCGCATCCGGCTCGTCGACCAGCGCCAGGGCAAGGAGGAGGATTTCGCCTTCGCCGGCGGCGTGCGCGGGTTCGTCGAGTACATCAACAAGTCGAAGACGACGATCCACCCGCACGTGTTCCATGCCAGCGGCGAGCGCGAGGTCGAGGTCGGCGGCGAGCACCGGCGCGTGTTCGTCGAAGTCGCGATGCAGTGGAACGACTCGTACAACGAGCAGGTGCTCTGCTACACGAACAACATCCCGCAGCGCGATGGCGGCACGCACCTCACCGGACTGCGCGCGGCGATGACGCGCGTCATCAACAAGTACATCGAGCACAACGAGCTGTCGAAGAAGGCGAAGGTCGAGACGAGCGGCGACGACATGCGCGAAGGGCTGACCTGCGTGCTGTCGATCAAGATGCCCGATCCGAAGTTCTCCAGCCAGACGAAGGAGAAGCTCGTTTCGTCGGAGGCGCGTCCGGCCGTCGAGGAGATCGTCGGCGCGACGCTCGAGGAGTTCCTGCTCGAGCAGCCCGCCGACGCGAAGATCATCTGCGGCAAGATCGTCGATGCGGCGCGCGCGCGCGAGGCCGCGCGCAAGGCGCGCGAGATGACGCGGCGCAAGGGACTGCTCGACGGCGTCGGCCTGCCCGGCAAGCTCGCCGACTGCCAGGAGAAGGACCCGGCGCTCTCGGAGCTCTTCATCGTCGAGGGCGACTCGGCGGGCGGCTCGGCCAAGCAGGGACGCGATCGCAAGTTCCAGGCGATCCTGCCGCTGCGCGGCAAGGTGCTCAACGTCGAGAAGGCGCGTTTCGACAAGCTGATCTCGTCGGAACAGATCGCCACGCTGATCACCGCGCTCGGCACCAACATCGGCCCCGACTACGACGTCGAGAAGCTGCGCTACCACCGCATCATCATCATGACCGACGCGGACGTCGACGGCAGCCACATCCGCACGCTGCTGCTCACGTTCTTCTACCGGCAGATGCCCGATCTGGTCGAGCGCGGCCACATCTACATCGCGCAGCCGCCGCTGTACAAGGTCAAGCACGGCCGCGACGAGCGCTATCTGAAGGACGACCAGGAGCTCAACCAGTACATGCTGCGGCACGCCCTCGACGGCGGTTCGCTGCTGCCGAGCGCGGGTGCCGAGCCGATCTCGGGCGACGCGCTCGCCGAGCTCGCCCGCAAGTATCTCGTCTCCGAGGCGGTGATCGAACGGCTGTCGCGCATCATCGATGCCGATGCGCTGCGTTCGATCGTCGACGGCTGCGAGATCGACCTGTCGAACGAGCAGAGCGCCGAGGCGTCGGCCGCGCGGCTGGCGAAATCGATGGCGCGCTATGCGCCGCCGAACAACGGCGGTCCGCCCGTCGTGCACGCGCGCCTCGACGCGAAGCAGGAGAAGTGGCGCCTGGTCATCGAACGGCGCCACCACGGCAACGTCAAGACCAGCGTGCTCGACACCGAGTTCGCGCTGTCGGCCGACTATCGCGCGCTGACCGATTTCGCGCAGACCGTCGGCGGGCTGATCGGCGTGGGTGCCGAGATCCGGCGCGGCGAGGGCGACAAGCGCCGCACGCAGTCGATCGACGATTTCCGCGGTGCGATGCGCTGGCTGCTCGCCGAAGCCGAGCGCGGCGTAGGGCGCCAGCGCTACAAGGGGCTGGGCGAGATGAACGCGTCGCAGCTGTGGGAGACGACGATGGATCCCGATGCGCGCCGCCTGCTTCGCGTGCGCATCGACGACGCGATCGCCGCCGACCAGATCTTCACCACGCTGATGGGCGACGACGTCGAGCCGCGGCGCGCGTTCATCGCCGAGAACGCACTGGTGGCGAGGAACATCGACGTCTGATCGGGCGCGGCCCGCTCGCCCGGCGCTCCCTCACGGCTTGACGTCGGATCGGCGGAAGAGGATCGTCATGACGTCATCCGGTCGGCCGTGGGGAGACAGGACATGCGTTCCTCCGTGCTTCGTACCCTCCTGGGCGCGCTCGTCGCCGTGCATGCGAGCGCAGGTGCCGCCACCCTCGCGTTCACCACCGATCCGTTCGCAGGCTCCGATGCGTTGACCACGCCGGGGCGCCAGATCGTCGGCGGCGAGCTGTTCACCGATTTCAACGTCGCTTCGGACGTGTTCGCGTTCGACCCGTCCGTATTCGGCATCGGGCCCACGCTCCAGTTCGCCAACGACGTCGTCGAGAACCTGCCGGCCGCCGGTGCGAACGTGATCGTGCTGCGCACGTTCGACAACGACGCCGATCCGGCGACGCCCTTCGGCGCCGGGAACGCGGCGAACCTGATCGCCGGGCAGCTCACGTCGACGGGCGCCGGTTTCTTCGTGTATTTCAACAGCGGTCTCGACCTGCCGAGGCTGGTGTTCTCCACCGATCTCGGCGACAACACGTCGGATCTGAAGGTCCTTGCGCGCATGACGAATCTCGGCGGGCAGGCCGGGCGCGATACGCTCGCGACCTTCACCGCGGCGAATTTCGCGATCGCGCAGGTTCCCGAGCCGGCCACCGTCGTGCTGTTGCTTGCGGCGGCGGCGTTCTGGCCGCGGCGTCGGGGCACGCCGAGCCTCTCCCGGCCCGCCCGCGCTACGCCGGCTCGCGCCCGGTCCGCGTAGCGGTTTCGTGCCCGGGTTCGAACGGGCAGGGTGCGGCGTCTCGCGGCAGCGAAACGGCGAAGGTCGTGCCGCGCCCGTTGCCCGCGCTGCGCGCGCTGACCGTGCCGCCGTGCGCCTGGACGAGATCGCGCACCACCGAAAGGCCGATGCCGAGCCCGTCGCCGCGGAAGCGCAATGCGCGCGCGCTTTGCGCGAACGGTTCGAAGACGCCGGCCAGCTCGTCGGCCGAGATGCCGATGCCGGTATCCGAGACGAAGAAGGCGACCGAATCGCGGCGCACGCGCATCGTCAGCGCAATGGCTCCGTTTTCGGGCGTGAACTTCGACGCGTTGTCGAGCAGGTTGGTCAGGATCTGCGTGAGTCGCGCCGGATCGGCGTGCCACTCGAGCGCGGCGCGCGGCTTGCGCACGCGCAGGCGCTGGCGACGCGCGTCGAATGCGGATCGGCACGCATCGACCGCGGCGTCGAGGAACTCGGTCGACGCGATTCGCCGCTTCTCGATCGCCAGCTTGCCGGTCGCGACTCTCGATTCGTCGAGCAGGTCGGCGACGAGGCGCGACATGTGTTCGATCTGCCGCTCGATGATGCACTGCAGTTGCGCCAGCACCGGGTCTTCCGGTACGCGGCGCGCGAGCAGCGATGCGGCGGCGCGGATCGGCGACAGCGGCTTTCGCAACTCGTGCGCGACGACCGCGAGGCGCTCGGTCCGGCGCCGCTGCGCATCCAGCGAACCGGGCGCCCGCTCGAGTTCGCTTCCCGGCGTCGCATTCGCTTCGCGTAAACGGCGTTCCGACAATTCCGCCTTCGCGATCGACAGTTCGGTTCGCACGACGCGCAGCTCGCGCTCGAGCCATTCGCGCTCCTCCGCACTCGCGAGGCAGCGCGCCGGATCCGCCGGCGACTCGGGGACGTTGCCGAGCAGCGCCAACGCGGGTGCGGCGGCCCGCATCGGGTGCGAAGCCGTGCCCGGGAACCACGAATGGGCCGCCGAGCGGTCGCGCTGCATCCGGTACTCCTTCATCTCGGGTCGGGTCCGCTGCCACGGCTCGTTCGCACGGCCGATGCGGGCAGGCCCACTCTAGGCGAAGGGCATGGCGTGGTCTGTAGGGAACTCTCGACGGTCCGTGTGCGGGCGACAGAACGCCGGCGTGCGCCGCCCGGCTGCTACGCTTCGATCAGCCCGTGGCGGATCGCCAGCCGCACCAGCGAAGGCACGTCGCCGACCTGCAACTTGTTCATCAGCCGGCTGCGATACGTATCGACGGTCTTCGGCGAGAGGTGCAGTGCCTGGCCGATCGACGCGCTGCTCCGGCCGCGCACGACCATTGCGACGATCTGGCGTTCGCGCGGCGACAGCATGGCGAAACCGTCGGTGTCGCCTTCGCTCGTCAATGCCTGGACCGCCAGGTCGGCGACGTCGGCGCTCAGGTGTCGCCGTCCCCGCAGCGCCGCCTCGAGCGCACGCAGCAGTTCGCTGGTCGGCGATCCCTTCAACACGTAGCCGAGGGCGCCCAGGCGAAGCGCCTCGCCGACGTGGCGCGGGTGCGCCGACATCGTGAGCACGATGCAGCGGGTCGCCAGCGAGCGGCGCTGCAATTCGGCCAGCAACTCGAAACCCGAGCGTTCGCCCAGGTTCAGATCGACGATCAGCAGGTCGGGCGCGGTGTGCGCGATCTCGGCGAGCGCCTGCGTCGGATGGGCCGATTCGCCGACGATCGCGTGACCCGCCGCTTCGAGGACGGCCCGCAGGCCCTCGCGCACGATGAGATGGTCGTCGACCAGATACAGGCGGCTCACGAAGCCTCCCCCCAGTCGAGGCGAACGCTGGTGCCGTGCGCCGGCGCCGACTGCAGCGTGAACTGCCCGCCGATCGCGAGTGCGCGCTCGCGCATTCCGACAATGCCGAGGTGTCCGGGCTGCGGCGTGTCGGTCGCGATTCCGTCGCCGTCGTCGATCACGCACAGCGCGAGGGCGTGTGCATCGCCGTCGACCGATACGCGCACGGACTTCGCGCGTGCGTGGCGCAGCGCGTTGGCGATCGCCTCGCGCGCGATCATGAAGGCGGCGTATTCGACGTCGCCCGGCCAGCGGATCTGCGTGCACGCCCCTTTCGATTCGAGCCGCAGGTCGACGTCGTCTCCGGCGAGCGGATGACTGCGCAGCTCGTTGTCGAGCGCGGCGACCAGGCCGTGCTCGTCGAGCAACGGCGGGCGCAGTTCGACGAGCACCAGCCGGACCTCGCGCACCGCCCGGTCGATCAGCGCGTCGACGCGGCGCGCCTGGCGATCGGTCTGCGCAGGAGATGCGCCCGCGCGGCCCGCTTCGACCGCGTCGAAGCCGAGCCGGATCGCCGCGAGCGTCTGCCCGAGCTGGTCGTGCAGCATCTGCGCCAGCCGCCGGGTCATCGCCTTCTCGTGGAACATCAGCCGACGCGTCAGTTCGGAGAGGTCGCTGCGGTATCGGGCGAGGGCCTGTTCGTCGCGCCAGCGGGCGTGTTGCAGGTCGCGCTCGCGCAGCGCGCGCTGCACGACCGTCGGCATCAGCGCCTGGTAGCGGCCGTCGACGTCCTTGACGACGTAATCGCTCGCGCCGCAGCGCATCGCCTCGACCGCAAGCGTCACGTCGTCGGCGCCGGTCAGCATGACGACCGGAACGCGCCGGTCTTCGCCGCGCGCCTTGCACAGCCGTTCGAGCAGGTCGAGCCCGTCCATGTCGGGCAGCCGGAAGTCGAGCAGGATGCAGTCGAATTCCTGCTCGGCGATGCGCTGCAATGCCTGCTCGGCGGTTTCCGCTTCGACGAACGCGGCCGGCGGCTCCGAGCGCGCGAGCGCACGCCGGCAGATGCGCCGGTCGACCTCGTCGTCATCGACGAGCAGGATCCGGATCGGCGGATTCATCCCGCGGCCACGGTCCGCGCGCCGGGTCGATCAGACGGGCGCCGCTTCGCTGAGCGTCCAGTACGCGTCGATCGTGCGCACGGCGTCGACGAACTTGCGGTAGTCGACCGGCTTCGTCATGTAGCCGGCCACGCTCAGGTCGAAACTCGCGATCTTGTCCTGCTCTTCCTCGGAGGTGGTCAGCACGACCGCCGGGATGCGTCGCCAGATCGGGTGCCGCTTGACCACCTGCAGGAACTCGATCCCGTTCATCACGGGCATGTTCAGGTCGAGCAGGATCAGGCAGGGAGGGGCGTCGCCTGCGCCGTCCAGGAACTCGAGTGCCGCCTCGCCGTTACTGCGCTGGATCAGCGGGTTGGTGACCTTCAGCTCCTTGAACGCTCGCCGCACCGTCATCGCGTCCACTTCGTCGTCTTCGACGAGGAGAATCGAACTGTTCGACACATGCATCGTTTCCGTTCCTTTCGGCCGCCTCCGGGAGCGTGAAGTGAAAGGTGCTCCCCGAATGCATTTTCGACTCGACCCAGATGCGGCCGCCATGCATTTCGACGATTTTCTTGACCAGCGACAAGCCGAGACCCGTGCTTTCGGTTCGGTCGCGCGGCGCCAACGACTGGAACATCAGGAAGATGCGGTCCCAGTGGCGGGGCTCGATGCCGGGGCCGTCGTCCCGAACGCGGAAATGCCACTGGCCGTTCTCGCGTTCGCATTCGACGCGGATCTCGCCGCTCGGTTTGTCGTGGTACTGGATCGCGTTGCCGATCAGGTTCTGGAACAGTTGTTGCGCGCGCGTACGCTCGATCACGAGGGCCGGCAACGGGCCGACGCGGACCGCGATCTGCGGCGGAGGCGCGAGCAGGTCGACCGTTTCGTCGAGCAGTTCGTTCAGGTCGACGAGGCTGCGCGTCTCGCGCACGCGACCGACGCGCGAGTACTGCAGGATGCCGTCGATCAACCGATCCATCCGCTTCACGCGGCTCAGCAGCAGACCCATCTGCTCGCGACCCTCTTCGTCGAAGCGCTCGCCGTAGTCGCTCGAGATCCAGTGCGCGAGCGAGCCGATCGCGCGCAGCGGTGCTTTCAGGTCGTGCGAAGCGACGTACGCGAAATTGCCCAGCTCCTCGTTGGCCGCCTGCAGTTCGCGCAGCAGCTCCGCCTGGCGCGCCTGGCTCTGCGCGAGATCGGAATACGCGCTCTGCCGGGCTGCGATCTCGCGACGGATCGCGTGCTGCAGCATCAGCAGCAGCCCCAGCACGGCGGCGAGCGCGACGAAGAAGATCGAGAACACGCGGTCGCCGTACCCGCGAGCGGCCTCGGCGTTCTCGCGCAGCAGCGAATGCTGCTCGGCGGCCAGCGCATTGATCTCGCGACTCAGGCTGGCCATCTCCTTGCGGCCGCTGCCCTGCGAGACGAGTGCCTTCGATTGGTCGGGCGACTCGCGGCGGGCGGCGAGCACTTCCTCGAGCCGCAGGAAGCGCGCCTCCATGATCGGTTCGAGGCGCGCGATGCGTTCGAGCAGGCCCGGATCCCCGGCGGCGAGCGCGCGCAGTTCGGCGTGCGTAGCGCGCGCCGCCCGGATCGCGTCGTTGCGCTGCGCGAGATACGCGGGGTCGCCGGCGAACAGGAAACCGCGTTGCGCGGTCTCGACTTCGTAGGCGAACGCGAGCAGGCGCTGCAACGGCGCGACCAGCTCGGCCCGGTGCACCGCTTCGCGCGAGCTGTCGAGGAAGCGCCCGGTGGTCAGGTACGACACCGAGCCGATCGCGATCAGCAAGAGCATCGCGACACCGAACCCGGCCAGGACCTGTCGATCGAGCGGCAACGCCTTCACGCGTCGTCCTTCGTCCCATTGCGCCGTCGCGCATTGTGCGCCCCGCGGTACGCCGCCGTCAGCGGCGTGGCGAAGGCCGCATCGAGCGGCGCGCTGTAGAAGGCGTAGCCCATCCGGTAGTGTCTCGCGCGTCGCATCGCCGCTTCGGCGCGCATCCGCAGCGCTGCGCTCGTGGCGCCGTCGCGCGGGAAACAGGCGAGGCCGATGCTCGGACACAGGCTCAGCCGCACGCCGTCGGTCTCGAACGGCGCCGACAGCGCTTCGAGCAGATCGACCGCGATCGCGACCGCGTGTCTCAGCGATCCGACGCGTTGGCGCAGGCAGGCGAAGGTGTTGTCGTCGGGGCGGCCGACACGGTCGTCGGCCGAGGGGGCGCAGCGGGCGATGCGCGCCAGCACTTCGTCGTGCAGCGAGTGCGCCGTGCGTTCGTGGCAAGCGCGCGCGACGGCATCGAATCCGTCGAGCTCGATCCACGCGAGCATCCCGGCGCGGGCCGCTCGCCGGCCGGTGGAGAGCGTTTCGCCGAGCCGCTCGTCGAACGACTGCGCATCGCAGCCTTGCGTCGGCCGGGCGCACGACGGCGTGGCGTCGTAATACCGTCGCGTGGTTTCGATCAGCCGCGCGAGCACCTGTCTTGGCCCGGTCGCGGGCACGCCGGGGCGCAACGACAGCGCGGGGTGGTCGAAGAATCGCATCGGGCCTCCTGTCGGGCGTGGCGCGGGAGACGCGACTCTACGAACTCGATGTGCCCTGGTCTGTAGGGAGATCTGGACGAGTGCTGCGCAGGCTCATCGATGGTGCGGCCGGCGTGCGCCTCAGCGGATCCGGTAGCGGTCGACGCCGTCTTCGCCGGGCTCGACGCTCGCCTCGCCGCGCGCGACCAGGTAATTCAGGTGCGCGATGCACTCCCCGGTGGCCATCCCCAGCAGGTGCGGGTCGGCGTAGACGTTGCGCGCGAACAGCGCGCCGAACAGCTCGACGACGCGCCTGGGCTCGGCGAGTGACTTGCGCAGTCGTTCGAGTCCGCGCAGGTGCCCGTTGGCGAGCGAGCGCAGCCGCGAGTGCAGGCCGGTGAACGGCTCGTTGTGCGACGGCAGCACGAGCACGTCGTCGGGCACCGTGCGCTCGAGATGCGCGAGCGAGTCGAACCACTCGCCCAGCGGATCGGCGTCGGGTTCGGTGGGGAACACCGAGACGTTCGACGAGATGCGCGGCAGCACCTGGTCGCCGGAGATCAGCACGCGCAATGCGGGGCAATACAGGCTCGCGTGCTCGGGCGAGTGGCCGCTGCCGACGACGACGTGCCACTCGTGATCGCCGATCGCGATGCGCTCGGCGTCGACGATGCGCCGATAGCTGTCGGGCAGCCGGTGGACGCCCTTGCCGAAGCCGCCGAAACGCGCACGGTATTGCTCGATCGCGTCCTCGTCCCAGCCGGCGCGCCGATAGAAGTCGACGCCTTCGGCGGGCGCCTCGCGCCCGGTGTCGGCGACGAGCACGCGGCAGGTGAGGTACTCGAGCCGCGTCATCCACAAGCGGCAGTCGAAGCGACGCGTCAGCCACCCGGCCATCCCGATGTGATCGGGATGCATGTGGGTGGCGAACACGCGCGTGATCGGGCGGTGCGCGAGTGCGCCGGCGATCACCTCGGGCCACGCGGCGGCGGTCTCGGCGTTCTGCATGCCGGTGTCGATTGCGGCCCAGCCGGCCCCGTCGTCGATCGCCCACGTGTTGATGTGCGCGAGCGGCGCGGGCAACGGCATGCGCATCCACAGCACGCCCGGTGCGACCGACCGCGCTTCGCCGCTGCGGGGCGCTTCGTCGAACGGATAGCTGGGGACTTCCGAACGTTTCTCGGCGACTTTCATTGCGCAATCGTCTCATGAAGTGCCGAGGACTTCGGCCGGGCTTGCGCAGGCCCGCAGAACGCATAATCGACGTCCGGCTGCCGGCCGGCCATCAGGTCGGCGAGCGCCTTCGCCGAACCGCAGGCGAGCGTCCAGCCGAGCGTGCCGTGTCCGGTGTTCAGGTACAGGTTTTCGACGCGTGTCGCGCCCACATAGGGCCGGTTCGACGGCGTCGCCGGGCGCAATCCCGACCAGAACCGCGCCTCGCCGGTGTCGGCGGCGCCCGGCATCAGCTGCTCGACGCGGCGCAGGATCGCGCGGCAGCGATCGAGGTCGAGCGCGCGGTCGTAGCCGGCGAGCTCGGCGGTGCCGGCGATGCGCAGGCGCTCGCCGAGTCGCGAGAAGACCAGCTTGTGCTCGTCGTCGGTGAGCGACACTTCGTGTGCGCGCGCGGGGTCGCGCACCGGCATCGTCACCGAGTAGCCCTTGGCCGGGTACACGTCGAGCCGCACGCCGAGCGGGGCGGCGAGCAGCGGGCTGAAGCTGCCGGCAGCGAGCACGTAGCGCTGCCCGCGGATCGCCTCGTACCGGCCGTGCGGATCGATCGTCTCCGCATACTCGATGCGCCCGGCGCTGGCGCGCAGCGCGGTGACCTGGTGGCTCATCCGGAACGCGACGCCCGCCCGGCGGCACAGCTCGGCGAGCCGCACGGTGAATTCGTGCGCGTCGCCCGATTCGTCGGCCGGGGTAAAGGTTGCGCCGGCGAGCAGGGCACGCGCCGGGCGCAGCGCCGGTTCGATCGCGATCGCCTCGTCCACCGAAACGATGCTGCGCTCGCAGCCGAGCTCGCACATCCAGCGGGCGGGCTCGTGTGCCGCTTCGAACTCGCGCGGGTCGGTGTAGAAATGCAGGATGCCGCGCGTGCGTTCGTCGTACGACAGGCCGGTCTCGGCGCGCAGCCGCTGCAGCACCTTGCGGCTGTAGCTGCCCAGGCGCACCAGCTCGCCGATGTTGTAGCGCGTGCGCTCGCGCGTGCATTCGCGCACGAATGCCAGCAGCCAGCGCCATTGGCGCGCGTCGGCGCGCAGCCGCACGCGCAGCGGAGCGTCGCTGCGCAGCAGCCAGCGCGCCGCCTTGCGCAAGGTTTTCGGATTGGCCCAGGGCTCGGCATGGCTGACCGAGATCTGCCCGCCGTTGGCGAAGCTCGTCTCGGCGCCGACCTCGCTTTGCCGGTCGACGACGACGACGTCGAAGCCCTGCCGGTTCAGGAAATACGCGCTCGCCACACCGACCACGCCCGCGCCGATGACGACGACCTTCATTCGCGTCTCGCGCCCGGCAGCCGGGCGGACCTCATTGCAGCGCCTGCAGCGCCGCCTCGTATCGTTCGTCGCATTCGGTGAGGCTCTGCGCGGTGATGCCCAGGTCGCGCAGGCGACCGTCGCGCAGTCCGTAGATCCATCCGTGCACCGACAGCGGCTGGCCGCGATCCCATGCGTCGCGCACGATCGTCGTGCGCGAGACGTTGCGCACCTGCTCGATGACGTTCAGCTCGCACAGGCGATCGGCGCGCTGCGCATCGTGCTCGAGCGGGCGGATGCGCGCGACGTGCCGCTCGGCGACGTCGCGCACGTGCCCGAGCCAGTTGTCGGACAGCCCGATGCGCTGCTCGAACAGCGCGGCGCGCACGCCGCTGCACCCGTAGTGGCCGACGACCATCACGTGCTCGGTTTTCAGCACGTCGATCGCGAACTGCAGCGCCGACAGGCAGTTGAGGTCGGTGTGCACGACGACGTTCGCCACGTTGCGATGGACGAACACCTCGCCCGGCGGCAGGCCGATGATCTCGTTGGCCGGTACGCGGCTGTCGGAGCAGCCGATCCACAGGTATTTCGGGTTCTGCTGCAGCGAAAGCCGCTCGAAGAACGACGGGTCGGACGCGCTGATGCGTTCGGCCCATTGTCGGTTGTTCTGGAACAGGTGTTGCAGTACGCGCATGGCTCGGCTTCGATGGGTTGGACGGGTCGCGTCCGGGCACGGAACCGGTTGGGCGCGGCGGTTGTCCGCATTATCCGACGATTCGATGCGCGGCGCGGAGGCATCGGGTAGCCTTGCGCGGTTGCTTCGACCGGAGAAGGCCGTGATCGTCCTCGTCGTGGGCCTCGTCGTGTTCCTCGGCGTGCACTCGGTGCGCATCGTCGGCGACGGCTGGAGAGGCGCGCGTATCGCGTCGATGGGCGAGGGCGCCTGGAAAGGGCTGTACTCGCTGGTCGCGCTGGCCGGCCTGGCGCTGATCGTCTGGGGCTACGCGCTCGCGCGCGCGAGTGCCGGCGAAGCGCTGTGGACGCCGCCGGTCTGGGCGCGCCATCTCGCCTCGCCGCTCACGCTCGTCGCGTTCGTGCTGATCGTCGCCGCGTACGTTCCGCGCAGCCGGCTGCGCGCGCTCGTCGGTCATCCGATGCTCGTCGGCGTGATCCTGTGGGCGCTGGCGCACCTGCTCGCCAACGGCGGCGCCGCCGACCTGCTGCTGTTCGGCGCCTTCCTCGTCTGGGCGGTGCTCGATCTCGTTTCGGTGCGGCGCCGCGCGCGCGCCAACGGCCGCGTGCGCCCGGCCGGTGTGTGGGCGAACGATCTGACTTCGGTCGTCGTCGGAACCGTCGCGTGGTACGCGTTCGCGATCTATCTGCACGGCCCGCTGATCGGCGTGCGGCCTTTCCCCTGACCGTCGGGGTCTGAGGGCGCGCGTCGGGGGCGTCGGCCGCGCCGTATGCGGCGCGCGTTGCGCGACCCGCGAGGTGCTGCGCAGCGATACACGAGACCCGGCGCAGGCAAAGGTGCGGACCGTCTGCCGGGGGGCGCGCCGGTGCACTGCCCCGGTCCCCACGCCGCGGACGCCACGAAGCGGTTTCCAGCGTTGTCCACGGCCGGCCGGTTCGGTCGCGCGCAACGAACCCAACCGGCCGGCTGTGGGCAACGCGCGCCGCATGCGCACACGTTCACGTTCTGCCAGCCCACCCTTCGCACCCCCGTGCAGACCGGTCGACGCAAAAACCCGAATTTCGGGTCTTTTCGCACGTGGAATGCATTCCACGAACGAAAACACCCGGTTTCCGGGAATCGGCGCGATTCGGCCGGCGGCGGCAGCGCGTGGTGCCATGCGCAGCTTTCGTTCTCGGTGCCCCCGCACGGCTCGAATACGGACCGCCTTTGAGAGTCCAGAACATTCCCACTGCGTGGCGTCCGTTTTCCGCGGACCCGATCACACAGCCCCCGCTGCGCGGGACCGCCGCAGCCATCGCCCCGCCGAGCGCAGGCCGGGCGTAGCCCGGGCGCCGGCGCGCGCCCTCGGCCGTCGTAACCGGCCCGCTGCCGCCCGGCGCGCACGCGCGGAGGGCTTTCCTCCTAATCGAGGACGGCGGGCAGTCGTCGCGTGAGCGCCTGGCGTGCAGCGGGCGTCCCGCCGAGCAGCGCGAAACCGAGCAGGTTGCCGGCGGCGTCGACGAACGACGCCTCGAGGCTGCCGTCGCCGGCTTCGCTGCAATGCCATTGGCCCGACGCGCCGGGCGCGGGCGGCGCCACGGTGAGCGGTGCGGCGGGCGTCTTCACGACGACGGGCATCGCCGGGTAACGCAGCCGGGTGCGCTCTCCGGCGAGCGTGCGCGCGAGCGCGCGTGCGGCGTGCATCAGCGGCATCACGAAGGGCAGCACGTGGCCGTCGACCTCGGCGCAGTCGCCCAGCGCGTGGATCGCGGGCGCGCTCGTTCGCAGTTCGCGGTCGACGACGATGCCGCGATTCGTCTGCAGCCCGGCGGCGTGCGCGAGCGCCGTGCGCGGACGCAGCCCGATCGCCGAGAGCACGACGTCGGTCTCGATCGATTCGCCGTCGGCGAGCCGCACGTGCAGCCGGCCCGTGCGTGCGCGCTCGACCGACGCGGCGGCCGCTCCGAAGCGCAGGCCGATGCCGGCTTCGCGCAGGCGATGCGCGACGGCGTCGCCGACGCGTTGCGGGAGCAGGCGCCCGAGCGGCCACGCGGCGGGCTCGACGACGTCGACCGCGCGCCCGGAGAGCGCGAGGTCGTTGGCGAATTCGCAGCCGATCAGCCCCGCGCCGAGGATCGTCACGTGCCGTGCGCGTTCGACGCTCTCGCGAAAACGCGCGTAGTCGGCCAGGTCGTTGACCGACACGACTTCGTCGGCGGCATCGCCACCCAGCGCGACGCGAATCGGGTCGGCGCCGACGGCCAGGACCAGCGCGCGGTATTCGAGGAGCGTGCCGTCGTCGAGTCGCAGCGTGCGCGACGCCGGGTCGATCGCCTCGCCGCTGCGGGCGGTGAGCACGCGCGCAACGAGTTGCGCGGCGGCACCTGCCGCGTCGGCGGTGGCAAGCGCCTGCGGCGTGCGCCCGGCGGCCAGCGCGTTCGACAGCATCGGCTTCGAATACACCGCGCCGTCGTCGCGCGTGACGACGACCAGCGGCGATGCCGCGTCGAGCTTTCGCCACTCGCGCGCGAGCGTGTAGCCCGCCAGGCCGCTGCCGAGGACGACGATCGGAGCCGGCATCGGCGGCTCAGGCCGTGATCTCGACCATCTCGAAATCGCTCTTGGCGACGCCGCAGTCCGGGCATGCCCAGTCGTCGGGGATCTCCTCCCAGCGCGTCCCCGCGGCGATGCCCTCGCCGGGCAGCCCTTCGGCTTCGTGATAGACGAATCCGCAGACGATGCATTGCCAGCTTTTCATGTCGAGGTCCTCCGTTTCGATCCGGTCGCCGTCCCTGCGTTCGATGGCGCGGGCGAGCGCGGCGTTCCCGGCGCTGCGGTGCCGCGTCCACGCGCGGCCCGCCCCGGCGGGTGTTCGGTTGGGGATGCTAGTCGATCGGGCCTAGAATCGATGTAGTCAATCGAATTCTTGAACGAGATCGAAACAGCCGATCGTGCTCACGGTTCGCGACCGCGCTGCGCCGATTTCCGGGAGCCCCGCCCGATGTCCACCGCGCTTCCCTCGCTGCGGCAGCTGTCGTATCTCGTCGCCGTCGCCGACCGGCTCCATTTCACGCAGGCCGCGCAGGACTGCTTCGTGACGCAGTCGACGCTGTCGTCGGGGCTCAAGGAGCTCGAGCACACGCTCGGCGCGACGCTCGTCGAACGCGACCGGCAATCGGTCCGCATGACGCCGCTCGGCGAGCAGGTGGTCGAGCGCAGCCGGGCGCTGCTCGGTGCCGCGCGCGACCTCGTCGATCTCGTGCAGGCGGCGGCCGCGCCGATGAGCGGAATCGTCCGGCTCGGCGCGATTCCGACGATTGCGCCGTTCGTGCTGCCGCGGCTCGTGCGCCGGGCGCGCGCCACGTATCCCGCACTGAAGCTCGTGCTGCGCGAGGACCGCACGGCCACGCTGCTCGAACGGCTGCGTGCGGGCGACCTCGATTTCGCGCTGATCGCGCTGCCGTACGACACGCAGGGGCTGCTCGTTCGCGAGCTGTTCGTCGAGGAGCTGTGGCTGATCACCCCGGCGAGCGGCGACGCGTGCGAGACGCGCCGCCCGAAGGTCAGCCACCTCGACCCCGAGCGGCTGCTGCTGCTCGAGGAAGGGCACTGCCTGCGCGAACACACGATCGAGGCGTGCGGCCTGAGCGAACGGGCGAATCCGTCGGGCATCGAGGCGACGAGCCTCGTCACGCTCGTGCACATGGTCGAGTCGGGGCTGGGCGACGCGCTGCTGCCGCAGATGGCGATCGATTCGGGGCTGCTTTCCGGCGCGGCGGTACAGCCGATGCGTTTCGCGCCGCCCGCGCCGACGCGGCGCATCGCGCTGGTCGCGCGAACCAGCACGACGCGCACCGAGGAGTTCGAGTTCCTGGCCGAAGTGCTGGCCGGCTGATCCGCCCGCCGCCTGCGCGCACCGGCGTCGCGTAACATTCGCGGCCATGTCGCTCGAAGCCGCGATCCGGCCGCCCACGCGGCCCGCCACCGTCCTGCGCGATGCCGGCACCGTCTATGCCGTCAACGGGCTGATCGGCTTCATCTTCGCGGCGACGGGTCCGGTCGCCGTGATCCTGTCGGTCGGCCTGCGCGGCGGGCTGTCCGAATCGGACCTCGCTTCGTGGATCTTCGGCGCGTTCTTCCTGAACGGCTGGATCACGCTGCTGTTCAGCTGGCTGTACCGCCAGCCGCTCGCGTTCTTCTGGACGATCCCCGGCACCGTGCTGGTCGGTCCCGCGCTCGAGCACCTGAGCTTTCCCGAGGTGATCGGCGCGTTCGTCGCGTCGGGCGTCGTCATGGCGCTGCTCGGCTGGAGCGGCTGGGTGCGCCGTGCGATGGCCGCCGTGCCGATGCCGATCGTGATGGGCATGGTCGCCGGCGTGTTCCTGCGCTTCGGCATCGATCTCGTGCGCTCGCTGCACGACGACGCCGCGATCGCCGCGCCGATGGTCGTCGCGTTCCTGCTGCTCAACGCCTGGTCGCGCGCCGGCCGGCGCCTGCCGCCGATGCTCGGCGCGCTGCTCGTCGGAGCGATCGCCGTCGCGCTGTCGGGCCGCTTCGCGCCCGAGCTCTCGGCGAGCATGGTGCTCGCGCGCCCGAACCTGTATGCACCGCAGTGGTCGCTGCAGGCGATGGTCGAGCTCGTGCTGCCGCTGGTGATCACCGTGCTCGTCGTGCAGAACGGGCAGGGGGTCGCGGTGCTGAAGGCCGTCGGCCACTCCACGCCGATCAATGCGGTCACCGTCGCGTGCGGCATCGGGTCGATCGTCACCGCGTTCGTCGGCACCGTCTCGACCTGCCTCACCGGACCGACGAACGCGATCATCGCGTCATCGGGCGAGCGCGAGCGGCACTACACCGGCGCGATCGTCGTCGGCCTGCTCGCACTGGCATTCGGGCTGTTGTCGCCGTTCTTCACGCGGCTGATGCTCGCCACGCCGCCGGCGTTCATCGCGACGCTCGCCGGGCTCGCGATGCTGCGCGTGCTGCAGACCGCGTTCGTCACGTCGTTCGGCGGGCGTTTCACGCTCGGCGCGCTCGTCACGTTCCTCGTCACCGTCACCGACCTGGCGATCTGGAACGTCGGCGCCGCGTTCTGGGGGCTGGTGGCGGGCGTGCTCGTCTCGCTGCTGCTCGAGCGTCCGGACTTCGCCGCGCTGCGCGAGGCGTGACGCTTCGCCCGGTGTACAGTCGGCCAACGCCAATCCGCGCCCGGGCCGCTGCGCCCACGACCATTCGCCATGACCTCTTCGAACTCCGCGCCGGGTGAACGGCCTTCGGCCGACTCGCGTCCGCTGTCGGGCGTGCGCGTCGTCGAGTTCTGCCAGATCGCCGCCGGTCCCTTTTGCGCGATGCTGCTCGGCGACTTCGGCGCCGACGTGATCAAGATCGAGCCGCCCGGCGGCGATGCATTGCGGCAGTGGCCGCCGGTGCGCAACGGATTCTCGGAGAACTTCGCCTCGCTGAACCGGGGCAAGCGCTCGCTCGTGCTCGACCTGAAGAAGCCCGCCGATCGCGACGTCGCGCGCGCGCTCGTGCTCGACGCCGAGGTGCTGGTCGAGAACAGCCGGCCGGGCGCGATGCGGCGTCTCGGTCTGGGCTGGGACTGGTTCGCGCCGCGCAAGCCGTCGCTCGTCTACTGCTCGATTTCGGCCTACGGGCAGACCGGTCCGCGCGCCGGCGAGGGCGGTTTCGACCTCACCATCCAGGCGGCGGCCGGCGTGATGAGCGTCACCGGCGAGCCGGACGGCGCGCCGGTGAAGTGCGGGGTGCCGCTCGCCGATTTCGCCGCCGGGCTGTACGGCGCCTATGCGATCGCGTCGCTGATCGCGCGCGTGCGCGCCGGCGGCGCGGGCGGACACGTCGATGTGCCGATGTTCGCCACGACGCTCGCCGTCGGTGCGCTGCAGACGAGCGAGTATTTCGGCACCGGGCGCAACCCGCGCAAGCTCGGCTCGGCGCATCCGCGCAACGCGCCGTACCAGGCGTACCGCGCGCAGGATGGATGGTTCGCGATCGCCGCGGGCAACGAGCGGCTGTGGCGGGCCGTGTGCGAGGTCGCCGATGCGCCCGGGTTGCTCGACGACGAGCGTTTCGCGTCGACGACGCTGCGCGCCGCGAACCAGGCAGCGCTCGCCGACGCGCTCGGCCAGCGCTTCGGCCGCGCGAGCGCGGCGCAATGGCTCGAGCGTTTCGCGCGCGCCGGCGTGCCGTGCGCGCCGATCCAGGGCTATGGCGAGGCGCTCGCCGACCCGCAGGCGGCGCACCTCGGGCTCGTGCAGCCGATGACGATGCCGGGCGGAACCGCGACGCACACGGTCGCCTGCCCGGTGCGCATCGACGGCTGCGCCGTTCCGGTCGACACGCGTCCGCCCGCGCTCGACGAGCACGGCGCCGCCTTGCGCGCGCGGGTTTCGGAGCCAACGCAATGAGTACCGCACGAACTGCGCCGGCGAAGGCCGCCGGCCCCGCGGCGTCCGAGCCGATCGCGCCGCTACGCGACTTCGTGATCGCGATGACGCAACTGGTCGCGCACCGGTCCGACGAGCGCGAGTTGCTCGACGCGGGCCGCACGATGCTCGCGCAACTCGTTTCGCGCGACGACTGGCTGCCCGAAGCGTTCGCTCGCCCCGACGCGCGCTCGTATCGGCAGTATCTGCTGCACGCCGACCCGCTCGAGCGCTTCTCGGTGGTGAGCTTCGTCTGGGGGCCCGGCCAACGCACGCCGATCCACGACCACACCGTGTGGGGACTGATCGGGATGCTGCGCGGCGCCGAGCGCTGCCAGCGCTATGCGCGCGGCGACGACGGACGGCTGCGCCCGAGCGGCGCCGAGTCGCTGCTGCGTCCCGGCGAAGTCGACGCGGTGTCGCCGCGCATCGGCGACGTGCACGTGGTGGCGAACGCGCTCGACGACGCGCCGTCGATCAGCATCCACGTGTACGGCGGCAACATCGGCGCGCTGCGTCGACACGCCTACGACGCGGCCACCGGCGAGCCGACGACTTTCGTTTCCGGCTACTCGTCGGACGTCGTGCCGAACCTGTGGGACCGCTCGGGTCTCAGGACGGGTACTGCCGCGGCGTCGTCTGCACGCTGACCGCCGCGCGGCCCCAGGTACGCCGCACGCACGGCCGCCGACCGGGCGAGTTCGCCCGCCGCACCGTGCGCGACGATTCGGCCGCGCTCGAGCACGTAGCCGCGATCGGCGACGGCGAGCGACTTGCGCACGTTCTGCTCGACCATCAGCACGGTCGTCCCCTGCTCGGCGATGCGGCGCACGATCGCCAGCAGCTCGTCGACCATCTTCGGGGCGAGCCCGAGCGACGGCTCGTCGAGCATCAGCAGGCGCGGGGCACCGATCATCGCGCGCGCCACCGCGACCATCTGCTGCTCGCCGCCGCTCATCGTGCCGGCCAGTTGCCCGGCGCGTTCGGCGAGCCGCGGAAAATCGGCGAAGGCGCGTTCGATGCGCCGCTCGCGTTCGGCGCGCGCGACCAGCCAGCCGCCGAGCTCGAGGTTCTCGCGCACCGTCATCTGCGCGAACAGCTGCCGGCCCTCGGCGACCAGCGAAAGGCCGCGCGCGACGATCGCGTTGGTTCCGCTGTCGGCCGGTACGACCTCGCCGTCCAGGCGCACGACGCCGCTGCGCGGCAGCAGCCCCGCGATCGCCTCGAGCAGCGTCGTCTTTCCGGCGCCGTTCGGCCCGAGGATCACGGTGATGCCCGGCTGCGCCTCCAGCGACACGTCGCGCACCACGAGGAAGCCGCCGTACCCGGCGCTCAATGCCTCGATCGACAGATGCGCGCCGCGTGCGCCCGCGCGAACGCCGTCGCGCTTCATGTCGAGGGCTCGGCCATTTCGTCGCCGAGGTACGCCTCGACGACCTCGGCATTGCGCACGACGTCGCCGGGCAGCCCGTCGGCGATGCGGCGTCCCTGATGCAGCACGAGCACGCGCTCGACGTGGCGCAGCAGCGTCGTTACCGCGTGCTCGATCCAGATCACCGTCAGCGCAAGTTCGTCGCGCAGGCCGCGGATGCGCTGCGCCAGGTTCTCGACTTCGCCCTCGGTGAGGCCGGCGGCCACTTCGTCGAGCAACAGCACTTTCGGGCGCGTGGCGAGCGCCATGCCGATCTCGAGCAGCCGCTGCTGCGACGGGGTGATCTGCGCCGCCGGCAGCGCGGCCTGCTCGACGAGGCCGATGCGGCGCAGGATGCTCGCCGTGTCGTGCAGGGCGGGCGGGGCGCTGCGCCGGCGGCCGGCGAACTGCAGCCCGAAGTCGACGTTCTGCGCGACGCTCAGCTCGACGAACACGCGCGGCGTCTGGAAGGTGCGCGCGATGCCGTGCCGCGCGTAACGGTGCGGCGCCGCGCCGGTGAGATCGGCGCCGTCGACGAGCAGGCGCCCGGCGCTGGGGGCGAGGACGCCGGACAACGCGTTGAAGAACGTCGTCTTGCCGGCGCCGTTCGGGCCGATGATCCCGACCAGCTCGCCGGCCTCGAAGCGCGCGCTGACGTCGTCGACGGCGACCAGCCCGCCGAAACGGACGGTGACGCCGCGCGCCTCGAGCCGTGCGCCGCGCTCAGGCATCGAGCACCTCCTTCGCGGGCGCGGCGTCGGCCGGCGGCTG
>JAKFES010000249.1:0-7373 GCA_036675585.1 Burkholderiaceae bacterium
GGTGAGCGTCTCCGGCACGTAGAGCATCTCCTGCAGGTTCTTGGTCAGGTCGATCGAGCCGCCGCGCAACGACTGCGCCAGCAGCTGCTTGGTGTGCACGAAACCGAGCACCTCGTCGAGTCCGTCGCGGCACACCGGGAAGCGCGAGTGCTCGGATTCGGCGACCTTGCGCAGGTTCGCCTCGATCCCGTCGGTGACGTCGAGCCAGACGATGTCGGGCCTGGGCACCATCAGCGAGGAGATCTGGCGATCGTCGAGGCGGAACACGTTGCGCACCATCGCGTGCTCGCTGCGCTCGATCACGCCGGCGTCGGATCCCTCGGCGAGCATCGCGTGGATCTCTTCCTCGGTGACCGACGGCGTGGTGATCCGGTTCGCGCCGAAGGCGCGCAGCAGCACCTCGGTGGACCACGACAGCAGGCGGACGAACGGGCGCGTGCCCTTGGCGAGGATCGTCATCGGGCGCGCGACGTAGCGCGCGACGTTCTCGGGGTCGATCTGGCCGAGCCGCTTCGGCACCAGCTCGCCGACGACGATCGAGACGTAGGTGACGACGATGACGACCAGCGCCGTCGCCGCGTAGTCGGACCACGGCTGCAGCGCGCCCAGGGTCTCGAGCCAGTCGGCGAACGGCTCGGCGAGGGCGGCCTGGCCGACGATCCCGTTGAGCACGCCGATCGACGTGATGCCGATCTGGATCGTCGACAGGAAGCGGTTCGGGTCGCCGCCCAGCGCCAGCGCGACCACCGCCGAGCGGTCGCCGTCCTCGGCGAGTTTCTGCAGGCGCGCCTTGCGCGCCGTGACCAGGGCGATCTCCGACATCGCGAACAGGCCGTTCACCACGATCAGCGCGAACAGGATGGCGATTTCCATCAGGTGTCGCGCACCGTGCGGTCAGGCGGGCGGAGCAGGAAAGTGGCGCCTTCGCGGCGCCATCGAGGCTCGGATTCGTTCATTCAGTCAGGCGGAGCCGCCGGTTGCGTGCACCCCGTCCTGCCCAGGCTGGAGACCGATCGATTATAGCCGCCGCTTTCGCCGTGCGAACCGGCTGCGTGCCCGCGGGCGGGCGGCCCCGATCCGGGGTATCCCCGAGACGAGGAAATCCCCGGGCAGGCGTTATCCCTGAGGGCGGCGCACCCGGTCCGGCCGTTATCATCGGGTGGTTCACGCGTGTGCAGGCTGCACGCGTCTTTTCGTCCGCCATCGGAGACTCGACAACGTGAAGAAGATCCTGCTCGCCATCCTCGCGGTCACTGTGTTCGGCATCGGTACCTTCGCCACGGCGCAGACGACCCGTCTCTCGATCGGCACCGGCGGCACCGGGGGCGTGTACTACCCGATGGGCGGCGGAATGGCCGCCATCCTGTCGAAGTACGTTCCGGGCTGGGAAGCCACCGCCGAGGTGACCGGTGCGTCGGTTGCCAACCTGCAGCTGATCGGCCAGGGCAAGCAGGACATCGGTTTCACGATGGCCGACGCGGCCTGGGACGCGGTGTCGGGCAACGCCAAGTTCAAGGACCGCAAGGTCGACGCGCGCGCGCTGATGGTGCTGTACCCGAACAAGATGCACGTCGTGACGACCGCCGACAGCGGGATCTCGAAGGTTTCCGACCTGAAAGGCAAGCGCGTCTCCACCGGGGAGCCGAACAGCGGAACCGAGGTCATGTCGATGCGCCTGCTCGAGGCCGCCGGCGTCGGCAGCGACTTCCAGCGCGAGCGGCTGTCGGTCGCCGAGGGCGTCAACGCGATGAAGGACCGCAAGATCGACGCGCTGCTCTGGGTCGGCGGGCTGCCCACCGCGGCGATCACCGACCTGGCGACGACGCCCAACATGCAGGTCAAGCTGCTCGACCACGCGCAGTACGCCGATGCGATGAACCAGAAATGGGGTCCGCTCTACGTCAAGGGAACGATCCCGGCGAACACCTACAAGGCGCAGGGCGCCGACGTGACGAACCTCGACGTCTGGAACCTGCTCGTCGCCGACAAGAAGATGAGCGACGAGATGGCCTACACCATCGTCAAGACGCTGTTCGAGAAGAAGGACGAGCTGGTCGCGGTGCACCGCGAGGCGAAGAACATCCGGCTCGAGGCACAGGCTTCCGGTTCGCCGATTCCCCTGCACCCGGGCGCACGCAAGTACTACGAAGAGCGCGGAGTGAAGTTCAACTGAAGCTCGGCTACTGAAGCGCTCGTTGCACGCGCGCGGGTATCGTAGGCGGTCGCCCTCTGTGGCGACCGCCGTCGTTTCACGCGCCCGAAAGAATCGATGACCCCCGACCCCCAGACCGACGCTTCCGATCGCGCGGCGAACGAGCAGCGGCTGCACGCCGCCGAGCGCTTCATCGAGGAGGAGGAGGGCGCCGTCAGCCGTTTCGCCGGCCCGCTGCAGGTCCTGGTCACCGTGCTGCTGGTCGCGATGTCGCTGTTCCACCTGTATGCGGCGGCGTGGATCGTCCCGACGCTCACGCTTCGCCCGGTGCACGTCGGCTTCATGCTGCTGCTCGTGTTCCTGATCTACCCGGCGACGCCTCGTCTGCGCAACCGGCTGATGTGGTACGACGTCGTACTGGGGCTGGTCGGCGTGGCGACCGTCGCGCACATCCTCGTCGGCGGCTACGACTTCTGGGACCGCAGCACGCTGCCCGACCGCGCCGACCTCGTCTATGGCGTGCTGTTCGTCGTGCTCGTGCTCGAGGCCGCGCGCCGCTCCACCGGCTGGATCATGCCGGCCGTCGTGCTCGTCTTCGTCGCCTACGCGTTCCTCGGGCCGTGGCTGCCCGGCCACTGGGCGCACCGCGGCTACGACGTCGAAAGCATGATCGGCGTGATGTACATGTCGCTCGAGGGCATCTTCGGCACGGCGATCGACGTGTCGGCGACGCTGATCATCCTGTTCACGATCTTCGGCGCGTTCCTGCAGCATTCGGGCGCCGGAAAGTTCTTCCTCGATTTCAGCTTCTCGCTGCTCGGCGGCAAGCGCTCGGGCGCGGGCCGCACCGTCGTGCTCTCGTCGTTCCTGCTCGGCGGCCCGTCGGGCTCCGGGGTGGCGACGACGGTGACGATCGGCACGGTCGCGTGGCCGATGCTCGAGAAGGCCGGCTACGAGCGCAACGCCGCCGGCGGGTTGCTCGCCGCCGGCGGGCTCGGCGCGATCATCTCGCCGCCGGTGCTGGGCGCGGCCGCGTTCCTGATCGCCGAGTTCCTGAAGATCTCGTATCTCGACGTGCTGAAGATGGCGGTCATCCCGACCTGCCTGTACTACCTGTCGCTGTTCCTGATGGTCGAGATCGACGCGCGCAAGTACCACTCGACCGCGGTGCTGCTGCCGCCCACGCTCGGCGCCGTGCAGCTCGCCCGCCGCTACTGGTTCCATTTCCTGTCGCTGGTGGCGATCATCGGCTTCATGATCTACGGCTTCTCGCCGCTGATGTCGGTGTTCTGGGCGACGGTCACCGCGTTCGTCGCCAGCTTCTGCACGCGCGAGACGGCGATGTGGCCGCGCAAGCTCGTCGCCGCGCTCGCCGACGGATCGCGGCAGGCGCTCAACGTCGCGGCGACCTGCGCGGCGGCGGGCGTCATCGTCGGCGTCGTCGGCAAGACCGGGCTGGGGCTGAAGTTCAGCTCGATCGTCATCGCCTACGCCGGCGGCAGCCTCTTCCTGACCGCCGTGTACACGGCGATGATCGTGTGGATCATCGGGCTCGCCGTTCCCGTCACGGCGAGCTACATCATCTGCGCGGTGATCGCCGCGCCCGCGCTCACCAAGCTGGGCGTTCCCGATTACGCCGCGCACATGTTCATCTTCTATTACGCGGTGCTCTCCGAGGTATCGCCGCCCACCGCGTTGTCGCCGTTCGCCGCCGCCGCGATCACCGACGGCGACCCGTACCGCACGACGCTGCAATCGTGGAAATACACCTTGCCCGCATTCCTGCTGCCGTTCGTGTTCGTGCTCGAGCCGGCCGGTGCCGGCCTGCTGCTCATGCCGCCGCCGGGCGTCGAGTGGACGCGCGTCGCATGGATCGTGTTCACCGCGACGGCCGGGATCGCCGCGCTGGCGGGCGGCGCGCAGAACTGGGTGTGGCTGCGCTGCCTGGTGTGGGAGCGCATCGCGCTCGTCGCGGCCGGGCTGCTGCTCGTCTATCCGCACGCCACGGCCGACAGCGTCGGCCTGGGGCTGATGGCGCTCGCGATCGCTTCGCAGTGGCTGCGCAGCCGCCGCCAGCGACCGCAGGCCCTGGCGGGTTAGCGAAGGTGCCTGCTTGATCCGCCGGTCGGCGCGAGCCGCGCGCGCGCGCGTCGAATCAGACGGCCGCGAGCCGTTCGCGATGGCGCGCGATCGCCGCCCGCACCTGCGCCGGCGCGGTGCCCCCGACGTGATCGCGCGACGCGACCGAGCCTTCGAGCGAGAGCACCTGCGCGACGTCGGCGTCGATCAGCGGGCTGAATTCGCGCAGCGCGTCGAGGCCGAGCTCGGCGAGGTCGACGCCGCGCTCCGATGCCGTGCGCACCGCGCGCGCGACCGCCTCGTGCGCGTCGCGAAACGGCAGTCCCTTGCGCACCAGGTAATCGGCCAGATCGGTCGCCGTCGAGAAGCCCTCGGCCGCGGCCTGGCGCATCCGGTCTTCGTGCACGCGGATCCCGCCGATCAGGTCGACGAAGATGCGCAGCGTCTGCGTGAGCGTATCGGCGGTGTCGAACAGCGGCTCCTTGTCTTCCTGGTTGTCCTTGTTGTAGGCGAGCGGCTGGCCCTTCATCAGCGTGAGCAGACCGACCAGGTGGCCGTAGACGCGCCCGGTCTTGCCGCGCGCCAGCTCGGGAACGTCGGGGTTCTTCTTCTGCGGCATGATCGACGAGCCGGTGCAGAACCGGTCGGCGAGATCGATGAACCCGACCCGCGGCGACATCCACAGGACGAGCTCCTCGGACAGCCGCGAGACGTGCATCATCGCGATGCTCGCCACCGCGCAGAACTCGATGGCGAAATCGCGATCGGACACCGCGTCGAGCGAATTGGCGCACACGCCGTCGAAGCCGAGCGCGCGCGCGACACGCTCGCGGTCGATCGGATACGAAGTGCCGGCGAGCGCCGCGGCCCCCAGCGGCAGGCGATTCACGCGGGCGCGGCAATCGAGCAGCCGCTCGGCGTCGCGCGCGAACATCTCGACGTAGGCGAGCAGGTGGTGGCCGAAGGTCACCGGCTGGGCGACCTGCAGGTGCGTGAAGCCCGGCAGGATCGTGTCGGCGTGCCGCTCGGCGAGATCGAGCAGCGCGCGCTGCAGCGACGCGAGATGCGCGCTGCTCTCGTCGATCGTCGCGCGCAGCCACAGCCGGAGGTCGGTCGCGACCTGGTCGTTGCGCGAGCGCGCCGTGTGCAGCCGCTTGCCCGCGTCGCCGGCGATCTCGGTCAGGCGTTTCTCGATGTTCAGGTGGACGTCTTCGAGGTCGATCGACCATTCGAATTCGCCGCGCTCGATCTCGCCGCGGATCGTCGCCATCGCCTCGCGGATCGCGGCGAGCTCCGCGGGGGTGAGCAGCGCGACCGCGGCGAGCATTTCGGCGTGCGCCAGCGAAGCGTCGATGTCGACGTCGGCCAGTCGCCGATCGAAGCCGACCGACGCGGTGTAGCGTTTGACCAACTCGTCGACCGGTTCCGAGAAGCGGGCAGACCAGGCGCTGGATTTCTTCGCAAGTTGATCTGTCATAATCGGCAGGCACGTAGCGATCGAGGCGGAAATTATACGGGCGGCGCCGTCGCATCCCGCGAAGGCACGCAACCCGGCACACTCCGCGCTGCGCACGTCGAACCGCGCCGCGACGCAAACGTGGCCGTTGCGTGCTGCCGTTGGGGGAGTCGATGACCGATCGCAGTCCGGGTCCGCAGCACCGTGCGACCACGCCGGAGCTGACGCTGCCGTCCGGCACGGCGGCGGGGTCGGCGGGCGACGCCGCGTTGCCGCGGCGGCGGCGGCTGACCGACGGCGCCGATTTCCCGGTCATTCCCGATTGCTGCAATCTCGGCACCGTCGTGCGCGTGCTCGTTCCGCTGAACTTCGGTGTGCTGCTCCTGTCGTGGCTCGCCTTCGCGACGAGCGGGCGCACGTGGGCGCTGGTCGAGACCGTGCTGCACGTCGACGCGATCGCCGCCGCTTCGCTGCTGCTGCTGTGCGCGATGCGGCGCGTCGTCAACGGCGCGGCGCGTGCGCTGCAGTGGGTCGCCGCGCTCGGCGTTCCGGCGCTGCTCACGGTCGCGGTGTCGCTGGTCGACGGCGGTGCGACCCGGTTCGAGACGCTCGCTTCGTTCGCCGCGTCGATAGTTCCGCGTGCGCTCAGCGCGATCGCCGTCGCCTGGGCGATGATCGAGTTCCTTCGACTGCGCCAGTTGTCGCTGCAGCCTTCGCAGGCCGAAGGCCGCCTGCAGGCGCTGCAGGCGCGCATTCGCCCGCATTTCCTGTTCAACAGCCTGAACACCGTGCTCGGGCTGATGCGCAACGACCCGCGCAAGGCCGAGCGCACGCTCGAGAACCTCGCCGACCTGTTTCGCGTGTTCATGAAGGACAGCCGCGAACTCGTCCCGCTCGACGACGAGGTGCTGCTGTGCAAGGAATACCTGACGATCGAGAAGCTGCGCCTGGCCGAGCGCCTGTCGGTGCGCTGGGAGCTCGACGACATGCCGGGCGATGCGCTGCTGCCGTCGCTGCTGCTGCAGCCGCTGGTCGAGAACGCGGTGCACCACGGCATCGAGCCGAGCTCGAGCTCGGGCGAGATCGTCGTGTCGATCGTCAAGTCGGGCGATCGCGTGCGCGTCGAGATCGTCAATCCGATGCCGCAGTCGGCGCCGCGGCGGCCCGGCAACCACATGGCGCTGTCGAACGTGCGCGAACGGCTCGACCTGACCTTCGACGTCGAGGGCCAGCTCGAGACTGCGAGCGACGACGGGCGCTTTCGCGTCACCGTGCAGTTCCCCTACCGAAAAGAGAGAAGACGCCGAGATGTCAGACGTTCCATCGATTCTGATCGTTGACGACGAGCCCGTCGCGCGTTCGCGGCTGCGCGAACTGCTCGCCGATCTTTCGCCCGAATTCGCGCACCGCATCGTAGGGGAGGCGCCGAACGCGCCGGAAGCGTTGTCGCAGATCGAGGTCGTGCATCCGCAGATCGTGCTGCTCGACATCCAGATGCCCGGGATGACCGGCATCGAGCTGGCGCGCCACATCTCGGCGCGCGCGCAATCCGATCCGCCGCGCCCGATGCCGCTGATCATCTTCGTGACCGCGCACGACGAGTTCGCGGTCGACGCCTTCGAGGTGCGCGCGATCGACTACCTGCTCAAGCCGGTGCGCGCCGAGCGGCTGCGCCAGGCGCTGCAG
>JAKFES010000048.1:0-7362 GCA_036675585.1 Burkholderiaceae bacterium
CTCGCCGTGGCCCCGCCACGGCTGCGCTTTGCGCCTTGATTGCGCGCTTTTTTCGGGCTCACGCGGGGACGATCGTAGTGTGAACAGGCCCTAATCCGTCGCGCGACGGGCGATCGGGCAGGCGCGGGCGCGAGGCGCACCGAAGCGCGGGACGCGCTCGCGCGCGGCTAGAATCGGCGCGTGAACCCGATGCCCGAAGCCCAGCAAGGCGCCGAGCCCGCGCACTCCGGCGCCGAGCGCGACGCGCCGATCGCGACGCCGGCGCGTGTGCTCGCGCTGTCGACCTCCGGCCGCTGGTGCTCGGTCGCGCTGTACCAGCACGGTTTCGGCGACGACGAGAGCGACTGCGTGTCGGAACCGCTCGGCGCGCAGCAATCGATGAGCATCCTGCGCATGGTCGACGAGATCTGCACGGGCGCGCGCATCGCGTTGCCGCAGCTCGACGTCGTCGCCTTCGACGCCGGGCCCGGCTCGTTCACCGGACTGCGGATCGGCTGCTCGGTCGCGCAGGGGCTCGGCTTCGCGCTCGAGTTGCCGCTCGTCGCGGTCGATTCGCTGCGCGCGCTCGCATGGCAGCGCGTGCGCGTGCGAACCGGCGTCTCGCCCGAGGCGACGGTGCTCGCGGCCAACGACGCGCGGATGGACGAGCTCTACGTCGCGCTGTACCGGATGCCGAAGCAGGCGAGCGACGGCGACGGCGAGAGCGCCGCGTCGGCCGCTGCGCGCCTCGAGACGCTCGAGCCGCCGAGGCTCGTTGCCCGGGATCGCTTCGTCGACGAGATCGACGGGTGGCTGCGGGCCCACCGCGCGGTCGTGCACGCCGATGCGCTCCTGCGCGCCGGCGACGCCTGGACGCATGCACCGACCGCCCTCGCATGGGACGCGCGGTTCGGCGCGCGATGCCCGCCCGCGCCGATCGCCGACGACGCGTACGTCCGTGCCGATGCACTCGCCGAGCTCGGCTGCGCCGACTGGCACGCCGGGGCGAGCGTTCGTGCGGCGGACGCCGCACCGCGCTACCTGCGCGACAAGGTCGCGCTCGATCGCGACGAACAGCGCGCTTTGCGCGACCGGCGCCACGCGCATCCGACCGGGTGATGCACGTGCGCCCGATGCGACGGCGCGACCTGGACGCGGTCGCGGCAATCGAGCGATCGATCTACCCGTTTCCGTGGACGCGAGGGAATTTCGCCGATTCGCTGCTCGCGGGACACGACGCGTGGGTTCTCGAGATCGAGGTCGACGAGCATCCGGAGCTCGTCGGGTACGCCGTCGTCATGTGGCTGCCCGACGAGGTGCACCTGCTCAACCTGAGCGTGACGTCGCCGATGCAGGGCAGGGGATACGGGCGCGAGATGCTGCGCTGGCTGCTGCGCGACGCGTCGGCGCGCGGCGCGCGCGGAATGCTGCTCGAGGTGCGCCCGTCGAACACGCGAGCGATCGCGCTGTACCGATCGAGCGGATTCGAGTCGATCGGCCTGCGCCGCGGCTACTATCCGGCCGAGAACGGTCGCGAGGACGCGCAGGTTCTTTTCAGGAGATTGCCGGCGCCATGATGAACGAAGCGCAGAAGCGGGCCTGGTCGGCGCTCGGCCTCGGGCCGCTGTGGCTGCCGCGCGGCACGCCGGAGGAACCGCCCGGCACGGCGCAAGCGCCCGACACGCCAGGCGCGCCGGCTTCGGGCCCCGGCGCTGCCGAGGGCGATCGCGGCACGGCGCACGCCGGCGACGGCCGCTCGCAGCGCGTGTTCTGCGTGCCCGACGAGACCGGTGCCTGGCTTTTCGTCGGCGAGGCGGTGCCGGAAAGCGGCGCGGAAAGCGCCGTCCCGGCGCCGGCAGGCCGCCTGCTCGAACGCATGCTCGCCGCGCTCGATCTCGCGGCGTCGGCCGATGCCTTCGTCGTCGACTTCGCGGCGACCGGCGATCGCCGGCAGCGGCTCACGGAGCGCATCGAGCGACGAACGCCGCGCGTGATCGTCGCGCTCGGCGCGTTCGCGGCGCACGTGCTGCTCGGCACCGACGGCGCGCTGCCGGCGCTGCGCGGGCGCCTGCATGCATGCCGCCTCGGCGCGCACGAGGTTCCGCTCGTCGTCACCTGGCACCCGGCCGAGCTGCTGCGCGCGCCGCTCGAGAAGGCGGGCGCGTGGGCCGACCTGTGCCGCGCGCGCGCCGCGCTCGAAGCCGCCGAAGACTGAGGCGGGCGACCGAGGCGGCAGACCGCGGCGAGCGGGCCGCGCGGCCGCGGCGATCAGTGCTTGCTCTGGCCGATCAGCGCGACCGAGTCGAACACGCGCTGGTTCGCCTGGTGCCGGCGCATCACCGCGATCATCGCCAGCGCGACGAAGGCCCCGAACACGACGATGACGACGTTCACGCCCAGCTCCAGGCGTACGAGCAGCGAGTAGACGCCGAGCATCAGCAGGATGTTGAGGTTCTCGTTGAAGTTCTGCACGGCGATCGAATGGCCCGCGCTCATCAGCACGTGGCCGCGATGCTGCAGCAGCGCGTTCATCGGGACGACGAAAAAGCCCGCGAGCGAGCCGACCAGTACGAGCAGCGGGAACGCCATCGCTTCGGAGCCGACCAGCGTCATGCAGGGCACGACGATGCCCATCGCGATGCCGACCGGCAGCACGCGCAGCGAATCGCGCAGGCGCACGATGCGCGCGGCGAGCACCGCGCCGACCGCGATGCCGAGCGCGACGACGCCCTGCAGCACCGCCGCACGGCTCAGCGGCATGTCGAGCGTGTAGCGCGCCCAGTCGAGCACGATGAACTGCAGCGTCGCGCCGGCTCCCCAGAACAGGGTCGTCACCGACAGCGAGATCTGCCCCAGCTTGTCGCGCCACAGCACCTTGTTGCAGCGGACGAAATCGCGCATGAGCCGCAGCGGGTTGCGCGGCTGGTGCGGATAGCGCGCGCCGGTATCCGGGATGCGCAGGTTGAACAGCGCGGCGATCGCGTAGACGACGGCGATCGACAGGATCGCCGCTTCGGCCGGCGTGTCGATGCCGGTGTCGATCCACGGCACGTCGAGCGCCAGCAGCGTGCGCGCGACCGCCGGACTGATCAGCGCGCCACCGAGCACGGTGCCGAGGATGATCGACGCGACGGTCGTTCCTTCGATCCAGCCGTTGGCGGCGACGAGCTTCTCGGGCGGCAGCAGCTCGGTGAGAATCCCGTACTTCGCCGGCGAGTAGGCGGCTGCGCCGAAGCCGACGATCGCGTAGGCGAGCAGCGGATGCACGGTGAAGAACATGAACAGGCACCCGCCGATCTTCACCAGATTGGTGAAGAACATCACCTTGCCCTTGGGCATCGAATCGGCGAGCGCGCCGACGAACGGCGCAAGCATCACGTACGAGACGGTGAAGAACAGCTTGAGCAGCGGTTTCAGCCACTCCGCGGCGTGCATCTCGATGAGCAGCGCGATCGCCGCGATCAACAAGGCATTGTCGGCGAGCGACGAAAAGAACTGCGCCGCCATGATCGTGTAGAACCCGCGCTTCATCGCCCAGGAGTCTGTCCGAGTTGAATCGCCGCGCGGTGGCGAAGCGGGCGGCCGATCGAAGCCGCTGCGCGAGCCGATCGGAGTGCCGTTGCGAGCGCGGGTCGGGTTATACCACGTTCGACCAACGACGGATCGCTTGCGTCCGCGGCGTGCGCCGCGCGGTATAGTGCGGCCCTACTTTCCGGTACGCGATGCCGCGCCCGATTCTCGCCACCGTGTCGATTGCCGCCCTGCGCCACAACCTGACGGTGGCGCGCCGACATGCGCCCGGCCGCTTCGTCTGGGCGGTCGTCAAGGCCGACGGCTACGGCCACGGATTGGCCAATGCCGTCGCCGGATTCGCCGGCGCCGACGGGCTCGCACTCGTCGAGTTCGACCGCGCGACCCGCTTGCGCGAGCTCGGCTGGGAAGGTCCGGTGCTGATGCTCGAAGGCGCCTTCGAGCCGGCCGACGTCGAGCAGGCGCTCGCGCAACGCCTGTCGCTGGTGATCCACCGGCCGGCGCAACTCGACTGGCTCGAGCGGCTGCCGGCGACGGCGCGCATCGACGTCCTGCTGAAATTCAACAGCGGCATGAACCGGCTCGGCTTCGATGCGCACGGCTTTCGCGTCGCGTTCGAGCGCGCGCGCGGCCTGCCGTGCGTTCGTTCGATCGCGCTGATGACGCATTTCGCGAACGCCGACCGGCCGGGCGGCGCCGACGAGGCGCTGCATGCGTTCGAGCGCGCGGCGAGCGGCCTCGACGCCCCGCGTTCGCTGGCGAACTCGGCCGCGGTACTGTCGATGCCGGCTTCGCACGGCTCGGCGATCCGCCCGGGAATCCTGCTGTACGGCGGCTCTCCGTTCGAGGACCGCCCCGCGCGCTCGCTCGACCTGCGCGCGGCGATGACGCTCGAGTCGACGCTGCTCGCGGTGCAGTCGCTCGCGCCGAACGACGCGGTCGGCTACGGATCGATCTTCCGCGCAAGCGCCCCGATGCGCATCGGCGTCGTCGCCTGCGGATACGCCGACGGCTACCCGCGCCACGCGCCCAGCGGCACGCCGGTGGCGGTCGACGGCGTCCGCACGCGCACCGTGGGACGCGTCGCGATGGACATGCTGATGGTCGATCTCGGACCGGTTCCCGATGCGGGGACCGGCTCGCGCGTCGAGCTGTGGGGCGATTCGATTCCGATCGACGAGGTCGCCGCGTCGGCGGGAACGATCGGCTACGAATTGATGTGCGCACTGGCGCCGCGCGTTCCGCTGCGCGTGCTCGACGCGCCCGAGGCGGCACCGCCCCGTCCGCTGCCGGGGGCCCGACGCTGATGGCGCGCGTTCGCACGAAGCACGTATGCACCGAATGCGGGGGCGCGAGCCCGAAGTGGCAGGGCCAGTGCCCGCATTGCGAAGCGTGGAACACGCTCGTCGAGACCGCCGACGAGGCGCGTTCGGCCCCGCATCGCTACCAGTCGCTCGCACCGACGCAGGCGATCGTCACGCTCGACCGGATCCCGGTCGTTTCGATCGCGCGCATCGCGACCGGAATCGACGAGTTCGATCGCGTGCTCGGCGGGGGCATCGTCGAAGGCTCGGTCGTGCTCATCGGGGGCGATCCCGGAATCGGCAAGTCGACGCTGCTGCTGCAGACGCTCGCCGGACTGTGCGCAACGCGCGAGGTGCTGTACGTGAGCGGCGAGGAATCGGGCGCGCAGGTGGCGTTGCGCGCGCACCGGATGGGTGCCGAGGCGGCGCGGCTGCCGCTGATGGCCGAGATCGAGCTCGAGCGCATCGTTGCGGCGATCGAGTCGCGCCGGCCCGCGGTCGTCGTCGTCGATTCGATCCAGACGCTGTATTCGTCGCAGTTGCAGTCGGTGCCCGGATCGGTGGCGCAGGTGCGCGAGTGCGCCGCGCAGCTCACGCGGCTGTCGAAGCAGCTCGGCGTCGCCGTCGTGATGATCGGCCACGTGACGAAGGAGGGCACGCTCGCCGGCCCGCGCGTGCTCGAGCACATGGTCGACACGGTGCTCTATTTCGAAGGCGACGCGCATTCGTCGTACCGGCTCGTTCGCGCGTTCAAGAACCGCTTCGGCGCGGTCAACGAGCTCGGCGTCTTCGCGATGACCGATCGAGGGCTGCGCGGCGTGACGAATCCGTCGGCACTGTTCCTGTCGACGCACGCCGACGGCGTTCCCGGATCGTGCGTCAACGTCACGCAGGAGGGGACCCGCCCGCTGCTGGTCGAGATCCAGGCGCTCGTCGATTCGGCGCACGTGCCGAACCCGCGCCGGCTGTCGGTCGGGCTCGAGCACAATCGGCTGGCGATGCTGCTCGCCGTGCTGCACCGGCACGCCGGCATCGCGTGCTACGACCAGGACGTGTTCATCAACGCCGTCGGCGGCGTTCGCATCGCCGAACCGGCGGCCGACCTCGCCGTGCTGCTCGCGATCGTCTCGTCGCTGAAGAACCGCGCGCTGCCGCGCGGGGTGGCGGCGTTCGGCGAGGTCGGGCTCGCCGGCGAGATCCGGCCCGCTCCGCGCGGCCAGGAGCGGCTGCGCGAAGCGGCCAAGCTGGGGTTCGCGCGCGTTCTCGTTCCGCGCGCGAACGCGCCGCGTCGTCCGATCGAGGGCGTCGAGGCGATCGCGCTCGATCGGATCGATCAGGCGATCGAGGCCGCCTGGAGCTGAGCCTCGCGCGAGGCGCTGCGCAGCCGCGCCGCCGCTTCGCGGCCGCTGCGCACCGACGCCTCGAGCGTGGCCGGGTATTGCGCATCGACGTAATCGCCGGCCAGCCACAGCCCGGGCAGGGCATCGGCGAACGCGTCGCACGCCATGCGCGGACGCCCGGGGGTGCAGCGAAACGTCGCCCGCTTCTCGGTTACGGTGCGGTGTGCCGTGGGAAGCGGCAGCTCGAGCTCGCGCGCGACCTGCCGGGCGATCGAATCGGCGATCGCCTCGGGTTCCTGTGCATCGAGGCGTGAACGCAGGCTGACGACGACCGCCGCGATGCGGTGCTCGCCGCAGCAGCCGCGATCGAACAGCCATTGGCCGTGCGCGTCGTGCCCGTCGTCGCGCAACAGGATCCAGCGTGGAAGCGGCAGCGGCTGCGTACGCGGCCAGGCAAGGTAGACGGTGGCGATCGATTCGTGCGCGAAGCCCTCGAGCGCGACGGCGCGCGCATCGAGCGGGCCGAGCAGCCGCGCCGCACTGCGCGCGGGAACGGCGAGCACGACGTCGTCGGCGTCGAACGCACGCGCGCCGGTCCGTACGCGCCAGCGTGCGCCGGCCGGCGCGATCGAGCGCACGGTCGCGCCGAACGAAACGCTCGCCCCGTGCGCCTGCAGCCACGCGCAGGCGGGCTGCGAGAGCGACGCGGCGAGCGTCGTGCGCGGGAGCACGAAGTCGCTCGCGTCGCGCGCGGCGCCGATCGTGTCGCGCAGCACCGTCGCGAAGGCGAGCGCGCAGGCGTCCTCCGGCGGCGTATTCAACGCGCCGATGCAAAGCGGCGCCCAGACGCGCTCGACGAGTGCGGCCGGCTGGCGGTGCCGCTCGAGCAGGCCCGAAACGGTCTCGCCCGCGCGCACGCGCCAGCCGTGCGTGCGCAGCGCCGCGATCAGCCGCAGCGCGGCCCAGCGATCGGCAACGCGCAGTCCGCGGGCGCGCGCGAGCGCGCCGAGCAGATGCAGCGGCGCCGGCCATCGGGTCGCCTCGATGCGCAGCCCGGCGGTGTCGCGCAGCGACAGCGGCAGGCGTTCGAACGCGCCGTTCGCGCCGCCCGGGGAGACGATCGACGCGAGCGCCAGGCACTCGCGGTACGCGCCCATCAGCAGGTGCTGGCCGGCGTCGAGTTCGATCGGCCCGGAACCGAAATCGAG
>JAKFES010000031.1:0-7350 GCA_036675585.1 Burkholderiaceae bacterium
CGAGAAGCGCATCCGCGGCCGCGTCAAGCGCCAGATGGAAAAGTCGCAGCGCGAGTACTACCTGAACGAGCAAGTCAAGGCCATCCAGAAAGAGCTGGGCGAGGGCGAAGACGGCGCCGATATCGACGAACTCGAGAAGAAGGTGATTGCCGCCAAGATGCCGAAAGAGGCATTGGACAAGGCCACCAACGAACTCAAGAAGCTCAAGCTGATGTCGCCGATGTCGGCCGAGGCCACCGTCGTGCGCAATTACATCGATACGCTGATCGGCTTGCCGTGGCGCAAGAAGAGCAAGATCAACAACGACCTGACCAACGCGGAGAAGGTGCTCAACGAAGACCACTGGGGCCTGGAGCGCGTGAAGGACCGCATCATCGAGTACCTCGCCGTCCAGCAACGCGTCGAGAAGGTCAAGGCGCCGATCCTGTGCCTGGTCGGACCGCCCGGGGTGGGCAAGACCTCGCTCGGCCAGTCGATCGCGCGCGCGACGAACCGCAAGTTCGTGCGCATGGCGCTCGGCGGCGTGCGCGACGAGGCCGAGATCCGCGGCCACCGACGCACGTACATCGGCTCGATGCCCGGAAAGATCCTGCAGAATCTCACGAAGGTCGGCGTGAGCAACCCGCTGTTCCTGCTCGACGAGGTCGACAAGATCGGCATGGATTTCCGCGGCGATCCGTCGTCGGCCCTGCTCGAGGTGCTCGATCCCGAGCAGAACTCGACGTTCGTCGACCATTACGTCGAGGTCGAGTACGACCTCTCCGACGTGATGTTCGTCGCCACCGCGAACACGCTGAACATCCCGCCGGCGCTGCTCGACCGGATGGAAGTCATCCGCCTGTCGGGTTACACCGAGGACGAGAAGATCAACATCGCCCAGCGCTACCTGCTGCCCAAGCAGATGCGCAACACGGGCCTGAAGGAAAGCGAGATCGTCGTTGCCGAGACCGCGATCCGCGACATCGTCCATTACTACACGCGCGAGGCCGGCGTACGCGCGCTCGAGCGCGAGATCAGCAAGATCTGCCGCAAGGTCGTGAAGATGCTGCTGCTGCAGAAGCAGGACAAGCGCATCACGGTGAACTCGAAGAACCTCGACAAGTTCCTCGGCGTTCGTCGCTACAGCTTCGGGCTGGCCGAGAAGGACAACCAGGTCGGCCAGGTCACGGGGCTCGCCTGGACCGAGGTCGGCGGAGAACTGCTCACGATCGAGGCCGCGCTCGTTCCGGGCAAGGGCAAGACCACCTTCACCGGCAAGCTCGGCGACGTGATGCAGGAGTCGATCAAGGCGGCGATGACGGTCGTGCGCAGGCGGGCGCAGCGGTTGGGCATAAAGGGCGACTTCTACGAAAAGAACGACCTGCACATCCACGTACCCGAGGGCGCGACGCCGAAGGACGGCCCGAGCGCGGGGATCGCGATGACCACCGCGCTCGTGTCGGTGCTCACCGGCATTCCGGTGCGCGCGTCGGTTGCGATGACCGGCGAGATCACGCTGCGCGGCGAGGTGCTGGCGATCGGCGGGCTGAAGGAGAAGCTGCTCGCGGCGCACCGCGGCGGAATCAAGACGGTGCTCATTCCCGAAGAGAACGTGAAGGATCTCGCCGAGATCCCCGACACCGTGAAGAACCGGCTCGAGATCGTTCCGGTCAAGTGGATCGATCGCGTGCTCGAGCTCGCGCTCGAACGCGCGCCGGCACCGCTTCCCGAAGTCGAGGCGGCATCGTCCGACGGATCGGTGCCGGCCGCGCCCGTGACCGGCACCGACGTCGTCACGCATTGACCGCTCCACGCGAATAGCGCGTACGTCCGCGCGAAGCACCGGGTTCCGATCACGGTGCTCGCGCGCGACGGCGCGCGTCGCGTTTCGCTACCGGCAATCGGCTTGACACTCATTGGGCGCGGCGATTTAATACGGCTCCCATTTCACTGCGCCTATCCGTGCGCGACGCTCCGCGGCCACTCGCGCCAGTCTTCCTGTGCGCGCGCCGCCCGATCCAGACACGACGAACCGAGGGGGACTCTGTGAACAAGACCGAAATGATCGACCACATCGCCCGGCAGGCCGACATCTCCAAGGCCGCTGCCGGTCGCGCGCTCGACGCGCTGGTGGGGGCGGTCAGGACGACCCTGAAGAAGGGCGGCACGGTAACTCTCGTCGGCTTCGGAACGTTCGCGGTCGGCAAGCGCGTGGCACGCAGCGGGCGCAATCCGCGCACCGGTGAAACCATCCGCATTCGCGCGGCCAAGGTGCCGAAGTTCCGCCCCGGAAAGGCGCTGAAAGACGCGATCAACTGAGCGCCGGCGCGGCCGCTGCCGGACGCGTTTTCGCCGCGCCGCGCAGCGAAGCCGAGCGGGCAGTTCTGGTACAATTGCGCGCTTCGCGGGTATTGCTGGAACCGGATCGAAGGGACGGACCCGATTCTTCGCGGTCGGCCCCGGGGTGCTTAGCTCAGCCGGTAGAGCGGCGCCCTTACAAGGCGTAGGTCGGGAGTTCGAACCTCTCAGCACCCACCACGATGCCGGCAGCCGAAAGCCCTGCAATACGAACAATACGGAGTGGTAGTTCAGTTGGTTAGAATACCGGCCTGTCACGCCGGGGGTCGCGGGTTCGAGTCCCGTCCACTCCGCCAACATTGACGAGCGAACCGGGTTCGCTCCCACGACACCAGGGCGAACGAGAGTTCGCCTTTTTTTTCGCACCGGGATCATTGCATGTTCGAGTGGATCCGCAGGCACCAGCGCTTGATGCAGTTGCTGCTGCTGGTACTGGTTTTTCCGGCTTTCGCGTTCTTCGGAATCCAGGGCTACGACCAGTTCTTCTCCGACGACGGCGCGATCGCGAAAGTGGGCGACGCGAAGATCACGCGGGAGGACTTCGAAGCGGCGCAGCGCACGCAGCACGCGCAGATGCGCCAGGTGCTCGGCGATCGATTCGATGCATCGATGCTCGATACGCCGCAGGCGCGCGAACGCATCCTCGATTCGCTGATCGCCGAGCGCGCGTTGCTGGTCGATGCGATCGAGCACCGCATCGTCGTCCCCGATGCGAAGCTGCGCGCGACGATCCGCGCCACCGGCGTCGGCGGCGCCGACGGGCAGTTCGACATGGACCGCTACCGCAATGCGCTGCGCGCGCGCGGCCAGTCGGAGGCGGGCTTCGAAGCGGAGATCCGCCGCGAGATCGCGCTGCAGACCATGCCCGAGGCGATCGCGCAGACGGTGACCGTTCCCGCTTCGGTCGTCGATCGGGTGATCGCATTCGCCGAGCAGTCGCGCGAGATCCGCGAGCAGTGGTTCCGTCCGGCCGATTACGCCGCGCAGATCCAGCCCACCGACGAGCAACTCGCGGCGTACTACGAGCGCAACGCGAGCGTGTTCGAGGAACCCGAGCACGCGAACGTGCGCTACGTGGTCCTGTCCGAGGAGGCGATCGCGCAGTCGATCGAGGTCAAGCCGGAGGATGCGCGCGCGTACTACGAGCAGAACAAGGCGCGCTTCACCACGGCCGAGCAGCGCCGGGCGAGTCACATCCTCGTTCGCGTCGAAGCCGACGCGAGCGCTGCCGAGCGCGAAGCGGCGCGCGAGAAGGCGACCGCGCTGCGCAAGCGGCTCGACGAGGGTGCCGATTTCGCCGCGCTCGCGCGCAGCGAGTCGCAGGATCCGGGGTCGGCGGCCTCGGGCGGCGATCTCGGTTTCTTCTCGGCGGACATGATGGTCAAGCCCTTCGCCGATGCCGCATTCGCGCTCGGCGCGGGCGAAACGACCGGCGTCGTCGAAACCGAGTTCGGCTACCACGTCATTCGGGTCACCGAGATCCGCCCGGGCGCGCAGCAGAGCTTCGAGTCGGTGCGCCCCGAGATCGAGGGCGAGATCCGCACGCAGCTCGCCGGCACGCGATACACCGAGGCCGCCGATACGTTCAGCAACCTCGTCTACGAGCAGCCCGATTCGCTGGAACCGGCCGCCGAGCGCTTCGGCCTTCGCATCGAGAGCGCCGAGGTGCATCGAGGCGGAGCGCCCGAGTTGCCGCGCGATCACCCGCTGAACCAGCGCCGGCTGCTCGAGGCGCTGTTCAGCGCCGAGTCGATCGAGACCAAGCGCAACACCGAGGCCGTCGACGTCGGCGCGCGGCGCCTCGCGTCGGCGCGCATCGTCGAATACCACGCGCAACGCCGCAAGCCGTTCGAGGCGGTGAAGGAAGAGGTGCGAAAACGCCTGGTCGACGAGCAGTCGCGTCGCCTCGCGGTCGAGGCCGGACAGGCACGGCTCTCCGCCCTGCGCGCCGGGGAGAAGCCCGACGCGTTCGGCGCTTCGCGCACGGTTCGTCGCATGGTCGCCGACGACTTCCCGGCGGCGGCGATCGACAGCGTGTTTCGCGCATCGACCGAATCGCTTCCGGCCTACGCCGGTGCCGATCTCGGTGCGCAGGGCTACGCGGTCTACCAGGTCGTCCGCGTGACGCTGCCCGACGAGAAGCAGGTCGCCGAGCGGCGCGACGCCTACCGCCAGCAGATCGCGCAGGCGTATTCGCAGCAGCTGCTCGGCGATTACATCGCTGCCGTGACGGCCGCCAACGAGGTGGTCAAGTACCCCGAGCGACTGGGCACGCAGGATCGCTGACCGGGTCCGCGGCGGCGATCGCGCGCGCGACGGCATCGACCGCCTCCGTACCGGGGTCGTCGAGGACCACGGTGCGCGCGGCGTCGAGCCGGGCGTAATTGCGCCGCATCGAACGTTCGTACGCGGGGTCGTAGTGCAGCGCGAGCATCGACTCGACGAATTCGAGCCAGCGTTGCGCGCGCGCCATCTCCTTCCACGCTTCGATGCGCGCGCGCCCGTGCAGCTCGAGCAGCCGGTCGAGCCGCTCGAACAGAAGCTGCGGCGTCTCGACGAAATGTCGGTACTCGGCGAGCAGCAGCCGCGCGCGCACCTCGAGCGGCGCCTCGAGCTGTGTGCAGCGCGCGCCGCGCATCGCGTCGATGACGGCGTCGGGCACGTGACAGCGGCCGACCCGGCGGCTTTCGGACTCGACGAAAACCGGGCGCGACGCGTCGAAGGCACGCAGCACGTTCCAGATCGCCGTCTCGAATGCCTTCTGCGAAGGCTGCTCGGCGCCCGGGAGCAGGCCGAGCACCGAACCGCGGTGTCGCGCGAGCTGTTCGAGATCGAGAACCTGCGCGCCGAGTGCCGCCATCCGCTGCAGCACGAGGCTCTTGCCGCTGCCGGTGCGGCCGGCGAGCACGTGCCATTCGAAGCGCGACGGCATCTGCGCGAGATCGGCGAGCACGCGGCGGCGGAACGCGCGATAACCGCCGTCGAGCACGGCCGTACGCCAGCCGACCGCGGCGAAGACCGTCGCCAGCGCATCCGAGCGGTTGCCGCCGCGCCAGCAGTACACGAGCGGACGCCAGTCGGCCGGCCGGTCGGCGAAGGCGCGCTCGAGCAGCGAGCCGATGTTGCGCGAGACGATCGCGGCGCCGATGCGGCGCGCGAGAAACGCCGATTCCTGCTTGTACACGGTGCCCACCTGCGCGCGTTCGGCGTCGTCGAGCACCGGCGCACTGATCGCGCCCGGCACGTGGTCGTCGGCGAACTCGGCCGGGCTGCGCGCGTCGACGATCGTGTCGAACCGCTCGGGCGCTTCGAGCACCGCCTCGAGGCACAGGCGCTGGACGGCTTTCATCGGTCGGCGCGGCAGGGATTTTCGCGCGGCGAAGCCGGCGGGCAAAAGGCCGTACAATCCATCTCAGGAAAGGAATCGATGAAAGTTTTCAATCTGGCCTGCGAGCACGGCCACGCTTTCGAGGGCTGGTTCGCGTCGGCCGAGGCCTTCGACGCGCAGCTCGAGCGCGCGCTCGTGCGTTGTCCGGTGTGCGAAAGCACCGAGGTGCGCCGCATGCCGAGCGCGCCGCGGCTGAATCTGTCGGCGCCGTCGGCTGCGCGCGAAGAGGGCGATCGACCCGCGGCGACGCCCACGGCGATGCCGACCCCGGCGCAGATGCGCGCCCTGTGGTACGAGGCGGCGCGCCACCTGATCCGCAACACCGAGGACGTCGGCGAGCGTTTCGCCGAGGAAGCGCGCCGCATCCACTACAACGAGGCCCCCGAGCGCGGAATCCGCGGCGTGACCACCGCCGACGAGCGCGCCGAACTCGAGGACGAGGGGATCGACGTGTTCAGCTTCCCGGTCCCCGGGTCGGTCGAGGAACCGCTGCAGTAGCGCCGGCACGCGTTCAGCGCCGGTACTGGCCGGCGCCGAACAGCACGTCGCGCGCCTTGTCGTCCATCACCGGCTTGCGCCGATCGGCGAGCACCTTGATCGCACGCTGCACCGCCGGGCGTTCGCCGATGCGCTCGAACCAGCGCTGCACGTGGCCGAACTCGCCGAGCGACACGCCCTGGTTCTCGTGCGATCGGATCCACGGCCAGGTGGCGATGTCGGCAATCGAGTATTCGCCGGCGGCGAGCCAGTCGCCGGTGGCGCCGAGCCGGCGATCGAGCACGCCGTAGAGCCGCTTCGCCTCGTTCGTGTAGCGCTCGATCGCGTAGTCGATTTTCTTCGGCGCGTAGTTCCGGAAATGATGCGCCTGACCGAGCATCGGCCCCACGCCGCCCATCTGGAACATCAGCCACTGCAGCACGTCGTATTTCGCGCGCGTCGCGCGCGGCAGGAACTTGCCGGTCTTTGCCGCGAGATAGACGAGAATCGCACCGGATTCGAACACGCTCATCGGCTCGCCCTCGGGCCCGTCGGGGTCGACGATGGCCGGAATCTTGTTGTTGGGGCTGATCGCGAGGAAATCGGGAGCGAACTGGTCGCCGGCGTTGATGTCGACGGCGTGCACGGCGTACGGCAGCCCGCATTCCTCGAGCAGGATATGCACCTTGTGACCGTTGGGGGTGGGCCAGCTGTACAGTTCGATCATCTTCGCTCCGGGATCGGTGAAAAGGGCAACGGGGCGTGTCGGTCGTGCCGGCGTCATCCGGCGACGCCGGGCATCGGCGACGCCGAATGGCGCGCCAGCTCACGGCGCGCGATCGCCGTACGATGCACCTCGTCGGGGCCGTCGGCCAGACGCAGCGTGCGTTGATGCGCGTACATCGACGCGAGCGGGAAATCGTCGCAGACGCCGCCGCCGCCATGCGCCTGGATCGCCCAGTCGATGATCCGGCAGGCGACGTTCGGTGCCACGACCTTGATCATCGCGATCTCGGCGCGCGCGGCCTTGTTGCCGACCGTGTCCATCCGGTACGCGGCGAGCAGCGTAAGCAACCGCGCCTGGTCGATCGAGCAGCGCGCCTCGGCGATGCGCTCGTGCCAGACGTCGAAGGACGCGATCGCCCGGC
>JAKFES010000208.1:0-7262 GCA_036675585.1 Burkholderiaceae bacterium
AGCGCCTTCGCCGCGTCGACGAACTTCGGCACGAAGCGGTCGAGCGCGCCGCGCTCGACGAGCACGCGCTGCGCGGAGATGCACTGCTGGCCGCTCGCCTCGAAAGCGGCGACGGCGATGCGACGCGCCGCGTCGTCGAGGTCGGCATCGGCCAGGACGACGTTCGCCGCGTTCGAGCCCAGTTCGGCGACGAACTTCCTGGCGCCGGCGGCACGGGCGAGCGCGTCGCCACCGCCGGTGCTGCCGGTGAAGCTCACCGCGCGCACGTCGGGATGCGAAACCAGCGCCAGCGCCGTTGCGCGGTCGCCGGTGACCACCTCGAACAGCCCTCGTGGCCATCCGGCGTCGAGGCAGGCGCGCGCCACGCGCTGTGCGGTGCGCGTCGCCGCCGGCGCCGGCTTGACGACGATCGCGTTGCCGGCGGCGATCGCCGGCGCTACCTTCTGCACGAGCAGGTTGACCGGCGCGTTGAACGGCGTGATGCCGGCGACGACGCCGTACGGGACGCGCCGCGCGAAGCCGAGGCATCCGGCACCGGCGGCGGCGGCGTCCAGCGGAAGCACTTCACCGCCCATCTGCGAAATCGCCGCGGCGCAAGCCTCGATGAAATCGGCGCCGCGCCGGGCTTCGCCGCGCGCGATGCGAATCGGCTTGCCGACGTCCTGCCGGATGAGCTGGGCGATTTCCTCGTGCGCTTCGCCGAGCGCAGCGGCCGCGGCCTTCAGCCAGCCGATGCGCTGGTGGAGGGTCGACTTGCGATGGCGCTCGAAGGCCGCGCGCGCGGCCGCGACCGCGCGCTCGACACCGGCCTCGCCTTCCTCGGCGATGCGCAGGATCGGCGTTCCGTCCTGCGGGTCGACGAGATCGAGCGGCGCGATCACCGGATTCGGGGGCGCTTGCGTCATCGGATCAGCGGCGCGGGTCGCGCTCGCGCTGCACCTTCATCTGCGCGAGGAAGGGAACGAGCGGATGCGCACCGAGCGCGACGAAGGCCGCGCTGTCGAGTGCGACGAGCGCGGCGCGCTGGTCGGCGGGCAGATCGAATCGATCGGCGTAGCGCTGCGGGTCGGCGATGAACTCGGCGCGCGCCGCCGTGTCCTGCGCGAGGCGGTGCAGCGCGCTGGTCAGCTGCACCAGCTCGGGGCGGATCGTCGGATAGTGCGGATCGCGCACCGGCTCGCCGGCACCGATCCAGCCGAGCGACGCGTAGTTGTGATGCCAGCTCGGCTCCATCGAGACGACGTCGGGCTTGCGCTCGCCGAGCGCACCGGCGGCGCACGCCCAGCAGCGCAGCTCGATGTTGCCCTTGTCGTCGAGCTCGGCCTCGTCGTAGCCGATCAGCGACTTCAGGTTCCCGGTGGACATGCGCGCGAGCGCGGCCTCGTCCCACTCGAGTTCCGGGTTCGAATACCGGTCGGTGCCGGGGAAATGCGACATGCCGCCGCTGGCAAGCACGGCGGTGCGCAGCCCGAGGTTCGTCACCGCGCGCGCGATCGCCTGACCGAAGGCATAGCAGCGCTGCATCGTCGGCTGCGGCGGCAGGTACGCGTTGACGAAGATCGGCAGCACCGGGGCGGTGTGCCCGAGATGCGTGAGCGGAATGCCCATCGCGTAGTCGACGCGCGCGGTGCTGGTGAACGCCGGGTCGAACCCTTCGCGGTAGAGCTGGCGCACCAGATCGAAGCCCACCGCGCTCGGAATCTCCCAGTGGAACTTGCGCCCGGCGAACTCGCCGTCGGCCGAACCGCCGACGTGGATCGTGAACGGCGGTGCGACGTGGTGGAAGAACTGCTCGGCGTGGTCGTTCGAGAACAGGATCCACAGATCGGGCTTCAACGCGCGCAGGCCTTCTCCGATGCGCGCCGCCGCCTCGCGCACGCGCTCGACGGTGGCGCGGTCTTCGGTATCGGGCAGCGTGAAGAATTGCGGCGCATGCGGCAGCATCGCGCCGCCGACGATCGTCGAGTTCATCGTGCGGTCTCCGCGACGGGGGAAAGGCCGGCGGCTTTCGCCTGCGCGGACGCGGCGAGGATCGAGCGCACGATCCCCTGGTACCCGGTGCAGCGGCACAGGTTGCCGCCCATCGCCTCTCGAACGCTGCGCTCGTCGTGCGCGACGTCGCGACGCAGCAGGTCCCAGGCGCTGATCAGCATTCCCGGCGTGCAGAACCCGCATTGCAGGCCGTGGTTCTGATGGAATGCCTCCTTCAGGATCTCCATCAGCGGATCGCCCTGCAGGCCCTCGAGCGTGCGTACGTCGCCGCCGTCGAGCGACGCGGAGAGCGCGATGCACGCGCGCGCCGGCTGGCCGTCGACGAGCACCGTGCACGCACCGCACACGCCGTGCTCGCAGCCCAGATGCGTCGCCGTCAGGTGCAACTCGTCGCGCAGCAGGTCGCCGAGATGCGTGCGCGGCTCGATCTCGGCCGAGACGCGCTCGCCGTTGACCGTCAGTTCGATCCTCGTCTTCGTCGTGCTCATCGGGGTTCCTTCGTCGCGTCGGCGATCGCGCGCAGGGCGGTCGTCACGTGCATGTGCAGGCGCGCGCGAGTGAAATCGCGTTCGGCGCCGAGCAGCTCTTTCTCGACGGTCCGCGCCAGTGCGTCGGCGCCGACGTCCGCGCGCACCGCGCTCGCCGTTTCGTGCAGCACGATCGGCGCACCGTCGACGGCGCCGACGACGATGCGCGCGGCATCGCGGCTGCGGTCGACCAGCGCGATCGCCATCGACTCGGCGTATTCGCCGACCTTCGTCGTTACCTTGTTCCAGCCCCAGCGCTCCGACGGCGGGCGTCGCGCGAACTCGACGGCGACGACGAGCTCGCCCTCCTGCAGCGCGGTGTAGTACGGCCCGAGCATGAATTCGTCCATCGGCACCGTGCGGCGCCCATCGGGTCCCGCCACGTGCAGCACGGCTTCGAGCGCGCTGGCGGCGAGCACCCAGTCGGCGGCGGCATCGGCCAGCGCGAGCGCACCGCCGATCGTTCCGCGCGTGCGCACCGCGCGGAACGCGAAGCGCGCGGCCACATGCGCCATCAGTCCGTTGGACGCATCGGGAACGAGTCGGTCCTCGAACTGGGCGTGCCGCGTCGCGGCGCCGAAGCGCACGCGGTCGCCGTCGTCGCGAACCTCGCGCAGCTCGGCGATGCGGCCCAGGTCGACGATCCGGTCGACCGGCGCGAGCCGCAGGTTGAGCATCGGCACGAGCGACTGTCCGCCGGCCATCGGACGCGCGCCGGCCGGGTCGGCGGCCAGCAGCGCGATCGCCTCGTCGAGCGTCGCGGGGCGCGAATACGCGAATGCAGCCGGTTTCATCGCTCACCCCGCGCGGACAGGATCGATTCGAGCACGCGTTCGGGCGTCAGCGGCGTGCGCGCGACTTCGGCACCGAGCGCGCGCAGCGCGTCGTTGACCGCGTTGACGACCGCCGCGGGCGGTGCGATCGCGCCGCCTTCGCCCATGCCCTTGATGCCGAAGCGCGTGTGCGGCGAGGGCGTCTCCATGTGCAGCACGCGCACGTCGGGGATCTCGCAGGCGCCGGGCACGAGGTAATCGAGGAAGGTCGATGCGAGGGGCTGTCCGTTCTCGTCGTAGGGAATCTCCTCGTACAGCGCGGTGCCCAGGCCCTGTGCGACGCCGCCGACGACCTGCGCCTCGACGAGCATCGGGTTGACCATCGTTCCGCAGTCGTGGCAGACGACGTAGTCGAGCACCTCGACGACGCCGGTACCCGGATCGACGGCGACGATGCAGGCGTGCGTCGCATAGGAGAAGGCGCCGGTGCTGCGGCCCGGCTCGTAGACCGCGACGCATTCGAGCGCCGGCTCCTCGCCGGGCGGCAGCCGCTCGGGATGCAGGTACGCGGCACTGCAGATTTCGGCGAAGGGCAGCGTGCGCTCGCGCCACGAGGCGGCGCCGTCGGCCAGGCGCACGTCGTCGGGCGAAGGCGCCTCGAGCATGTGCGCGGCGATGCGGCGGATCTTCTGCGCCATCTGCGCGCACGCGCGCGAGACGGCGCCGCCGGCCATCGTCATGCTGCGCGACGCGAAGGTGCCCATGCCGTACGGCGAGACCGAACTGTCTCCGTGGCGCACGACGACGTCGGACACGGCGATGCCGAGCTCTTCGTGCGCGACTTGCGCGAGCGTCGTCTCGAGGCCCTGGCCGTGGTTCTGGATGCCGACGAAGAGCACGAGCTTTCCGTCGGGCGTGAAGCGGGCGAGCGCCGGCTCGAAGCCGAAGACCACCGGCAGTCCGCGTGCGACCCATTCGGCCGTGCCGTGCGCCGACTGCTCGGTGTAGCTCGCGACGCCGTAGCCGACGAGGCGCCCGTCCGGCTCGCCGGCAGCCTGGCGCGCGCGCACGGCCGGCGGATCGATCGCCGCGACGGCGCGCCGCGCGCACTCGGGATAGTCGCCGCTGTCGTAGAGCTTGCCGGTGGCCGAGCGATACGGCATCGCCGACGGCGGCACCATGTTCTCGATGCGCACGTCCTCCGGCGCACGGCCGACCGCGCGCGCGACGGCGTCGATCAGCGTTTCGATCGCGAAGCACGCGCCGGTGCGCCCGACGCCGCGGTACGGACCGAGCGGCGACTTGTTCGTGCAGACGGAGACCGCGCGGCCGTGATAGACCGGGATGTCGTACGGGCCGGTCATGATGCCCGCCGACATCCCGGCTTCCATCGAAGCCGTCCACGGCCACACCGAATACGCGCCGGCGTCCACCGTGACCTCGGCCTCGACGCCGAGCAGCCTTCCCCTCTCGTCGGCGTACGCGGCGAGCTGGTACCGGTGCTCGCGGGCGTGCGGCGAGGCGACCAGGTGTTCGCGCCGATCCTCGACCCAGCGCAGCGGTCGCCCGAGCTTCAGCGCGAGCGCGGCCACCGCGAGCTCCTCGGGCTGGAAGTTGTTCTTCACGCCGAAACCACCGCCGACGTCGGGGGCGACGACGCGCAGCGTGCTCTCGGCGATGCCGAGCGATTGCGCAAGGATCGTGCGGATGACGTGCGGGAACTGGGTCGAGCTGTAGACGACGAGTTCGCCCAGGCGACGGTCGTAATGAGCCGCCACACCGCGCGCCTCGAGCGAAACCGCCGCCTGGCGCCCCATGCGCAGCTGCTTCTCGACGCGCACCGCGGCGCTCGCCTTGACCGCGTCGAGGTCGCCGGCGCGGATCTCGGTGGTGACGAAGCAGTTGCCGGTCCAGCCGTCATGGATCGTCGGGGCGCCGGGGGCGAGCGCCACGTCGATGTCCCACAGCGCAGGCAACTCCTCGACGTCGAGTTCGCAGGCCTGCGCGATGTCCTCGGCCTGTGCGCGGGTCGGCGCGATGCACATCGCCACGGGCTCGCCGACGAAGCGGATGACACCGCGTGCGAGCGGCGGATATTCGGAGTGCTGGAAGCCGGGCGCCTTGCCGTCGGCGACGATCGGCGCGACGAACGGCAGGTCGTCCACGGTGAACACCCGGTCGCGCAACGCCTCCGGAACGCGAACGCCCTGGAGCACCGCGTGCGCCACGGGGCTGCGCAGGAACGCGATCTCCCACGTGCCGGGAATGCGCAGATCGGCCAGGTACTCGCCCTTGCCCTCGAGGAAACGACGATCCTCGACCCGCCGAACCGGCGCGCCGACGCCCTGGCCGGCGCGCGCTGCGATGGCGGCGACGTTTTGGTGCTCCATCGACTCCTCCCGCTTCCGAATATCGTATATCGTATACGACAGAGTTGCCCCGGGTCAACGACGGAACGCTCTCGGGGAAACGCCGGCCCTCCTGCGGCATCATTCGCCGGGCGCCCAGGAAGCGAGGAAGCGAGGAAAGACCGGAAATGAGCCACGAACCGCCGCGACGTACACCGCTGGTCGCGCGCGAACCGATGCACGAGCAGATCCTGCCGCACATCCGGCGCGACATCATCGAGGGGCGCTGGGCACCCGGGGAGCGGCTCGCCGAACCTCTGCTGTGCGCGGAGTTCGGCATCTCGCGCACGCCGCTGCGCGATGCGTTGAAGCTGCTCGAGGCCGAGGGGCTCGTCGAACTGGTGCCGCACGTCGGGGCGGTCGTCACCGACCCGAGCCCGCCGGACGTCGCCGAAAAGATGGCGGTGCTGGCGGCCCTCGAGCAGATGGCGGCGGCGGTGGTGGCGCGCACGCGGCCGCCCGAAGTGCTGCGCGCGATCGTGCGCCTTCACCGCGAGATGAACGAGGCCGCGCAGGCCGACGATGCGGCGGCCTATTACCGTCTCAACGACGATTTCCACCGCGCGATCGTGCTCGGCGCGGGCAACGCGACCCTGGCCGACATGCACGAGCACATCATGTGGCACGTGCATCGCGCCCGCCATCGCGCGAACCAGTACGAAGGCATCGACAAGGGCGCGGCCATCCACCACGAGCGCATCGTGCGCGAGATCGTCGCCGGCAACGCGGCGGCAGCCTCGCAGGCGATGATCGACCACCTCGACGACGTGAGCACGACCATCGTCGGACACATCGTCGACTGACCCGGCGGGGGAACGCCTGCGAATCTGCGCGGCGGTCGCACCGCCGCTCGATGCGGGCGGCCTGCCGCCCCCGATGCCGGCGTTCAGCCGATCGTCATCAGGCTCGCATTGCCGCCCGCGGCCGCCGTGTTCACCGACCGCGTGCGTTCGACGAACAGAAGCTCGAGCGGGATCGCGCCGTAGCGGCGTTCGCCGGGCGCGCACCCGATCAACGTGACGATCGGGCCATCGCGTTGCGCGAGCCGCACGCTCCATCGGCGAAGCTCGTCGCGCGCGACGTGCGCGATCGCTCGATCGAAGCGGCTCGCGTCGAGGTCGTCGACCGTTTCGACGAAAGCGCGGACCGGCTCGGGCAGCGCGGCGCGCAGGCCGCGAGCGGCCGCATCGCCGGCATGCCACAGGACCGTCGAACCGGCGGCAACGACGTGTGCAAGCTGGAACACGCGATCGGCGTCGTTGCTCGCGACGCCGAGCACACCGACGCGCGCGGCCAGCCACCAGGTGTTGCGCTCTCCGGTCGGCCCGTCGAGCACGCGGCCGAGGTCGAGCGGCGTCTCGCGTACGAGCGCTGCGCACGTTTCGGCGACCGAGCGGATCTGCGGATCGGACGCGGCCCGCGTCCACGCCTCGAGTGCGGCGAGCGCATGCGAGACGAGCGAGCGGCGCGCTCCCGGGCGCTCGCGCGCTCGTGCGGGCACCGATGCGCTTGCGGCCTCGACGCCGGGCGTCGAGAGTGGCACGCCGGGCGTCGACAGCGGC
>JAKFES010000183.1:0-38397 GCA_036675585.1 Burkholderiaceae bacterium
ACCACGTTTCTTGGCGCCCCCGGCACGAATCGAACGTGCGACCCTCCCCTTAGGAGGGGGATGCTCTATCCACTGAGCTACGGGGGCGTGTGCGGCGATTCTACCGAACGCTTGCCCGCTGGGACGGGACCCGAAACGTTGTTCCTTCCTCGCGCGTGCGCGCGCGAAGCGTCGTGATCGGCTTGCAGAATCACGGACGATAAGCGACCTTCCGGGAAACGGACACTTCGGGCAGACGCATGGCCACGCCTTTCATGAAGATCGTCGATGCGCGCAGCAGCGCAGCGATCGCGAGCGGTGCATTGCAGCCGATCGAGACCGGGCAGACCGAACTCGTCGACGGGGGATTGCGCTTCATCGTGCGCTGGGTCTCGACGCTGGCGCGCAAGGACGGAGACGCGGTCGCGATGCCGGGCGGGCCGCGCGATCCGAACTTCAATCCCTTCCTGTCGCCCGAACCGGCGCTGACCGTAGGACCGCTGGGCGACGAACATACGGCGATCCTGAACAAGTTTCCGGTCGCCGAGCGTCATCTCGTGATCGCGAGACGTCGGTTCGCCGAACAACTCGCCCCGCTCGATCTGTCGGATTTCAGCGCGCTCGCGCGCGTGCTCACCGAATCGGGTGGGCTCGGTTTCTACAACGGTGGCGCGGCTGGCGGTGCGAGCCAGCGCCACAAGCACGTGCAATGGCTGCCTGCAGCGCCGGGCCACGCGAGCCTGCGCATGCTGTTGCCCGACCTGCCCGCCGAGGCGGACGAGCAGTCGTTCGCCGTCCATCCGCGGTTGCCGATGAAGCACTGTTTCGTCCGGGTCGATTGCGCCATCGCAACACCGATCGAGCGCGCCGCGCGCAGCCTGCTGGCGGGATTCGAGCGCGCGTGCGCCCGGCTCGAGATGCAGCCCGACGCGGCCGGCCTGTTGCCGGCGTCGAACCTGCTCGTCGAGGACGGCTGGATGCTTCTGGTGCCGCGCAGTCGCGAGCACTTCGACGGAATCTCGATCAACGCGTTGTCGTACGCAGGCACGTTGTTCGTGCGCCATAGGGACCAGATCGAGACGATCCGGGCCGCGGGCCCGCTGCGCGTGCTCGCCGAAGTGGGCTGCTGAAGCGCGCGGCCCGGCGGGGGTAGGCAGCAAGGCTGCGCGCGGGTGATCGCGCACCGCGCTAACGAGCGGGGGTGCGGGTTCGGCGATCGAGCAGCATCGCCGCCGCGCCGCTCACGCCGATGAGCGCCATCCCGGCGAAGCTCGCTCCGCCCGGCAGTTGCCCGAAGAAACTCCACCCGGCCAGCGTCGCCCAGAAGATCTGCAGGAAGACGAGCGGCGCGATGAACGACGCGCTCGACCAGTAATACGCGCGAATCCAGAACCACTGGCTCGCCACGCCGGTCACGCCGAGCGAGGCGAGCAGGGCGATCTGCGACGCATCGAGCGACTGCGGCCATCCACCCCACGCATCCTGCAGCGGCAGCACGGCGCTCGAGGCGGCGATGCCGACGAGTGAACTGAGGAAGATCGTCGCGAACGAGTTCTCGACCATTGCGAGCTTGCGCGTGAGCAGCTGGAACGCGACGTTGCACCCCACGGTGAGCAGCACGAAGACGACGCCGACCGGGTCGAGCGCGGCGCCCGGCCGGACGACGAGCAGCATGCCGGCGAAACCCAGCGTCGCGCCCGTCCATCGCGGCCAGCCGACGCGCTCGCCGAGCAGCGGGCCGGCCAGCAGCATCACCGCGAACGGCGCGATGAAGTTGATCGCGGTCGCGTCGGCCTGCGGCAGCCGGCCCAGTGCGCTGAAGAAGAACAGCGTGAAGCCGGCGAGCGAAAGCCCGCGCAGCAGCTGCAGCCCGGGCCGCTGCGTGCGCCACAGTGCGGCGCCCATCGTCGGGGCGAGAATCACGAACATCAGCAGCGCGTGCCCGCCGTGCCGCACCAGCGAGACGAGCGGAATGCCGATGTCGCGCGCGAGTTGCTTGCCGGTGGCATCGAGCAGCGTGAATCCGATCTGCGCGGCGGTGAGGTAGGCGAGCGCGCGCAGCGGGCGCTCGATGTGCGCGGGCGTCATCGGCCGCGCTGGGCGGTCCGGCGCCGGTATTCGACGATCTCGTATTGCAGCCCGTTGCTCGAGCGATGGGCGTCGCGTGCGTGGATGTCCCACGCGGCCGCATCGAGGTCGGCGAAATGCACGTCGCCTTCGACCTCGAGATCGATCTCCGTGACGATCGCGCGGTCGGCCAGCGGCAGCGCTTCGGCGAAAAGCTGCGCTCCGCCGATCACGAACACCTCGTCGGTGGCGATGGCGGGATCGTCGCCCGGCGCGGCGGCCTGCGCCAGTGCTGCACGAAACGAATCGGCGCACTCGACGCCGGGCCAGCTACGTGCGCGGTCGCGCGTGACGACGATCGTGCGCCGGCCCGGGAGCGGCCGGCCGATCGATTCGAAGGTGCGCCGGCCCATGACGATCGAATGGCCCATCGTCAGAGCGCGGAAATGTTTCAGGTCTTCGGGCAGGTGCCACGGCAGGCGGTTGTCGACGCCGATGACCCCGTTGCGTGCGCGCGCGACGACGAGCGTGACCCGGGGCCGCTCCGGTGGCGAAGCCGAAGCGTGCGACGAGGAGCCGGAGGCGGGCGAGTGCATCGGGCGGATTGTAGCCGCCCGATGCAGGCGTGCCGTTCAGCGTGGAACGACCGCGGTCGCCTCGAGTTCGATCTTGCCGGGGTTATCGAGCAGGTCGGAGACGAAGATCATGCTCATCGCCGGATAGTGCGTGCCCATGTGCTTGCGCCAGATCGCGCCCAGTTCGCGGCGCGCGACCATGTAGGCGGGCTTGTCGCAGCAGTACGCGGTCATCCGGCATACGTGCCGCGGCTCGGCGCCGGCCTCGGCGAGCACGGCGACGATGTTGCGCAATGCCTGGTCGAACTGCGGGGCGATCTCCTCCGAATGGAACTTCTGCTGTTCGTCCCAGCCGACCTGGCCGGCAACGAACACGATGCGGCCGGCGTCGACTTCGATTCCGTTGGCGTAGCCGATGGGGGGCGCCCAGCCTTCGGGCAGCAGGGTTCTCATGCGCGGTTTCTCCGGGATGTGGTCGGTGTGGCGACCCAGGGCCTAGTCGGTGTAGCGGGGCGGATCGGGGTCGTCGGCCCAGTTGCGATCGGGTTTGGGCGTCTTCGCGAGCCACGCGCGGATCAGCTCGACGTGCTCGCGCTCTTCCTGCTGCAGGCCGAGTGCCGCCTTGCGTACCGATTCGACCGATGCCGCATCGGCGATGCGCGCAAAGAAGCGTTCGGCGCGTTCCTCGCTTTCGAGCGCGAGCGTGAGCGCGTGAAACGGCTGCATCAGGTAGTGCACTTCGTCGATCGGCACGGTCTCGGGCGCTTCGAACCCTTCCCACGCCGGACGCGCCGACGCCGGTGCGGGCGCTTCCTTCCAGCCCATCTCGGCCATGATCTGCGAAGCGTGCTTGCCTTCGATCTCGGCCATCTTGCGGAACAGCGCGGCGACCTCGCGGTTGTTGTGCGTCTCCATCGCGTCGGCGAATTCGGCGTAGCGGGCCGACGCGTCGAGTTCCATCTGCAGCGCCTGTTGCATGAAGTCGTCGAGCGAGCCCGGCATGTGGGTGCGGTCGGGGCTCATAGGGCGAACTCGGCTTCGAGTTCGGCAACCGCCTTCTTCACCGGGCGCGGCCCGAGCGGGTACGGCTTGCGATCGCCGGCGTACAGCACGCCGATGTTGAATCCGTCGTCGGTCATGATCCGGCGCGCGGCGCGCGCCGGATCGTCGGTCGGGCCGACCGCCGCGGGGTGCGCGTGCTGCTTCCATTCGCGCTGCTCGGGGCGGAAGGTCACGCACGGGCTGAGGATCTCGATGAACGAGAACCCCGGGTGGCGGATCGCCTGCGCGATGATGTCGGCCGTCCCGTTCGGGTCGCCGGCGAAGGCGCGCGCGACGAAGTTCGCTCCCGAGGCCAGGGCGATGACGAGCGGATGGAACGAGCGCACGCCGGTGCCGCCGGGTGCGAGCTTGGAGTCCCAGTCGGGCTCCGTGGTCGGCGACGGCTGCCCTTTCGTCATCCCGTAGACGTGGTTGTCCATCACGATGTACGTGAGGTCGACGTTGCGCCGGCACGCGTGCAGGAAGTGGTTGCCGCCGATCGAGTAGCCGTCGCCGTCGCCGCCGGCGGCGAGCACGGTCATGTCGGGGCGCGCGACCTTCAGCCCCGTGGCCGCGGCGAGCGCGCGTCCGTGCACGCCGTGGAATCCGTAGCACGACGTGTACGCGGGAATGCGCGACGAGCAGCCGATCCCGGAGACGACCGCGACCTGCTCGGGCGGCACGGCGACCATCGCGAGCGCCTTCGTCACCGAGCCGAGCACCGAGTAGTCGCCGCAGCCGGGACACCATACCGGCTTGTAGGCGGACTTGTAGTTCGCCGCGGTGAGCGGCTTGCCCGTTGCGGGCGCGGTGACGGCTTCGTTCATCGATTTCTCCATTCGACGATCGCATCGGAGAGTTCGCCCGGGCGCAGCGGCAGCGGGCCGGGGCGATGGAAGCTCGCCGGTTTGCCGGGCAGGTCGTACATCGAGCGCAGGTAGCGGTACAACTGTGCCGAGTGGTTCTGCTCGACGACGAGCACCTGCGATACGCCATCGAGTGCCTGCTCGAGTCGTTCCGGAAGCGCGGGCGCGAGCAGGCGCAGTGCGACCAGGCGCGCGCGCACGCCGCGCTCGCGCGCCCGTTCGAGCGCTTCGCGCACGACGCCGGTCACCGAACCGAAGGTGATGATCGCGACCTCGCCGTCGCCTTCGACGTCGGCCCACGAGGATCCGTAGTCGTGGCGAAGCAGCTTGCGTTCGCGCTTGTCGAGCTGGCGCTCGTGGTCGGCGCTCTGGCTGCTCGGGATACCCGCCTCGGTGTGCTCGAGCCCGTCGGCGGTGTACACGACGCCGGGCGTGCCGGGAATCGCCATCGGCGAGACGCCCGACTCGGTGTCGCGATAGCGCTTGTAGTCGGGCTCGTTCGCCTCGGCGACGAGGCGCTGCGCGACGAAGCCGTTGTCGCCCGGCTGGTCGACGATCGCGCGCGACTGCCCCATGAACTGGTCGGAGAGCACGATCGCCGGCGCCTGCAGCGCCTCGGCCAGGTGCACCGCCCACTGCGTGGTCGCCAGGCAGTCGGAAATCGATGTCGGCGCGAGCACCAGGCGCGGCGCGTCGCCGTGCAGTCCGTTGACCGCGTACGACAGGTCGCTCTGCTCGCTCTTGGCCGGGATCCCGGTGGACGGGCCGCCGCGCATCACGTCGACGACGACGATCGGGACCTCGGCCGTTACGGCGAGGCCGATGGCCTCGGTCATCAGCGACAGGCCCGGCCCGGCGGTTGCGGTGAGCGAGGGCACGCCGCCGTAGGAGGCCCCGATGATCATGTTGATCGACGCGAGCTCGTCCTCGGCCTGCAGCAGCGTTCCGCCGACCTTGGTCAGCGCGGGCGCCATCCACTCGAGCAGCTCGGTGGCCGGCGTGATCGGGTAGGCCGCGACGAAACGCACCCCGCCGCGCAGCGCGCCGAATCCGGCGGCTTCGTTACCGCTGATCATCCAGCGCGGTTGCCCGGTGGGCGCCGCTTCGAGCGCAGTGAGACTTTCCATGGCGCCAGCCTTCTCGAAGCCGGCGCGCAGCGCTTCGAGGTTCGCCTGCAAGGCGGATTCGCCGCGCTTCCACGAGCCGCGCAGCGCCGCTTCGAGTGCGTCGACCGGCAGGCCCGAGATTGCGCCGGCGACGCCGAGCGAAACCATGTTCGTCCAGCTTCCCGGGATCGCCTTCGCCATCTTCTTGAGCGGCACCGCTTCGTAGCGCGCGCCGCTGCGCAGGAATACCTCGGGTGCCTCGCCTTCGTCGGAGTCGCCGACGACGATTCCGTTGCCGCGCAGCGGAATCTCGTCGGCGAAGCGGTGGATGTTCTGCCAGTCGATCGCGAGCAGCAGATCGAAGCCGTCGTCGAGCGAGTCGGTGGGCGCGGGCGACAGCCGCAGCAGCGCAGCCGCTTCGCCGCCGCGGATCTGCGGACCGCTCGTTCGGACCATCAGGCCATAGAGGCCCGCCTTCGCGGCGGCGTCGAGCAGCAGCGTGCCGGCGGTCATCACGCCGCTGCCGCCGCTGCCGGCCATCGCGATGGAAATGCTGCGGCGCTCGCCGCGCGAAGTGGGGTTCATGCCTGTCGTGCCTGTTGTGTTGCGGTGATCGTTCCGGCCTGCGCAGCGAGCGCCGGCGCCGCGCATGGACTGCACTTTGCGGGGCGCGTGGCCGGGCGCCGTTGATTCAAATCAAGGCTTGCAAAAGCCGTTTGTTCCAACATGATCGGCATATATCCGTATTTTGGTACCGCAATACCAAAATAACAGAATACACAACGGCGAAACGCCCCGTCAATCGAGCCGCGCGCTCGCCGCAGCACCACCCGGCGGGGCCGACGGAACAGAAGGACACGTTCGATGAGCACCGAAGCGCACCGCTGGATGATGACCGCACCGAACACGCCGCTGCAGCGCGAGCGATTCGTCGCCGAAGCGGGCGACGGCGAGGTCGTCGTCGCGATCGCCGGCTGCGGCGTGTGCCACACCGACCTCGGGTATTTCTACGACGGCGTGCGCACCAATCATGCGCTGCCGCTCGCGCTCGGTCACGAGATCAGCGGGCACGTGATCGAAGCGGGCGCGGGCGCCGAAAGCTGGCTCGGCAAGGCGGTGATCGTCCCCGCGGTTCTGCCGTGCGGCGAATGCGACTTGTGCCGGCGCGGGCTCGCCACGATCTGCCGCAAGCAGAAAATGCCGGGCAACGACATCCAGGGCGGGTTCGCCTCGCATATCGTCGTTCCGGCGCGCGGGCTGTGCGTGGTCGACGAGGCGCGACTCGAGCGCGTCGGCCTCACGCTCGCCGAGGTCTCGATCGTGGCCGATGCGCTGACCACCCCCTACCAGGCGGTGCGCCGCGCCGGGGTCCAGCCCGGCAGCCTCGCCGTCGTGGTCGGTGCGGGCGGCGTCGGCGGCTACTGCGTGCAGATCGCCGCGGCCTTCGGGGCGAAGGTCGTCGCCATCGACGTCGACGACGCCAAGCTCGAGGCGATCGCCGGCAACGGCGCATCGCTCACGCTGAACAGCCGGCGGCTCGACGGCAAGGCGATCAAGGCGGCGATCGTCGAGTTCGCCCGCTCCAGCGGGCTGCCGACGACCGAATGGTTCATTTTCGAGTGCTCGGGCACCGCGCCCGGGCAGCTCACCGCGTGGGGCCTGCTCGTGCACGGCGCCACGCTGTCGGTGGTCGGTTTCACGATGGACAAGGTCGAGGTCCGGCTGTCGAACCTGATGGCCTTCGATGCGCGTGCGATCGGCAACTGGGGCTGCCCGCCCGAGTTGTACGCGGGTGCGCTCGATCTCGTCCTCGACGGCAAGGTCGCGATCAAGCCGTTCGTGGAAACCCGCCCGCTCGACGACATCAACCGCGTCTTCGACGCCGTTCACCATCGCGAGATCCGCAGGCGTGCGGTGCTCGTGCCAGCCTGACCGAGGAGTAGCCCAACGATGAACGCTTCAGCCGAGCCTGCGATGCGCGAGTTCAAGAACCACGATCTCGTCGACGACATCACCAAGCCGCGCGTGCGCTACGAGAAGCGCCCGGCGAAAACGCCCGACGGCAAGACGGTGCCCGGATTGTTCAACGCGTGGATCACGCTGGACAACCCGCAGCAGTTCAACTCGTACACGACCGACATGGTCAAGGGGACGATTCTGGCGTTTCGCGCCGCCTCGAACGCGCGCGACGTGAACTGCGTGGTGTTCACCGGTGCCGGAGACAAGGCGTTCTGCACGGGCGGCAACACGAAGGAATACGCCGAGTACTACGCCGGGCACCCGCAGGAATACCGCCAGTACATGCGGCTGTTCAACGACATGGTTTCGGCGATCCTCGCCTGCGACAAGCCGGTGATCTGCCGGGTGAACGGGATGCGCATCGGCGGCGGCCAGGAGATCGGCATGGCGTGCGACTTCTCGGTCGCACAGGACCTGGCGCGCTTCGGCCAGGCCGGCCCGAAGCACGGTTCGGCGCCGATCGGCGGAGCGACCGATTTCCTTCCGGTGATGGTCGGCGCCGAACGGGCCATGGCCGCGTGCGTGCTGTGCGAGCCGTTCTCGGCGCACAAGGCGTACCAGATGGGAATCCTCACCGACGTCGTCCCGGCATTGAAGGTCGACGGGCAGTTCGTCGCCAATCCGCTGGTCGAGACGCAGCGCCTCTTCGACGAATACGGCCGCAATGCGTACGGCGAATCCCGGACGGGCGATGCCGCGAAGGAGGCGAAGGCGCTGATGGCGCGCGGGACCGTCGATCTCTCGCTGCTCGATGCGAAGGTCGAGGAGCTGTGCGCGAAGATGCTGCTCACGTTTCCCGACTGCATGACCAAGACCCTCGAGGAGCTGCGCAAGCCCAAGCTGGAGGTGTGGAACCGCAACAAGGAGAACGCGCGCGCCTGGCTGGCGCTGAACATGATGACCGAGGCGCGTGCCGGGTTCACCGCGTTCAACGCCGGCACCAAGGACGACCGCGAGGTCGACTTCGTGCTGCTGCGCCAGAAGCTCGCCGCCGGCGAGAGCTGGGTCGGCCCGCTGCACGACTCGATTCAGCCGAAGGCTGCGCGCAAGGACTGACGCGATGTCCGACTCGCCGCTTCGCCAGGCGCTCGAGCGCGACGGCGCGCTGCTGCGGCTCACGCTCGCGCGCCCGAAGGCGAACATCGTCGATGCCGCGATGCTCGCAGCGCTCTCGCAGGCGCTCGCGGCGCAGCGCGGCCGCCGCGGGTTGCGCGCGGTGCTGCTCGACGCCGACGGCCCGCACTTCAGTTTCGGCGCGAGCGTCGAGGAGCACCTGCGCGAGCGTTGCGCGGCGATGCTCGCAGCGTTGCACGCGCTCGTCGTCGACATGGTCTCGTACCCGGCGCCCGTCCTGGTCGCCGTGCGCGGGCAGTGCCTGGGCGGCGGGCTCGAAGTCGCGATGGCCGGCGGGCCGATCTTCGCTGCGCGCGACGCGCAGTTCGGGCAGCCCGAGATGAAGCTCGGCGTGTTCGCGCCGGCCGCCTCGGTGCTGCTGCCGTATCGCGTGAACGGCCCGGCCGCCGACGATTTGCTGTGCAGCGGCCGCTCGATCGGCGCCGACGAAGCGCGCGCGATCGGCCTCGTGCAGCAGGTCGCCGACGACCCGGTCGCCGCCGCGCTCGCCTACTTCGACGCGCACCTGGCCGACAAGAGCGCCTCGAGCCTCGCGCTCGCGCTCCTCGCCGCGCGCGCGCCGATGGTGCGCGACGTGCGCACCCGGCTGGCCGAGGTCGAGCGGCTCTATCTCGAGGAACTGATGACGACGCGCGACGCCAACGAGGGGTTGGCCGCATTTCTCGCCAAACGCAAGCCCGCATGGGAGCACCAGTGATGAGCACCGAGAACCCGGTACAGGCGATCGTCGAACGCTGCCAGGCACTGTTCGACGACCTCGACTTCAACGCCGTCAAGCAATGGAAGGCGGCCGTCCCGGGCCGCAAGGCGATCGGCTACATGCCGATCTACGTGCCGCGCGAGCTGATCCACGCCGCGGGGATGCTGCCGGTCGGCATCCTGGGCGGCGGCGACCAGCTCGAGGTCATCCAGGGCGACGCCTATTACCAGAGCTACATCTGCCGCATTCCGCGCTCGACGATCGAGCTCGGCCTGACCGGCCGGCTCGACTGCCTCGACGGCATGATGTTTCCGTCGATCTGCGACGTGATCCGCAACCTGTCGGGCATGTGGCAGCTGATGTTCAAGGACAAGTACGTCCGCTATTTCGACGTTCCGCAGAACTACGAGGACGAGGTCGGCGGACGCTTCTACGTGCAGGAGCTCGAGGTCGTGCGCGAGGATTTCGGCAAGCTGCGCGGCAAGCCGATCACCGACGCCGAACTCGACGCGTCGATCGCCGTGTACAACGAGAACCGGCGCGCGATCGCCGAGTTGTACGCCTATCGCGCCGCCAAGCCGTGGCAGGCGCCGACCTCGGAGGTGTACCTGGTCCTGCGCGCCGGCATGGTGCTGCCGGTCGAGGAACACACGGAACTGGTGCGCCAGTACATCGCCGCCGCCGATCGCGTGGCGCGTCCGAAACGCGACAACGCGCGCATCGTCATCAACGGGTCGTTCTGCGAGCAGCCGCCGCTGAACCTGATCAAGTCGATCGAGATGTCGGGCTGCTACATCGTCGACGACGACTTCATGCTCGTCACGCGCTGGTTGCTCGACGACGTTCCGACGAACGGACATCCGCTCGAGGAACTGTCGAAGGCGTTCCTGCACCGCTCGGCCTCCACGGCGGCGAAATACGACGAGAAACGCGAGGACAAGGGGCAATTCCTGCTCAAGCAGGTGAAGAAGGGCGCCGCCGAAGGCGTGATCTTCGCGGCGCCGTCGTTCTGCGATCCGGCGCTGCTCGAGCGTCCGATGCTGCAGGACGTGCTCGCCAAGCACAACGTGCCCTACACGGCATTCAAGTACGCCGAGAACACCGGCCAGATGGCGCCGATCCGCGAGCAGGCCGGAACCTTTGCCGATTCGATCAAACTGTGGAGCGCCGCATGAACACCCCCGTGAAACCCGCTGTGACGTCGAAGAAGCCGCAGAACGTCCAGAAAGAGGACGCGATGTGGCTCCAGAAGGAGCTGATCAGCAAGAACTACACGGAACTGGCGACCGCGCACCAGAACAATCGCAAGGTCGCCGCCACGTTCGTGCCCGGCAACCTGAACGAATTGCTGATGTGCTTCGACTTCGCGCGCAGCTTGCCCGAGACCAATGCGCTGCAGAACGGCATGCGCAAGAAATCGGGCAAATTCATCATGGACGCCGAGCGCGACGGCCACTCCGAAGACGTCTGTACCTACGTCAAATCCGACCTCGGCATGATGCAGGGCGGCGAAATCGGGCCGACCGGAGAGGTGTTGCCCACGCCCGACGTGCTGCTGCTTTCGTACACCGGCTGCTTCACGTTCATGAAGTGGTTCGAACTGATCCGCCACAAGTACGGCTGCGAAACCACGATGCTGCACGTGCCGTACCAGGGCGAGGGCAAGATCGCGCCGAACATGCGCGACTACGTCGTTCGCCAGCTCAAGGAGTCGGTGATCCCGACCCTCGAGCGCGTGTCGGGTGTGAAGTTCGACATCGACCGGCTGCGTGAGTACATGAAGGAGTCGGCGAAAGCCGAAGAAGACCTCGTCGCCGTGCTTCAGTCGGCGAAGAACCGGCCTTCTCCGATCGACGGTTACTTCGGGGCGGTCTACTACATCGGTCCGATCTTCACCGCGTTTCGCGGTACGAAGGAAGGCACGAAGTTCTACCGCATGCTGCGCGAGGAAATCGAGCAGCGTGTCCGCGAAGGCAAGGGACCGATCACGCCCGAAGGCGAGATGGCCGAGGAGAAATACCGGCTGATCGTCGAGGGTCCGCCCAACTGGACCAGCTTCCGCGACTTCTGGAAGATGTTCTACGACGAAGGTGCGGTCGTGGTGTCGTCCACCTACGCGAAAGTCGGCGGACTGTACGACTTCGGTTTCCGGCACAACCCCGACAAGCCGCTCGAGTCGCTCGCCGAGTACTGCCTGGGCTGCTACACCAACCTGAACCTGCCGTCGCGCGTCGACATGATCTGCAAGTACATGGAAGAGTACGAGGCCGATGGCCTGCTGATCAACTCGATCAAGAGCTGCAACAGCTTTTCCGCCGGCCAGCTGCTGATCCTGCGCGAAGTGGAAAGGCGCACCGGAAAGCCGGCCGCGTTCATCGAGACCGACCTGGTCGATCCGCGCTACTTCTCGGCGGCCAACGTCAAGAACCGGCTCGAGAGCTACTTCCAGATGGTCAAGCAAAAGCGCACAGCCCTGGCCGGCGCGCATTGAGAGGGACAATCGTCATGCGCTGTTTCATCGGCATCGATCTGGGCTCGACGACCACCAAGGCGGTGGTCATCGACGAGAACCAGAACATTCTCGGACGCGGCATCACGAACTCGCGCTCGAACTACGACACGGCGGCCGAAGTCGCCAAACAGGAGGCGATGGTCAACAGCCGCTTCTTCCTGTTCCGCAAGGCGCTCGGCGAACAGAAGGCGCTCAACGGTGAACTCGACGACTTCCTCGGCCAACTCGAGCGCGACTTCCGTTCCGAGCAGTACCTCGAGCAACTCGCCGACCTCGAGGAAACCTGCCAGCGCAGCCTCGAAACGGCCAAGTTCGGCGACAGCACGAAGGAAGTCTCCGAAGCGCTGACCGAGACGTTCCGGCGCATCACCGCGGAAGCGCCCACGCTGTTCACTCCGGGCGCGAAACGCAAGTCGGACTTCTTCCGCGATATCGCAGGCAGCCAGTACCTGGCCACCGGCGAGGCCGTGGCCAAGGAAGCCGGCACGCGATACGACTTCCTGCTCAACGTGTTCGACCGCTCGATCATCGAAGTCGAGAACCGCGTCTACACCGACTCGATCCGTCGGCACCTGCTGGCCGCGCTGGAGCGCACGTTCGTCGCGCTGCCGAACTCGGCGAAACGCCGGGCACAGGTCGAGGCCCCGATCAAGGGCATTCTCGACACCGAGATGGAGGAGACCTACGTCGTCGGAACCGGGTATGGGCGCGCACGCCTGCCGTTCTCGAAGGAACACGTCCGTTCGGAGATCCTCTGCCACGGGCTGGGCGCGCACCAGATGTATCCGAGCACGGCGACCGTGCTCGACATCGGCGGCCAGGACACCAAGGCGATCCAGGTCGATCCGGCCGGTATCGTCGAGAGTTTCCAGATGAACGATCGCTGCGCGGCAGGTTGCGGGCGTTATCTGGGCTACATCGCCGACGAGATGAACATGGGCCTGCACGAACTCGGGCCGATGGCCATGAAGTCGACGAAGCAGATCCGGATCAACTCGACGTGCACGGTGTTCGCCGGCGCCGAACTGCGGGACCGCCTGTCGCTGGGCGACAAGCGCGAAGACATCATGGCCGGACTGCACCGCGCGATCATCCTGCGCGCCATGTCGATCCTCGCCCGTTCGGGCGGAATCCGCGACGAATTCACGTTCACCGGCGGCGTCGCCAAGAACGAGGCGGCGGTCAAGGCGCTCAAGGAACTGGTCGAGGAGAACTACGGCAAGCTCACGCTGAACATCGACCCCGACTCGATCTACACCGGTGCACTCGGCGGAGCCACCTTCGCGTACCGCGCCGTGGTCGAGGAAGGCAAGACCGCCGAGAAACGGGCCTGAACGCAAGCGACGAAAGGAACCGGACATGACGTACACGATCGGAATCGACATCGGCTCGGGCGCCGTCAAGACCGTGCTGTTCAAGGTCGACGGCGAGCACGCCGAGTGGCTCGCCAAGCGCAGCGAGCGCATTCGCAGGCGCGACCCGATGACGCTCGCGCAGGAGGGCCGCGACGGCGTCATTGCCGACGCCGGCCTGAAGCCCGAGGACATCGACTACATCGCGACCACCGGCGAGGGCGAGAACGTTCGCTTCGCGACCGGCCACTTCTATTCGATGACGACGCACGCGCGCGGCGGCGTGTTCCTGCATCCGGGCGCCACCGCGATCGTCGACATCGGCGCGCTGAACGGGCGCGCGATCAACGTCGACGTGCGCGGCAAGGTGCTCGCGTACAAGATGACGAGCCAGTGCGCTTCGGGGTCGGGGCAGTTCCTCGAGAACATCGCGCGCTACCTCGGCGTCGCCGTCGAGGAGATCGGCGGGCTGTCGCAGGAATCGAAGGACCCGGAGAAAGTGAGCTCGATCTGCGCGGTGCTCGCCGAGACCGACGTGATCAACATGGTCTCGCGCGGGATCGCCACCTCGGACATCCTGAAGGGCATCCACCTTTCGATGGCCTCGCGCATCGTCAAGCTGCTGAAGGTCACCGGCGTGAAGTACGGCACGGCGCTGCTTACCGGCGGGCTCGCGCTCGATAGCGGGCTGCTCGCGGCGATCCAGGAAGAGATGGCCAACGAGAAGGTCAACGTCGTCGTCGTCAATCACCCCGATTCGATCCATGCGGGCGCGATCGGTGCGGCCTTGTGGGGAGCGTTTCGCCACGAGAAGCTGCGCGAGCTCGAAGCGGCCGCATGAAGTAGCCACGTACAGTAGCCCAGGAGAGAAGAGAAATGGCACTGCTCATCAACGACAACTGCACGTCGTGCGACGCGTGCAGGCCCGTGTGCCCCAACGAGGCGATCGCCATGGGCGATCCGATCTACGTGATCGACCCGATGCTCTGCACCGAATGCGTCGGCGCCGAGGACGAGCCGCAATGCCAGCTGGTCTGCCCGGCCGACTGCATCGTCGATCATCCCGATTTCCGCGAGACGCCCGAGGAACTGCTCGCGAAGTACGAGTCGATCCACGGCTGAGCGCCCGGACGACTTCCTTCAGCCGAGGCCTGGGAGCAGCGCCCTCAGGCCTTCGGCCATCGTCTGCACCGCCATTGCGGCGAGCAGCAGCCCGAGGATGCGCGTGGCGACGTTCAGCGTCGTGACGCTCAGCCGGCTGGAGATCAGGTGCGCGCGCCGCAGGACGACCCACGACAGCGCGCACACGAGCGCGATGCAGCCGACGATGAGCAGCCGGTGCACGAGCCCGCCGCGGCCGGCGGCGAGAATCGACGTGCTGATCGCGCCCGGACCCGCCAGAAGCGGTATGGCCAGCGGCACGACGCCGCTCACGTCTCCGCTCGCGAACTCGCGCGCTTCGGCCGGGGATTGACGTACCGCGCCGGCCTCGGCGTTGAGCATCGCGAGCGCCATCAGCAGGAGCACGAGTCCACCGCCCACGCGGAACGCGGGCAGGCTGGCGCCGATGAGGTCGAGCAGCGCTTCGCCGACGAACGCGGAAATCGTCAGGACGAAGAACACGGTCAGCGCGATCGAGCGCGCGAGCCGGTCGCTCGACTCGGCGTCGCGCGTTCTGGTGAGCGCGAGAAAAAGCGGGATGGCGAGGAACGGATCGACGACGGCGGTCAGGGTGACGAGGAACCGCAGATACTCGGTCGCGTCGGCCATCCCGCGATCATGCGCCGGAGCCGGCGCCTGCCGGACGGACCGCCGCGCGCGCCTTCGCGCGTCGCCCGCGTATCACGGCCGCCAGCATCGTGACGATGAATGCGGCGAGCGCCAGCGCATTGAGCAGGCCGCCGACGCGGATCCAGCCGTAGCCCGCGCCGGCGTCGCCGAGCAGGCGCACCGCGACCGAGCCGTGCAGCAGCCCGAGCGGCAGGTAGAACACCGGATGGTAGGGAAGCGACACCCGCAGGACCGCCGGCAGGATGATCGCGGCGTGGCCGAAGACCATCGAGAAGACGAAGCCGAGCGTGAGCGCGTGCAATGCGGCGTCGTAGGCGGGGCTGCCCGGGGAGAACTCGCCGGCGAGCAGCGCGGTGAGCGCACCGACGGCGAGCCATGCGTATCCGGCGAGCAGGCACACCGCGATGAATCGCGTGAGCCCGCGGTTGCGGACCGTGCGCCGGGCGATGTCCTGTCGCAGCAGCCACGCGGCGAGCGCGAGCAGTCCGGCGGCGAACACGCGCGTACCCCACGGCAGCGGCGCGCCGACGAGACCCGCGCCGAGCACCGCGAGGATCGCGGCGAACGCGCGGCCGGCGGCTGGCGAGGGCGGCAGGAAACGCGAGAGCTCGAGCCGCTCGCCGGCAATCGTGAGGATGAGGAAAGCGAGCCACCAGGCGACGATCGCGTGCACCGGCTGGCCGGCAAGCCACATCGCAGTGCCGATCGGCCAGCAGGCGGCGCCGAGCGCGAGCGTCCACGTGAACAGCGCGGTCTGCCGGCGCAGCACGTCGAGCGACGCGAGCAGGAATACGACCCCGCCGGCGAGAAACAGGACGGCCGCCGCGTCGGTGGCGCCGGCGGCCGCGCACACCGCGCCGATCCCGGCGAGCAGCGGTGCGCCGTAGGCCCAGTAGCGCCCGATCGCCACCGCGCGCTCGAGTGCGATGACGACGCCGAAGAAGCCGCCGATCATCAGCGGACCGTGCAGGGCCGATGCGCCGGCGGCGGTGGCGGGCATCGGCCAGCCCAGGCGTGCGAGGCCGGCGCCGGTGCCGACCAGCAAGCCGACGAAGCCGAGCATGAGCAGTGGAATTCGCCAGGCGGGCGGCAAGCCGCCGCGCGCGGCGGAGCCGGCGGCTTCGGAGGGAGCGGCGGGTCGGGGAGCGGGCATCGCGTCTCGAAACGGGCCGGCGCGTCGTTGTGCGTGGCTCATGCGCGCGCGGGCGACACGCCGGCGCCGGGTGTCAGGACGGCGACCAGCCGAAGTGATCGCGGGCGAAGCCGGTCATCTTCTCGGGCGTCCACGGCGGGTCCCAGACGAGGTTGACGTCGATCTCGGTGCCCGCTGGCGTCATCGCGCGAATGACTTCGCGCACCGCGTCGATGATCATGTCGGCCATCGGGCATGCGGCAGTCGTCATGGTGAGATCGACGTAGACCGCTCGCTCGCCCACCTGCAGGCCGTAGACGAGTCCGAGGTCGACGATGTTCATCCCGGCCTCGGGATCGTCGACCTGGCGAAGGGCCTCGCGGATCGCATCGTCGTCGGGCATCGATTCCATCGGAGCTCCGGTTCCGGTTCGGTTCAGGCGAAGCGTCGCACGAATGCGATGCGCTGCGACGGAACAAACCCGACGTCGTAGAGGAATCCGAGCAGCCCGAGATCGGCCGGCGCGACCAGCGTTTCGACCCGTTCGACGCGCAGCGCGCCCAGGTTGGCGAACAACTGCGAGAGCAGGGCCCGGCCGACGCCGCGCCCCGCGTAGGCCGGATCGACGCCGATCGTGTCGATGACGGCGACCGGCTCGGTGCGCCCGTAGTCGCCCAGGTCGACGCGAGCCATCAGGAATCCGATGACGAGGTCGTCGTCGATGCGCGCGCTGAGCGAGACACGGATCGCCGAGTCGGCGGTCGTCTCGCCGAACTTGTGGATCATGTATTCCTCGCGGTTGCGCCCGGTGATCGCGCGGTCGATGCGCACGATGTCGCGCAGTTCGCCGGCGTTCATCGCCCGCACGTCGGCGGTGTCGCGCGCGAGGCGCTCGAAATCGTTTGCCGACTGGCCGCTGAAATCGACCTCGGTGGGCACGGGCGCCTCGGCGTCGGCTTGCACCGGATCGTCGCGCTCGGGCGCGTAGGCACCGCCATCGACCGGGCAGTCGACGACCTGTTCGGGCGCGCGCTCGAACGACATCGCGCTCATCCAGCGCAGCATCGGCAGGTCGTTCCAGCGCGCCTGCGTGCGCAGGCTGGCGATCGCGTGCTTCCTCGCCCATTCGCCGAGCGCGCCGAACAACTCGCGCCCGATTCCCTGGCTTTGGGCATCGGCGCGCACGCCGATCGCCTCGAGGCGAAGCGCCGGTTCGCTGCGACCGAACTCGCCCTCGAGCACGCGCGCGAGGATGTAACCGGCCAGCCCCTTGCGGTCGATCGCGGCGAACTGCGCGTGCAGCTTCGTCTCGCGCTGCGCCGACTGGAGCCGGCGCCGGAAATACGGCCCTCGCGGCCGACCTTCGATCTCGGCGTCGATCGCGATCACCTCGTCGAGGTCGGTGGCGGTCAGGGGGCGAATGTCGGCGCGCGTCGTGCTGGCGGCATGCATCGTGGTTCCCGGGGTCGAAGGAGGAGGTGGATCGCTGAAGCGCAGCCGATCGCCGCGGCGGTCGGTTCAGCCGACCGCGTAGGCGAAGGCGAGCTCGCGATCGGTCTCGTCGTCGAGCAGGTCTTCGAGCATCGGCAGCAGCGCCATCGTCTCTTTCTGGATGTGCGCGACCTGCCGTTCGACCATCTCGGCCACGCCGACCTTCAGCTGCCCCCAGCCGGCGTCGTCGAGCTCGCCGGAGGCGGCCGATCGGGCCAGCGGCAGCAGCGTTTCGGCCGCCTCGCGGATGGCCTCGTGCTCCTCGACGAGCAGTCCGGCGATGTCGCCTTCCCCGGCGTCGGCGAGCCGGGGGAACAGTTCGTTCTCCTCGAACTCGAAATGACGCCCGACGTCGTGCTCGAGGTGTCGCGCGAAGCTGCCCGCGAGGCGTGCGAGATCGGGGTCGCGGCTGGCGCCCGAGCGCGGCGCGCGCGCGAACGCCTGTTCGACCTTGCCGAGCAGATCGAGGCTCGTTCGATGCTCTTCGTCGAGCGCGTGGCTGACCTGGCTCTGGAAACCCATGGCGACCCCCAAATCGGCATTCGGCTACCAGATTAGCGATGCGCCGAATCGGCGCCATTGATACGCGTCAAGCAACCGGTGGCGACGCGGCGGGCGGTGCCCGCGGGGGCGGCGGCGTTCGCATGCGCCGCACGAGGATCGCGAAGAACGTCGCGAACGCGATCGCGCCGGCCGTGCCGACGAGCGCGGCGGCGGCAGCGAGCCACGCGAGGTCGAACACCGAGGCGGTCGCGAGCAGCGCCAGTGCGCACAGGTGGCACGCGTAATGCATTGCCAGCGGCCGCTCGGCGGTGAGCGACGAAGGCGTGCGCGGCAGCCTGCTTCCCGGCGGCTTGTGCATCGATGCGAGGAAAGGAACGATGCGCTGCGTCATGCCGAGCACGAGCGTGAGCAGCCAGCCGGGGACGAGCGCGATGCCGAACAGCGTGCCGAGTGCTTCCCAGGGCACATCGAGCGTGTAGGCCACGCCGAGTGCCAGGCTCGCGACGAGCAGCGCCCAGGCCAGGCGAACGAGGCGGAACGACCGGCCGAGTTCGCGCCGCATGCCGGTCTTGAGCGCGCGCACGACGAGTCGCAAGTGCAGCGCGACCGCGCACGAACCGATCGCGAGCGCGCCGACGCGAAGCGGCTGCGGGGCGACGCCGAACGCGGCGACGCCGGCGAGCGCGAGCGCCACCGCGGCGAGCGCCGCCGACACGCGTACCTGCTTCTCGTCGGGCGCGGGCGAGAGCGCGAACATCGGCACGAGGATGTAGGCGAGCCCCAGCGCGAGCATTCCCATGAAGCCGTAGGCGGCGAACGCGACGTGCAGGCCGAGCGCGCTCGCGCGATCGATCGGGCTCCAGCCGAGATAGGCGAACGCGAGCGACAGCGCGCTGGCGACGACGACGAGCAGCGAGGCGAGCGCGATCCATCCGTGCGCAACGATGCCCGCCATGCCGCGCGCGCCGGCGAGGTTGCGCGCCGTGAGCGCCGCGTAGCCGAGCAGGCCGAAGACGACCGCGGCGGCGCCGATGCCCAGCAGCGTCGTCTGGCCGGTACCCATGCCGAGGGTGACGGCGGCGACCCCCGGGGTATAGATCCACCAGATCGCCGCCGGCCATCGCGTCGAGCGCACGGGCTGGCGCGTTGCCACCGGCATCAGCTGCAGGCTCGCGCCGATCGCGGTCATCGCCAGCACGCCGAGGGTCACGAGATGCAGCGCGGCGAGGGTCCAGCCGAGGCCGCCGGCGAAGCGCGGCGCCTGTCCGGCGCCGGCGAGCAGCGCGAGCCAGGCGAACACGTGGAACACCGAGGCGGCGCCGAAATAGCGCAGCGGAATCGACGCGGGCAGCAGCCGACTCGTCGCGCCCGAGAGGAAAGCGCTCGCCGCGAGCTTCATCGCGGCACTGCGCAATGAATGCGAGGCGCGCCGCCGATCACGGCACCGGTTCGATGCGCAACCGGACTTCGCCCGGCTCGCTTTCGATGATCTCGGCGGCCCAGCCGAGTTCGGCGAGCTCGGGGTAGAGCGGTTGCGGATCGCGCTCGAGGTGGACGATCAGCGCGCGGCCATCGTCGATCGAACGCACGAGCCGGAGGATCTCGACCAGCGGTTGTGGCGGCGGCAGGCCGCGCACGTCGATGTGCTCGGTGCCGCCCTCGAACCAGCGTTTCATCGTCGCCCCGTCGTTCACGCCTGCAGGTGCAGGTCCTGCAGCCGGCGCCGGATCAGCTTGCCGGTGGCCGTGCGTGGCAGGGCGTCGATCGGATGGAACCAGCGCGGGCGCTGGTAGGGCGGCATCGAGTCGGTGTGCGTGCGCAGCGCCGCCTCGACGCTCGGTGCGGCCTCGTCGCTTCGCGCGACGTAGAAGACGGCCACCGCATCGAGCCCGTCGGCATCGGGCACGAGCACCGCCGCGGCCTCGAGCACGTCGGGCGTGACGAGCGCGAGCTTCTCCTCGATGGCGATCAGGTCGACCCAGCGTCCGTGCACCTTGACGAGCGATCCCTCGCGCCCGGCGAAGCGGTACGAACCGTCGTCGTTCGCCTCGAACAGGTCGCTCGGGCAGAACGTGCCGTCGCGGAAATGCTCGGCCTGCTCGCCGGGCAGGTTCCAGTAACCGAGCGCGATCATCGAAGCACCGATGGCGACGCGCGCCGGCGTGCCGTCGCGCGCGGCCTTCATCGGCGTGACCGTGATGCCGGGCGATGCGCGCAGGCCGCGCCCGTCGTCGCGATCGGTCATCACGAGCACCAGCGTCTCGGATGCGCCGTAGCCGTTGACGATCGACACGCCGGTCTGCCGGCGCCATTCGTCGCGCAGGTCGGCCGAGAGCGCTTCGCCGGCGGAAACGAAGCGGCGCACGCCGTCGCGGGCCAGTTGCGCGGCGAGTCCTTCCTTGAGCAGGTTGCGATAGAGCGACGGCACGCTGCACAGCACGCTCGGTCGGGTCGCGGCGACCGTGGCGGCGACGCCCGCGGCGCTCGGCCACGCGGGGTCGACGACGACCGACGCGCCGAGCTTCAGCCCCGCATAGAGCGCGTTGGTCTGCGGATACGAGAAGAACATCTTCGAGCTCGCGTACAGCCGGTCGGTGCGCTCGACGCCGACGACTTCCTTCGTCACCCGCTCGATCTCGAGCGCGAAGCGGTGCCCGTGCACGACCGCCTTGGGTTTTCCGCTCGTGCCCGAGGAGTGCACCCAGATCGCCGGTTGCGTCGGCTCCATCGGAACCGGCTCGATCGCTTCGGCGCGGGCGTGCTCGACGTTCCATTCCTCGAGCGCGACGACGCGCTCGCGCCACGGCGCCGGCGTGTCGCCGCGCGATTCGTCGAGGATGAAGCGGAAATCGGCGGCTTCCAGGATTGCGCTCCATTCGGCGCCCGACAACCGGGGATTCACGCCGACGGCGACGCCGCCCGCCCAGATGCAACCGAGAAACGATTCGACCCAGGCGATGCCGTCCGGCAGGCGAATGGCGATTCGATCGCCGGGGCGTACGCCGCGCGCGCGCCAGGCGCCTGCCGCACGGGCGACCGACTGCCGAAGCTGCGCGTAGCGCAGCGTGCGATCGGCGCAGACCAGCGCGACATCGTTCGCGTGGCCGTTTTCGAGCAGCGTCGCCGCGGCGTTCAGCTTCATGGGGCTCTCCGGTGGGTCAGGCGGGCACGGCGGCTCCGTCGCGGGCGATGGTTCCGGTGCATTCGTCGATCAGCTCGCGCACCAGCCGCTGGACCGTGATGGCCGCGACCTGGCGTCGGTAGTTCGCCTGCGTGACCGTCGTTCGCATCGGGCTCACCTGGCGCTGCACGAGCTTGCCCAGTGTGGCGATCGCGTCGTCGGTCAGCTCGTGCCCGAGGATCGCTTCGGTGCCCGCGAGCTCGAGCGGACGCGAGTTGGTTCCGGTGAGCCCGATGCGCAACTCGCGCAGCACGCCGTCGCGAAGGCCGAGTGCGACCGCGACACCGGCCAGCGGGAAGTCGACCGACGCGCGCACGCGCGCTTTCCGGTACGCGGACACGACGCCGGCCGGCGCCGACGGGACGAACACGCGTGCGAGGATCTCGTCGCGCTCGCACGTCAGCCAGGCCGCGCCGTCGTCCCGATACAGGTCGCCGAGCGCGATGTGCCGCACACCGCGCACCGAGACGAGCTCGGCCTCGGCGCGCAATGCGATCAGTGCGCCGGCGAGGTCGCCGCTGAACGCCGCATGGCAGCGGTTGCCTTGCGGTGCGACGTGGCAGACGGTTCCGCCGCGCTTCAGGCAGTAGCCGTTGGCGGCGCGCCACCATTCGCTCTGGTTGTAGTAGACGCAGCGTGTGTCGAGGAACAGGTTGCCGCCGAGCGTGGCGACGTTGCGGTGCGCCGGCCCGGCCACCGAACCGGCGGCCTGCGCGATCGCGCGATGACCGGCCTCGAGCAGCGGGTGTTGCGCGAGCTGCGCGAGCCGCACGCCGGCGCCGATCGACAGCCCGCCGTCGCTGCGCTCGACTGCGTGGAGCTCGCGCACGGCACCGAGTTCGACGAGCACCGGCGGGCGCTCGATGCCGCGCCGCAGGTTCGGCAGCAGGTCGGTGCCGCCGGCGATCAGCCGCGCCGCGGGATCGGCGGCGAGCAGCGCCGTCGCTTCGGCGAGGCTCGCCGGACGCTTCAGTTCGAATCCGTTCATCGCGTCCATGTTCAGCTCCTCGTACCGCGCAGACGTGCGAGCCGGCGTCGCGCCTGGATCGCTTCGAAGACCCGGTCGGGCGACGCGGGTAGCTCGGCGAGCCGGATGCCGATCGCATCGCAGATAGCGTTGGTCAGCGCGGGCGGGAACCCGTGCAACGCGCCTTCGCTCGCCTCCTTGGCGCCGAAGGGGCCGAGCGGGTCGTTGCTCTCGACCAGCTTGACCTCGATGGGCGGGGATTCGGCGATCGTCGGAATCCGGTAGTCGAGCAGGTTCGGCCGCATCGACAGGCCCTCGTGGTACTGGTTCTCCTCCGAGAGCGCCTGGCCCATTCCCATCCACACCGCGCCTTGCACCTGGCCCTCGACGGCGAGCGGGTTGATCGCGAAGCCGCAGTCGTGCGCGACCCAGACGCGCTCGACCTTCACCGCGCCCGTATCCTCGTCGACCGACACTTCGACCACCTGTGCCGCGTACGAGAAACCGGCGGTCGAACCGACGGCGGCGCCGCGGAACGTGCCGCCCTGCGTTTCGGGCGGTGTCGACCAGGCACCCTTGACGGTCAGCGTGCCGTGCTCGGCGAGCGCGGCCTGCACGACGTCGGCGAACTCGAGCCCGCGGTCGGTTCCGGCGACCCGGCACTGCTCGCCTTCCCATTCGAGGTCGGCGACGTCGACTTCGAGCCGGCGCGCGGCCGCCTCGCTCAGCACGCGCCGCATCTCCTGCGCGGCGCGCAGCGCGGCGTTGCCGACCATGAACGACACGCGCGACGAGTACGACCCGTTGTCCTTCGGCGTGAGCGCGCTGTCGGTGGCGATGACGCGGATGCGCTGCATCGGCAACGCCAGCACCTCGGCGACGATCTGCGTGAGCAGCGTCGACGAGCCCTGTCCGATGTCCGATGCGCCGGTGAGGATCGTGATGCCGCCGTCGAAGTCGAGCTTCAGGTTGACGACGGCGTGCGGCTCGCCGCTCCAGTGGACCGGTTTGGCCGATCCGGAGACGTAGTGCGAGCACGCCATGCCCAGCCCGCGTCCGCGCCCGAGCTTGCCCCGGCGCTCGTGCCATCCCGATGCCTGCTCGACCCAGTCGAGGCACGCCGGGATGCCGTAGGAGTTCACCTGCAGGTCGTTCAACGTGCGGTACGGCGCGACGATCAGGTTCGCGCGGCGCACCGCGAACGGATCGAGCCCGAGTTCGCCGGCCATCGAGTCGAGCAGCGATTCGAAGGCATGGCGTGCGTCGACCGCGCCGTGCCCGCGCATCGCGCCGCACGGCGGCGTGTTCGTGTAGACGCGCAGTCCGTGGTAATGCACGGCGCCGAGCCGGTAGAGCGCGTGCAGCAGCGCTCCCGCGTACAGGATGGTGACCAGCCCGTAGCCGCCGTAGCCGCCTCCGCGCTGCACGATCTCGCAGTCGACCGCGGCGATCTCGCCGCTCTTCTTCAACCCCAGTCGCAGGCGGATGTCGGTCTCGGGGCGGCCGCGGTGCGTGAGGAAGCTGTCCTCGCGCGATTGCTCGAGCTTCACGGTTCCGCCCGCGGCGCGCGCGAGCGCGGCCGTCACCATCTCGAAGTTCAGCGGCTCGACGCGGTGGCCGAATCCGCCGCCGACGAAGGGCTTGATCACGCGGATCTGCGAGCTGTCCATGCCCAGGCACTGCGCGAGCGTGAGGTGCAGGTAATAGGGCACCTGCGTGACCGACTGGACGGTGAGCCGGTCGCGCTCGGGCTCGTAGGCGGCGATCGTCGCGTTCAGCTCGAGCTGGCCGTGCGAGATCTCCGCGTAATGGAAAGTCTGCTCGCGCACGAGGTCGGCCGATTCGAAGCCGGCCTGCACGTCGCCGAAGCTCTGCTCGACCTCGCGCTCGATGTTGCCGGCCTTGCGCTCGTGCAGCCGGACCGCGCCTTCCGCGCGCGCGTCGGCCGCCGCGAAATACGCGGGCAGCGGCTCGATGTCGATCGAGATCGCCGCGAGTGCGGCTTCGGCGCTGGCGTCGTCGATCGCCGCGATGCCGACCAGCGGCTCGCCGCGATAGCGGACCTTGTCGCGGGCGAGCGGCCATTCGTTCTGCGCGATCGGGATCACGCCGTACGGGGCGGCGAAATCCTCGCCGGTGACGATCGCGCGCACCCCGGGCATCGCCCGCGCCTTGCTGGTGTCGATCGAGCGGATGATGCCGTGCGCGACCGGGCTGCGCAGCAGCCGTCCCACCAGCGTCTCGCCCACCGGCAGGTCGCGCGTATAGCGAGCCCGGCCGGTGACTTTCTCGATGCCGTCGATCAGCGGCGTCGGCTGGCCGACCGATCGTGCCGCGCGCGTGCCCGGCGTGGCGGCGGGAGCATCGCGTGCGGCCAGGGAGGCGCGGGCGTTCATTCGGTCGTCTCCGTCACGGCGGCCTGGACCGACTCGATGATCTTCACGTAGCCGGTGCAGCGGCACAGGTTGCCCGAGAGCGCCTCGCGGATCTGCTCGGCATCGGGCTGCGGGTTGCGGCGAAGCAGCGCTTCGGCGGCCATGATCATTCCCGGGGTACAGAATCCGCATTGCGTGCCCAGGTTCTCGTGGAACGCGCGCTGCAGGCGGCTCATGCGGCCGCCGTTCGACAGGCTCTCGATCGTCTCGACGCTTCGCCCCTCGCACGAAGCGGCGAGCGTGATGCACGACAGACGCGGTTCGCCGTCGACGAGCACGGTGCATGCGCCGCATTCGCCGCCGTCGCACCCCTGCTTGGTGCCGGTCAGGCCGGCGGCCTGGCGCAGGTAATCGAGCAGCAGCGTGTTGTCGGCGACCGCGTCGTCGCGCGCGCGTCCGTTGAGGACGAGGGAGAGAAGTCGCTTGCCCATGGTGTTGCCTATCCTTTGGGACGGAGGTCGCGGACGCGGACCGCCTTGCCCTGCGAGCGCGGGATCTCGCCGGGCTTCTTCACTTCCACGGCGCTCGTGATGCCGATCATCGACTTGACCTGGTGCGCGATCTGGCGCGCGATGCGCTCGTAGGCGCCGGCGTCGACGCCGGGCTGCGCTTCGGCTTCGATCGAGACCTGATCGAGCGAACCGTGCCGCTCGACGACGAGCTGGTAGTGCGGGGCGACGTCGGGCAGCCCGACGAGCACCGCTTCGACCTGCGACGGGTAGACGTTGACGCCGCGGATGATCAGCATGTCGTCGTTGCGTCCGGTCACGCGCAGGATGCGCACGTGCGTGCGTCCGCAGGCGCACGGCGCGGTGCTCAGCCGGGTGATGTCGCGCGTCCGGTAGCGCAGCATCGGCAGCGCTTCCTTGGTGAGCGTCGTGATGACGAGCTCGCCGGCCTCGCCTTCGGGCAGCGGCTTGCCGCTGTCGGGGTCGATCACTTCGAACAGGAAATGATCTTCCCAGCCGTGCAATCCGTTGCGGTGCTCGCATTCGCACGCGACGCCCGGGCCCATGATCTCGGACAGTCCGTAGATGTCGACCGCCTTCAGCCCGAGGCGCGCTTCGACCTCGCGGCGCATCGCGTCGCTCCACGGCTCGGCGCCGAACATGCCGACCTCGAGCGGCCCCCTGGCCAGGTCGACGCCCATCTTCTCGGCGACCTCGGCGATCGCCAGCGCGTACGACGGCGTCGCACAGAGCACGCGCGCCTGCAGGTCGACGATCAGCTGCACCTGCCGTTCGGTCGAGCCGCCCGAGACCGGGACCACCGCGCAGCCGAGCCGTTCGGCGCCGTAATGCGCGCCGAGCCCGCCGGTGAACAGCCCGTATCCGTAGGCGTTGTGCACGATGTCGCCCTTGCGTACGCCGGCCGCGGCCAGCGAGCGCGCGACGAGATCGGACCAGTTGTCGAGATCGGACGACGTGTACGCGACCACGGTCGGCTTGCCGGTGGTGCCCGACGAGGCATGCACGCGCGAGATGTCGGTGATCGGCCGCGCCAGCATCCCGAACGGGTACTGGTCTCGCAGGTCGGTCTTGACCGTGAACGGCAGGTGCTGCACGTCGTCGAGCGACGACAGCGAATCGGGCTCGATGCCGGCTGCCTCGAGTCGCGCGCGGTGCAGCGGAACGTGCTCGTAGGCGTTTCGTACGGTGGCGCGCAGCCGCGACAGTTGCAGCTCGACGAGGCGTTCGCGCGGCATCGTCTCGTACTCGGCGTGCAGGTACGTGCCGGGCTTCGCGCCGGTGCGGCCGGAAGCGGTATCGGTGTGGGTCGCGCCCATTCGGGTCTCCTTGGCTGCTGCGGAATCGGTTCTGCCGCGCCGTGGCTCAGGCGAGCCCGGCCTTCTGCGCCTTGGCCGCCAGGCGTGCGACGGTCGTCTCGACGCCGACGACGAAACGGTGATGCTTGCCGCGGCAGATCGTGTCGACGCTGTCGCGTCCTTCGATGTCCATCGTGACGGCGCGGCCCTTGACCTCGGAGACGGTGATCGTCAGCTCGACGTCCATGCCCATCAGCGTGGCGGCGAGGTGATCGAGCTCGACGCGCGTTCCGACCGAATCCTCGCCGGCATCGAGGTGCTGCAGCAGCAGGTCGCGGCACGCGACCTCGATGTCGAGCACGAGCATCGGCGTGGCGTAGACGCGCGCCTGCTCGCCCATGAAATCGATCGTGCGCGCACGGTCGACGTGGATCTTCTTCGTGAGCGACAGGCCCTTGGCGAGCGATTCCTTCATGCCGATTCTCCGGGAGTGGGGTTGCGGGCGGTGTTCGTGGTCGAGCCGCCGCGTTCAGAGTCCGAGATACGCGTGCTGCACGCGCGGGTTGCCGAGCAACTCGGCGCCGCTGCCGGCGAGCGAAATGCGGCCGACCTCGAGCACGTAGGCGCGATCGGCGATCGACAGCGCGGCCCGGGCGTTCTGGTCGACGAGCAGGATCGTGGTCGCCGCGTTCTTCAGCGAGCGCACCGTGGAGAAGATCTCGGCGACCAGCCGGGGCGCGAGCCCCATGCTCGGTTCGTCGAGCAGCAGCAGCTTCGGGCGCGTCATCAGCGCGCGTCCCATCGCGAGCATCTGCTGCTGGCCGCCCGAGAGCGTGCCCGCGGCTTCGCGGCGCTTCTTCGCGAGGATCGGAAACATCGAGTAGATCCGCTCGAGTCCGTCGGCGACCTCGCGCCGCGGCCGCACGAAGGCGCCGAGCCGCAGGTTGTCCTCGACCGACAGCGGCCCGAACACCTGCCGTCCTTCGGGCACCTGGACGATGCCCAGGCTCACGCGCCGCCGCGGTGCGGCCCGGGTCACGTCGGCGCCTTCGAAATGCACGCTGCCGCCGGCGACCGGCTGCACGCCCGAGAGGGCGCGCAGCAGCGTCGTCTTGCCGGCGCCGTTGGCACCGACCAGCGCGACGAGCTCGCCGGGGCCGACGCGCAGGCTGACCTCGTGCAATGCGGTGATGCGGCCGTACCGGCTCGACAATGCGCGCACTTCAAGCATGCGCGACCTCGTCGCTGACGGCGCCCAGGTACGCCTCGATGACGCGCGGGTCGTTCTGCACCTGCTCGGCGGTGCCTTCGCACAGCTTGCGTCCGTAGTCGAGCACGAGGATGCGGTCGGACACGCCCATCACCAGGCGCATGTTGTGTTCGACGAGAACGACCGTCGTGCCCGATCGGGCCAGCTGACGGATGAGCTCGGCGATCTCGAGCGACTCGGTCGGATTGAGTCCGGCCGCCGGCTCGTCGAGCAGCAGGAACTTCGGTTCGCCGGCGAGCGCGCGCGCGATCTCCAGCCGCTTGAGTGCGCCGTATGGCATCTGGTCGGCGCCCGCGTCGGTGTAGTCGGACAGGCCGACGAAGCGCAGCAACTGCAGTGCGTGCCGGCGGCACTCGTGCTCGGCGCGCACCAGCGCCGGCGTGCGCAGCATCGTCGACCACAACGTGCAGCGCTCGCGCAGGTGACGGCCGGTCATCACGTTCTCGAGCGCGGTCATGTTGAAGAAGATCTGCAGGTTCTGGAACGTGCGACCGATGCCGGCGGCGGCGAAGCCGTGCGCGGGCAGTCCGGTGAGGTCGCGCGCCTCGAAGTGCACGCGCCCGGTGCTCGGCACGTACACGCCGGTGAGCAGGTTCAGCAGCGTCGTCTTGCCGGCGCCGTTCGGGCCGATGATCGAATGGACGAGCCCCGATTCGAGCTCGAACGAGAGATCCTCGACGGCGCGCACGCCGCCGAACTCCTTCGACAGGCCTTCGACGTGCAGCGTGCTCATCGGGTCTTGCGCGCGAAGCGCGCGGCGATCGTCGGCACCGCGCCGCGCGGGAAGAAGATCATCGTGAGCATCATGACCGCCCCGAGCACGACCGACTCGTACTCCTTGACCACGGTGAGCGCTTGCGGCAGCACGGTGAGGACGGCCGCGCCGACGACCGCGCCGTAGGTCGAGGCCATGCCGCCGAACACGACCATCGTGACCAGTTCGACCGAGTGCATGAACGAGGCCTTCGCCGGCGTGATGAAGCCCGTGTAGAACGCGGTGAGGCCGCCCGCCGCGGCGGCGAATGCGGCCGACAGCACGAAGACCATCACTTTGTGGCCCGCGCTGTCGATGCCGACGACCTCGGCCGCGACTTCGGAGCCGTGCAGCGCGCGTAGCGCACGGCCCTTCGGCGAATCGATCAGGTTCAGCGACAGCCAGACCGCGACGATCAGGCACGCGCCGACGAACCAGTACCACATGCGCTCGCCCTGCACGGCGAAGCCCAGCACCGAGAACGGCGGCACCGCCATGCCGTCGGGGCCGCCGGTGATCTGGTCCTCGTTGGCGAGCACGATCGCGATGATGATGCCCAGTCCGAGCGTGGCCATCGCAAGGTAGTGGCCCTTCAGTTTCAGGATCGGACGCCCGACGACGAATGCGAGCAGCGAGACGGCGAGCGTCGCAAGCACGAGCGAGGCGAACGGCGGGACGCCGTAGCGCGCCGCGAGCAGCGCCGAGCCGTAGGCACCGAGCCCGAAGAACCCGGCGTGTCCCAGGCTGATCTGCCCGGCGTAGCCGATCAGCAGGTTCAGCCCGATGCACACGATTGCGTTCAGCCCGACGAGGATCGCGATGTCGTAGAAGTAATCGTTGACGAGCCCCAGCGGCGTGATCGCGACGACGAGCGCGAGCACGGCCAGCCCGCCCGTGCGCGGCGTCGCCCACCGACGCGGCTGCAGCGCGGCGGACGCGGGTGCGACGGGCTCAGACCCGTTCGCTCTTGATCGAGCCAAGGATTCCATCGGGTCGGAAGAAGAGGACGACGAGGATGAGGACGAAGGCAAGGACGTCCTTGTAGGCCGAGGACACGTATCCGGCGCCCAGGCTTTCGAGCAGCCCGAGCACGACGCCGCCGACGATCGCGCCGGGGAAGCTGCCCAGGCCGCCGAGGATGGCCGCGGCGAAACCCTTCAGGCCGAGCATGATGCCGACGTCGTACGAGGTGAAGGTGATCGGTGCGATCAGCACGCCGGCGAGCGCGCCGAGCGCGGCGGCGAGGCCGAAGCTGGCGAACAACACCTTGCGCACGTCGATGCCGACGAGTTGCGCGGCGAGCGGGTTGTACGACGTGGCCAGCATCGCCTTGCCGAGGACCGTGCGCCGAAAGAACCACGACAGCGCGGCGACGACGGCGATCGTCGCGCCGAGCACCCACACGCTTTGCGGAACGATCGTTGCGCCGAGGAACGCGATCGGCTGGTCGCCCGAGAGCGGCGCCAGCGGATGGATGCGCTTGTCCCAGACGATCTGGGCGAGCCCGCGCAGGAAGATCGATGCGCCGATCGTGATGATGATCAGCGTGACGACGTCGGCTTTCTTCGCGCGGCCGACGGCGAGCCGCTCGAGGGCGAGCCCGACGAGTGCGGCGATCGCGATCGCGCCGACGATCGCCACCGGCATCGGAACGCCGGTGGCGACGAGCGAGACGGCGCTCATGCCGCCGATCATCACGAACTCGCCCTGCGCGAAGTTGATGACCCGGCTCGCGTTGAAGATGATCGAGAAGCCGAGCGCGACGAGCGCGTAGATCGAGCCGACGGTCAGGCCGCTGGCGAGGAACTGGACCGATTGGCCGCCCATGTGCGCATCCCGCCCGGCGCGTCGAATCAGTTGCCGTTCACCAGAGCCCAGTCGCCGTTGCGCACTTCGAGCATCTGGAAGGCGCTCAGGTCCAGGCCCATGTGATCGGTGGGCGACATGTTCACGACGCCTCCGGTGCCGACGTAGCCGCGCGTCTTCTCGATCTCGTCGCGCACCTTGGCGCGATCGGTGCTGCCCGCGCGCTTGATCGCCTCGACCGCGAGCATCAGGCCGTCGTATGCGTGCCCACCGAAGGTCGAGACGTCGGACTTGTATTTCGCCTCGTAGTCGCTCTTGTACGCGGTGACGACCGGTTTCTGCGGGTTCGCCGCGGGGAGGATCTCGGCGACGAGCAGTGCGGCGGCCGGAAGCCGGACGCCTTCGGCGGCGCTACCGGCGAGCTTGATGAACTCCTTGGAGGCCACGCCGTGCGACTGGTACAGCGGCACGGTGATGCCGATCTGCTTGTAGTTCTTGGTGACGATCGCCGGGCCCTGGCCGAAGCCCGCGTTGAGCACGGCCTGCACCCCGGCGGTGTTCTTGATCTTGGTGAGCTGCGCCGTCATGTCGGTGTCGGAGGCACCGTAGCTCTCGTCGGCGACGATGTCGATGTTGTATTTCGGTGCGACCTTCACGCACTCGGCGCGCATCGACTTGTCGAAACCGCCGGCACCCGAGATCAGCGCGAGCTTGCTCAGCTTGCGCTCGTTGAGGTCGGCGAAGATCTTCTCGCACGCCATCCGGTCGGTGTGCGGTGTCTTGAACACCCATTTCTTCACCGGCTCGATGATGACGACCGCTCCGGCCAGCGACAGGAACGGCGTTTGCGCCTGCTCGACGAGCGGCACCGCGGCCATCGTCGCGCCGGTGGTCGATCCGCCGACGATGACGTCGACCTTGTCCTGCTCGATCAGGCGCTTGGCGAAAGTGCGCGCCTTCTCGGCGTCGCCGCCGTCGTCGTACGAGACGAGCTCGAGCTTGCGTCCGAGCACGCCGCCGGACGCGTTGATCCGCTCGACGTACATCTGCAGCGTCTTCAGTTCCGGATCGCCGAGGAACGACGCCGGGCCGGTCACCGAGAGGAACGATCCGATCTTGATGGTTTCCTGCGCGACGGCACCGCCGCCGGCGACGAGCGCGCCGGCGAAAACCGCTGCCGCGAACCGCGCGGATGCGCGAATGCTTCCGATCGACTTCATTTTTTCGTCTCCTGTTGTTGACGCGTACGACACCGTGCAAAGAGGCGAGGTCGCGTCGAAACCCTTGACCGTACCTCGTCTTCGGAGCCGGGGGGAAGGCCCCGTCGAATCGTCGCGGCGAACTTTCGTTCCGGAATCGTTCGCCCGGGCCGAGCGCGGACCGGTGCGCGTTGCCCTTTCGGGTTATTCTGGTACTCGCATGCAGGTATTGAATTGATCTGCGTCATCCTTTTCGGGGCGGCGATGGCGAGGGCGGCGGCGGGCGCGAAAACACGCGGCAAGGGCACGGCGAAGGCGAGCGAGGCGCGGCGGCCGGCGAAGAAGGCGTCGCGCGCCGCCGGGGAATCGGCCGCGGTGCGCAGCGAAGCGAGCGCGGCGCGCAGCGAAGCGGCCGCGGGCAGCGGACAGGTGACGATCCGCCCGGTGCGCCCGGCCGATCTCGAGCAGGTCATCGCCATCGACTCGATCGTCACCGGCGTGGAGAAGCGCGAGTACTGGCGCACGATCCATCGCCGCTACGGCGATGCCGAGCGCGCGGGGCGGCGCTTCCTGGTGGCCGATGCGAACGGCAGCGTGGCGGGGTTCGTGATCGGTGAAGTGCGCGACTGGGAATTCGGGTCTCCGCCGTGCGGCTGGGTGTTCGCGATCGACGTCGATCCGGAGTTTCGCCTCGGTGGGCTGGGCACGCAACTGGTCGGCGCGATGGCCGACTGGTTCCGCGACGCGGGCGTGCGCACGATGCGCACGATCCTGGCGCGCGACAATACGCTGATCCTTTCCTTTTTCCGCAGCCTGGGCATGACGACCGGTCCGTTCATACCGCTCGAGATGGATCTCGATCAATCCGCTTCCTTCGCGTTCAACGGCGGGCGGCCTCGATGAGGCTGCAGAAGAACACGCTGCTCGCGCTCTACAGCGTGCTCGAGTTCGCCCTCGATTCGACGCGCCACATCTCGGCGTCGGAAATCGCCGAGAAATACGACGTCTCGCCGCATCATCTTGCGAAAGTGCTCTCGGAGCTCGCGCGCTCCGGGTATGTCGAGTCGGTGCGCGGCGTCGGCGGCGGCTACCGCTTCGCCGGCAATGCGCGTCGGGTGACGCTGATGGACATCATCCTGCTGTTCGAGGATTTCGCCCCCGCGCCCGGCGAGCGTCGCGAGCCCGGCGAGGCGACGCCGGTCGGCCAGGCGCTCGCGGCGGTCATGCTCGAGATCGACGAGATCGCGAAGGCCACGCTCAGCTCGATCACGCTGGCGACGATGCTGCAATGGATCGCGCGCCAGCGGCACGAACGCGCGCGGGCCGAAGCGGCGAAGGCGACCGAAGCGACGCGGTCGACCGCGAGAGCCGCGCGTTCACCCGCCGCCGGCACGACGCGACGCGGCAAGTCGCCCGCCGCGCGAAGCGGGGCGCGCGCGAAACCGGCGAGCGCCGCCTGAGCCCGGCGCGCGCGCCGCGCGCTACACCGCGACCGGTGCCGCGATGTGCGGATGCGCCCGGTAGTCGACGAATTCGATGTCGTCGAATCGGTAGCCGTCGATCGAGGCCGGCTTGCGCTGCAGCCGCAGCGTCGGCGGCGCCAGCGGTTCGCGTTCGAGCTGCAGCCGCGCCTGCTCCAGGTGGTTGCTGTACAGGTGTACGTCGCCGCCCGTCCAGACGAACTCGCCGGGCGCGAGATCGCACTGGTGCGCGAGCAGTGCAAGCAGCAGCGCGTAGCTCGCGATGTTGAACGGAACGCCGAGGAAGACGTCGCACGAGCGCTGATACAACTGCAGATGCAGCCGCCCGCCGATGACCGCGGTCTGGAACAGGCAGTGGCAGGGCGCGAGCTTCATCGCGGCGAGCTCGCCGACGTTCCATGCGCTGACGATCTGGCGCCGCGAATTCGGCTCGTTGCGGATCTGTGCGAGCAGTCCGGCGATCTGGTCGATGTGGCGGCCGTCGGCCGTGACCCAGTCACGCCACTGCTTGCCGTAGACCGGGCCGAGATCGCCGTTCTCGTCGGCCCATTCGTTCCAGATGCTCACGCCGTTGCGCTGCAGGTAGGCGACGTTCGTGTCGCCGCGCAGGAACCACAACAGCTCGTGAACGATCGAGCGCGTGTGCAGTTTCTTCGTCGTGAGCAGCGGGAAGCCGTGCGCGAGGTCGAAACGCATCTGGTGGCCGAACACCGCGCGCGTGCCGGTGCCGGTGCGGTCGGGGCGGTCGACACCCTCGTCGAGTACGCGACGCAGCAGGTCGAGATAGGCCTGCATCGCTCAGCGCGGCGCGCCGCCGGGCGGCGGGACGGTACGCACGCTGTCTGCGCGAATGCCCGAAAGCGCGGACGGATTCGCTACCGGCGCGCCGCGAGGCGAGAGCGTCGCGGCATCGATGGCCGGGTCGTCGGGAAGATCGGCCGGCGCCGCGGGCGGCACGGCGTCCGGGCGCGCCTGTGGCGGGGAACCGCCGTCGGGAGCGCCGGACGGCCGATCGGCGGGTGGGGTTTCGGCCGCCAAGGCGCGTGCGTCGCGCTCGGTTGCGCCTCGCTCGCCGGTGCTCGCCGAAGCCGGCGCGCGGGTGCCGACGGGCGGCACGCTCGACGCGGACCCGGCGCTCTTCGCCGCGTCGGGGCCGCTCGACAGCAGCGCGACGGAAGGTCGCTGCGGCGCGGGCAGTTCGATGCGCACGCCGTTGCGCTCGAGCACCGCGGCATCGGAGCGCACTTCGACGAGCCGCAGATCGGTTCCGACGCTCTCGCCGACGAGAAAGGCTTTCGCATCGCCGGAGTCGACGACGAGCACCGCGCTGCCGCGCGCGGGGCTGGCGGCCACGCCCAGCACGCGGATCTCGACGCCCGGTGCGACCGCGACCGCGCCCGCAGCCGACGCCTCGCCGAACAGCGCCTGCGCCGAGGCGAGATCGGGCGCGCTGCGGTAATCGACCAGCGAGCCGGGCGGGGCGATCGCCACCGGCGGCGACAGCAGTTGCAGCGCCCAGTACGCGCTCGTCGCGCCGAAAGCGCCGAACGCCACGACAGCGGCGACCGACGGCGCCCATCGGCGCGATCGAACGGTCCGTTTCATCCTTGACAGGGAAAGAGCTTGCGGAAAGTGCGCTGCTATCATAGCCCGACTCTTCCATGAAACGCCCCGGGGGAGGGGATGCACCGTTTGTCGGACGATCGCTGGCCGCGCGCCCGCGATCGCGGTTTCACGCTGATTGAAATCATGGTGGTGATCGTGATTCTCGGCGTGCTCGCCGCGATCGCCGTCCCGCGCATCATGAGCAAGCCGGACGAGGCGCGCGCCAAGGCCGCGCAGACCGAGGTCGCGCAGATCCTGCAGGCGCTCGACCTGTACCGGCTCGACAACTACCGCTATCCCACGACCGAGCAGGGCCTGTTGGCGCTCGCCGAGCGGCCGACGGTCGATCCGGTTCCGTCGAACTGGAAGTCCTATCTGAAGCAGTCGCCGGTCGATCCGTGGGGCAAGCCCTACCAGTATCTGAACCCCGGCGTTCGCGGCGAGATCGACGTCTTCAGTCTCGGCGCCGACGGCAAGCCCGGCGGCGAGGGCGTCGCCGCCGACATCGGCAACTGGTCGTTGAACCGCTGATCCGCATCGGGTCATGGGAAGGACTGCGGTGAAGCGGTTGCACTTCGCCGCGGAACGAACGCGCGGCTTCACGCTGCTCGAGCTGCTGGTGGCGATCGTCATCGCCGGCGTGATGGTCGGCATCGTGTCGTTGTCGATCGGCAGCTTCGATCGCGGGCTGCGCTTCGAGGCCGAACGCGTCGCGCAACTGCTGATGCTCGCGCGCGAGGAAGCGCAACTGCGCGGCAAGCCGATCCGGTTCGAGGCCGACGACGAGCGCTACGGCTTCTCGCTGTGGCGCGAGCGGCGATGGCGCACGCTGGTCGACGACCACGACCTGCGCGAACGCGCCTGGGAGCGGCCGACGGCGATCCGCCTCGAACGCGCCGACGGCGGGCGCCAGATCGAGTTCGGCCGCGACCAGGTCGACACGCCGTTCGTGCTGCGGCTTCGCCGCAGCGGCGAGGAGATCGCGATCGTCTCCGACGGGCTCGGCCGTTTCGAGGTGCGCTGATGCGACCGGTTGCGCCGGCAAGGGGGTTCACGTTGATCGAAGTGCTGATCGCGATGACGATCGCCGCCGTGGCGCTGATGGCGGCAATTCGCGCGACGACCTCGCTGGCGGTCAACAGCGTGGAGCTGCGCGCGCGCACGCTGGCGCAATGGAGCGCCGAGAACCGGCTCGCGCAGATCCGCGTTTCGCGCGAATGGCCCAATCTCGGGCGGCGCCAGTTCGACTGCAGCCAGGGGGGAATCGCGCTGCTGTGTCGGGAGGAAGTCCTGCAGACGCCGAACCCGCTGTTTCGCCGCGTGGAGATCAGCGTGTTCGACGAGAACGGATCGTTCCGGTTCGCGCGGCTCGTCGGCTTCTCGACGAGGCTGCCGTGAAGCGCGCGCGCGGCTTCACGCTGCTCGAGCTGCTCGTCGCGGTCGCGCTGCTCTCGGTGCTCGCGGTGCTCAGCTGGCGCGCGATGGACTCGGTGCTGCGTTCGCGCGACCGGATCGTGCAGTCGTCCGACGAGTTGCGCGCGCTCAGCGTGACGTTCGCGCAGATGGAACAGGACGTGCGCGCGACGTGGACGGTCGGGCTGCTCGGGCTGGCCGAGCCGGCGATCGCGTTCTCCGTCGCGGGCGAGCGTGCCGCGCCGCAGGTGGCGCTGCTGCGCGAGACGAGCGCGAGCGAAGCGATGCAGTTGCAGCGCGTTCGCTACCGGCTCAACGGCCGTCGTCTCGAGCGCGGCTTCGCGCCGTGGACGCCGCTCGCGTCGAGCGCCGCGCAGCCGGTGTCCGAGGCACCGCTGGTCTGGCAGCCGCTGCTGGGCGACATCGACGAGGTGCGCTTTCGCGCGTGGATTCCGTCGCGCGGCTGGCTGCCGGCCGCTTCGCTCGCGCGCGATGCAGGCAGCGCGCGCGTGGGCGGAATCGAACTGACGATCGTGCGCAACGGCGAGCGCATCGTGCGCGTGCTCGCGGCGCGCAACTGACGATGCGCGCGAACCGGCGCCAGCGCGGGGTCGCGATCATCAGCGTGATGCTGATCATCGCGCTGGCGACGCTCGTCGTCGGCGGCCTGTTCTGGCGCGAGCACGTGACGATCCGTTCGGTCGAGAACCGGCTCGCGCTGGCGCAGTTGCGCTGGATCGAGGCCGCGGTGCTCGATTGGGCCGCCGTCGTGCTGCAGGTCGATCGCAACAGCACCGGCTCGGTCGATCACGTGAGCGAAGTCTGGGCCACGCCGATCGAGGAGACGGTGCTCGACGAAACCGTGACCGGCGGCGCGCGGCTCGACGATCCGGGCAACGAGCCGCGCCTGGCCGGGCAGATGTTCGACGCCCAGGCGCGCCTGAACCTGAACGACCTGGTGATCGGCGGCGTGCCGTCGGGCGAATATCGGCAGGCGTTCGAGCGGCTGCTCGGCCTGCTCGGCCGCCCGCAGAGCCTCGCCGGCGCGTTGCAGGCGCGGCTGCAGCAGGCGTATCCGCGGCCGGTCGAAGGGGTCGTCGCGCCGGCGTCGGCACTGCCGCTCGTGCGCCTCGCCGACCTGCGGACCGTACCGGGCTTCGACCAGGCGACGATCGACGCGATCGAGCCGTTCGTCGTCTTCCTGCCCAAGCGCATGCCGGGAAGCCGCGGCCCGGCGCTGGTGGAGAACACCCGGGTCAACGTCAACACCGCGCCGGCCGAGGTGCTCGCCGCCTGCATCCCGGACATCGACCTGCAGAGCGCGCGCCGTTTCGTCGAGGGCGTGCGCCAGCGGACCTTCTTCGCGAGCCTCGAGGTCGCGCGCTCGCGCTTCGACGGGTCGCCGGCGATGTCGCCCGGCGTGCTGACCGTCGGCTCGAGCTTCTTCCTCGTCAGGGGGATGGTACGCTTCGGGCGCGTCGAATCGAACAGCGAAGCGCTGCTGTATCGGGCCGGCAGCCACGTGGAACTGGTATGGCAGCACAGGTTCTGAAGAAGGGCCAGGCGATCGTCTGGGTGCCGCCGCGCTCGATCGGCGAGCGGGCGTTCGCCACGTCCCCGACGCTGCTCGCCATGCTGCCCACGGCGATCTCGGCGCAGGTCGGCGGCGCGGCGAACGCCGGCGGCCACGCGGTCACGGTCTGGGGAAGCGCGAACACCGCGCAATACGTGCGCGTCAGCCTCGACGCGCTGCCGGCGCTGAAGACCGTCACGCTCGTCTTCGATGCGCGCGACGTCAACCTGCTGCACGCGGTCGTGCCGCCGTTGTCGGCCGCTCGCATGCAGCAGGCCCTGCCCAATCTGCTCGAGGACCTGCTGCTGCAGGACGCGCAGAGTTGCGCGTACGCGATCGGGCCGCGTATCGACGAGCAGCGTCGCCTGATCGCGGCGGTCGATCGCGCGTGGCTCGAATTCGTCGTCGGTGCCTTCGAGCGACGCGGCGTGCGCGTGCAGGCCGCCTGGCCGGCGCAACTCGCGTTGCCGGCCGGTCCCGACCGGACTGCGCTCGCGTGCCTGAACGACGGCCTGGCGCTGCGCACCGGAACCTTCGACGGCATCGGCTGGACCGCCGGCGGCGAGGCCGAGGCGCGAGCCGAGGCGATCGTCTGCGCGCTCGACGCCGGTGCGGCGGTCGACGCTACGACGCCGTCGGCCGTCGGCCACGGCACCGCGCCCGCCGGCGCGCCGGCTTC
>JAKFES010000205.1:0-7203 GCA_036675585.1 Burkholderiaceae bacterium
CGAACGAAGAACTCGTCGCCCGTACGCTGGGCGCCGAACGCTCGCGCTTCGTGCTGTCTAGCAAGTGCGCAATGTTCGGCGTCGACGGCAAGCGCGTCATCGACGGACGGCCCGAGACGATCCGCCGCAACTGCGAGGACAGCCTGGCGCGGCTGCGCACCGACGTGATCGACCTCTACTACCTGCATCGGCTCGACCCGAAGGTTCCGGTCGAGGACAGCGTCGGCGCGCTCGCCGCGCTCGTTCGCGCCGGAAAGGTACGTGAGATCGGTCTTTCCGAGGTATCGGCGGCCACCGTGCGGCGTGCGCACGCGGTGCACCCGATCGCGGCCGTGCAGAACGAGTACTCGCTGTGGACGCGCAACGTCGAGATCGCCGTGCTCGATGCATGCCGCGACATCGGCGCGACGCTCGTCGCGTTCAGCCCGCTCGCGCGCGGCTTCCTCACCGGCACCCTGCGCGACCCGTCCACGCTCGCCCCGAAGGACATCCGCCGCGGGATGCCGCGCTTCGGCGAGGCTCACTACGCCGCGAACGTGCGGCTGCTCGAGCCCTTCGCCGCGTTCGCGCGCGAAGCCGGGTGCACGATGGCGCAGCTCGCGCTCGCATGGCTGCTCGCGCGGGGCGAGCACGTCGTGCCGATCCCCGGCACGACCCGCATCGCGCATCTCGAGGAGAACCTCGGCGCGGCCGAGCTGCGCATCGACGCCGATCTCCTCGAACGGGTCGGCGCGCTGATCAACGAGCGCACGGTGAGCGGCGCGCGCTATTCCGAAGCGGCGCAGGCCGACATCGATACCGAGGAATTCGAGTAGCGCGCCTCACAGGATGTAGCGCGCGAGGTCCTCGCTCTGCGCGAGCGTCGCGAGCCGCGAATCGACGAAAGCCGCATCGATCGTGATCGTCTCGCCGCCGTGCCGGGCCGCCTCGAACGAGACTTCCTCGAGCAGCTTCTCCATCACGGTCGACAGGCGCCGCGCGCCGATGTTCTCGGTCTTCGCGTTGACCGCCGACGCGATCTCGGCGAGCCGGCGCACGCCGTCGGGCTGGAACTGCAGGCGCACGCCTTCGGTGGCGAGCAGCGCCTCGTACTGCTTGGTGAGGCTGGCGTCGGTGTCGACGAGGATGCGAACGAAGTCGTCGGCCGACAGCGACGCGAGCTCGACACGGATCGGCAGCCGGCCCTGCAACTCGGGCACCAGGTCGGACGGGCGCGACAGATGGAACGCACCCGAAGCGATGAACAGGATATGGTCGGTGCGCACGACGCCGTAGCGCGTGTTCACCGCCGTGCCCTCGACCAGCGGGAGCAGGTCGCGCTGCACGCCCTGGCGCGAAACGTCGGCGCCGTGCATGTCCGCGCGCGAAGCCACCTTGTCGATCTCGTCGATGAACACGATGCCGTTCTGCTCGACCGACGCGAGCGCCTGCGTCTTGATCGCATCGTCGTCGACGAGCTTCGCGGCCTCCTCGTCGGCAAGCAGCTTCATCGCGTCGCGAATGCGCAGCTTGCGCGGCTTGCGCCGCCCGGGGAGGTTGGCGAACAGCGACTGCAGCTGCTGCGTCATTTCCTCCATGCCGGCCGGACCCATCAATTCCATCGACGACATCGGCGTCGACAGCTCGACCTCGATCTCCTTGTCGTCGAGCTCGCCTTCGCGCAGCTTCTTGCGGAATTTCTGCCGGGTCGACGAATCGGCCGCGTCGCCGGCGTCGCTGGTGAAGCCGACGTTGCGCGGCGGGGGCAGCAGCGCGTCGAGCACGCGATCCTCGGCCGCGTCGAGCGCGCGCTGCCGGAATTTCTTCGTTTCCTGTTCGCGCGTCTGCTTGACCGCCACCTCGGCGAGGTCGCGGATGATGGTGTCGACGTCGCGCCCGACATAGCCCACTTCGGTGAACTTGGTCGCCTCGACCTTGATGAACGGCGCGTTGGCCAGCCGCGCGAGTCGTCGCGCGATCTCGGTCTTGCCGACGCCGGTCGGACCGATCATCAGGATGTTCTTCGGCGTGATCTCCTGGCGCAACGGTTCGGCCACCTGTTGCCGGCGCCACCGGTTGCGCAACGCGATGGCGACGGCGCGCTTGGCGGAATCCTGGCCGACGATGTGCTTGTCGAGTTCGGAGACGATCTCCGCGGGCGTCATCTGGGTCATGGTTCGTGGCGAGGCACCGGCCGGGTCAGCCGAGCGTCTCGATCGTGTGCTGCTGGTTGGTGTAGATGCAGATCTCGCCGGCGATGGCGAGCGATTTGCGCACGATCGACTCGGCGTCGAGCTCGGTGTTCTCGAGCAGCGCGAGCGCCGCCGACTGCGCGTACGGCCCGCCGCTGCCGATCGCGACGAGTCCGCGCTCGGGTTCGAGCACGTCGCCGTTGCCGGTGATCACGAGCGATGCGTCGCGGTCGGCGACGGCGAGCATCGCCTCGAGCCGACGCAGCATCCGGTCGGTGCGCCAGTCCTTGGCGAGCTCGACCGCGGCGCGAACCAGATGCCCCGAGTGCTTCTCGAGCTTGGCCTCGAAGCGCTCGAACAGCGTGAACGCATCGGCGGTGCCGCCGGCGAACCCGGCGAGGACGCGGCCGTCGTGCAATCGGCGCACCTTGCGCGCGCCGGCCTTGATGACGACCGAGCCGAGCGTGACCTGCCCGTCGCCGCCGAGCGCGACCTGCGAGCCGCGCCGTACCGACAGGATCGTCGTACCGTGGAACTGTTCCATGCGAGTCGATATGTGGCCGATGGCGGCCGTCACAAGAGGGACCGGGAGAGCCGATCGCGGCAACAGGCCCGCGATCGCCGGAGCGCAAAGGCGCCGACCGGCCCGCCAGTCTAGACTTTCCGGCGGCGGATCTCGGCGAGGTCGTGGATGCCCATCACGAGCATCAGCGCGTAGACGAGGTAGTTCGGCTCGACGAACAGCACCTGGCGCCCGGCCGAGCGCAGCGTCGCGACCTCGTTGAGCAGGTCGCCGGCGGCGACGAACTCCATCCGGCGCAGCGAGCGGCAGTCGACGACGACGTCGCCGCGACCGGCGGCGAACGCACGCAACGCCTTCAATTCGTCCTGCATGCGCCCGAGCACCTCGCCGCGCAAGGCGAAGGCGCCCGAAGCGTTGGCGGGCGTTCGCGAAGCGGTCACTGCAGGCGGCTGCGACGCGCCTCGAGCCGAACGCGTCGCGCCGGCGCCCGCTGCCGCGGGTGCGACCGCCTTCGCCGGTGCGGCTGCATCCGCCTCCGGGGCTACGGCATTCGCCTCGGCCGGCGCGAGGACGCGGATCGAATCGCCGATCGGCTCCCACGAAGGCGGCGAGACCTCGTACGTCACGCAGTATTCGATGCCCAGGTCGTCGAAATCCTGCTGCCGGCCGAGCATGCGCAGCGCCTGGAGCGCGAGCATCCATGCGGCCTCGGACGGATCGCGCCGGCCGGGCTCGATCGCCGCGCGGGCGATCGAGAACAGCCGGTCGGCGTCGCGAACGCCGAGGCGCATCCGCGCGCGTTCGGCGTGTGCGAGCAGGGCGAGCAGCGCCTGCGCGCCCGCGGCGTCGATCGACGCGCAAGCGGAGCAATCGATCGTCGCCTCGGCGGGTGCCGACGCGACGATGCGCTCGACGTGTGCCGCCAGCGTCGCATCGACCTGTGCGGGCAGGCGCAGCGTGCGATCGTCGGTTTGCGCGCTGCTTGCCGCGGGGGCGGCCGGCCGCCCGCCGCCGGCACGCGGCGACAGCGACTCGCTCCAGCCGGGCGGGGACGATTCGAATCGGGCCGCGTACTGCAGCGCGAGCGCCTCGAAGCCGGCGCGGTCGCCCATGCACTGATACAGGTCGAGCAGCATCAGCCAGGCGAGCGCCTGGTAGCCGGCCACCTCGGGATCGTCGAGCGCCTGACGCAGCACGAGCGCCGCCGGCTGCGCCTGGCCGTTCGAATACAGGATGGCCGCTTCCTCGAGAATGCCGGGCAGCGCGGGGCCATTGACGTCGATGGCCATCGCGCCGGCCGCATCGCCGAGCACCAGCGAAGTGCCGTCTTCGACGGTCGCCGCCGGCGCGGCGCCGGTGGTCGCGGGAAGCGGCTTGGTCGGCAGCGACGCGTTGCCCGCGCGCACGACCGCCTCGGCGGCGATCATCTCCGATTCGATCTGGTCGATCTTCGCTTCGGTGCGCCGGGCCGCCTCACGCTGCGCGGCGAGCGTCTCCGGACCGAAGCCGGGGCGCGAATCGGCGCGCGAACCCGCAGGCGTCTCGAGGGCTCTCGCCAGGACCGCCTCGCGAGGCTTCCTCGACTCGGCCTTGTCTTTCCGGCTGAAAAGGGAAAAGACCAACGGATCCTTCCGATGCTGAAGCGGGAAGCCCGGCGCGCTTCCAGTGCGCCGGGATGCCGATCGAGTCTAGCATCGGGGTCTGCGGCGAAAATGCCGCGGGTCGGCCGCGCGTCGGCGATCGACCGCCTGTCGTCGGTCAGTCGCCGTAGAGCTTCTGGCGCAGCTCTCGCCTCTCCTGCGCCTCGAGCGACAAGGTCGCGGTCGGTCGCGCGAGCAGCCGCGGGATGCCGATCGGCTCGCCCGTTTCCTCGCAGTAGCCGTAGTCGCCGCTGTCGATGCGAGCGAGCGCCTGCTGGACCTTCTTCAACAACTTGCGCTCGCGATCGCGCGTACGCAACTCGAGTGCGTGCTCTTCCTCGATGGTCGCGCGATCGGCCGGATCGGGCACGAGGACGGTCTCACGCAGGTTTTCCGTCGTCTCGTCGGCATTGGCGAGGATGTCGCGTTCGATCTGCTGCAGCCGGTCGCGAAAGAATGCCAGCTGCGCATCGTTCATGTAATCGGACTCGGGCATCTTCAGCAGTTCTGCCTCGGTGAGAATCCTTTTTTCCTTCGTCGTCGCTGCCATGATGTCTCTGCCTGCGCCACGCAAAGCGCTTTATCGGTTGCTTCAGGAGGCCGGGATGTGGAAATCCGGCTCGACTCGCGCTCCGCTTCCCGCGGAGCATTCCGAGCAAAAAGAGCGGGGCCCGTGCCCGGGCGCCCCGAAGATCATGCCAGACATTGTTCCAGGCCTTTCACGATGGTTTCCTTCGGAAGATTCCTGCCGATGAACACCATGCGGCTCGCGCGCTTCTCGCCCGGCTGCCAGCGCCGCCCCGCGTCGGCGCCCATCATCATGTGCACGCCCTGGAAGACCGTCTGGCGATCCGAGCCCTTCATGAAAAGCACGCCTTTATACCGCAAGAGGTCGGGACCGTAAACCTGGATCACGCCGCCCAGAAAATCTTCCAGTTTTACCGGATCGAACGCCTTCGATGACCGGAAAACGAAGGACTGGACCGCGTCGTCGTGCTCGTGCTCGTCGCTCGAGAGGAACTCGGGATCGATCTCGAGCACCGCGTTCAGGTTGAACCCCCGGATATCGAGAATCTCGTCGATCGGGGCATCGCCGAAATGCACCGGACGAACCGGCGCGCGCGGATTGATCCGGCGCAAACGGGCTGCCAGCCGCTCGCGTGTCTCGTCGTCGACGAGATCGACTTTCGACATCAGGATCCGGTCGGCGAAGCCGACCTGCTCCTGCGCCTCGCGATGCTCGTCGAGCTGGCGTTCGCCGTGATGCGCGTCGACGACGGTGATCACCGCATCGAGCAGGTATCGATCGGCGATCTCGTCGTCGATGAAGAACGTCTGCGCGACGGGCCCCGGGTCGGCCATTCCGGTCGTTTCGATGACGACGCGATCGAAGGCGAGCTCGCCCGAGCGGCGCCGCGCCTGCAGGTCACCCAGGATGCGAACGAGGTCGCCACGAACCGTGCAACAGATGCAGCCGTTGTTCATCTCGACGATCTGCTCGTCGCGATCCTGCAGCAGCAGTTCGTTGTCGACCCCCTCCTCGCCGAACTCGTTCTCGATGACCGCGATCCGATGACCGTGCTGTTCCTTCAGGATCCGGTTCAGCAGCGTCGTCTTCCCGCTGCCGAGGAAGCCGGTGAGGATCGTTACGGGCACCTGCGTATTCGCCATCGAGCGCTCCCTGTTCTGCCCGGGGAATCGCGGCCCCGAAGGGGCGCCGCGCACCGGGGAGGGCGAAGTGTACAGCCGATCGCGCCCCCGGGAGCGATACCCTTGGCAGGCGCGGAAACGGGCGCGCGCGGGTGCGCGAACGTCGCCGCCCGCGCACCGATTCAGTGGCCCATTGCGCTGCGCGCCACCGGCGACGCATGAAACTTGACCGCGGATGAAACGTTGGCGCGGGCCAACGCGCAGGCCGTCTGCCGCGGGTGCGCAGGTGCTTGCGCGCACTGGCGCGCGGGTTCCCTGAACCGGTCCCCATGCCGCGCACGCCACGAAGCGCTTGCAGTGTTTTCCACGGCCGGCCGGTTCGGTCGCTCGCGACGAACCGGGCCGGCCGGCGGCGGGCAACGCGCCGGGGGGCACGACGCGACGCCCGGATTGGGGGCGTTTCCGCGCGTGGAATGCATTCCGCGAACGAGAACGCCCGATTTCCGGGAATCGGCCGAGCGCAGCCGCACGCCGGCGCGCCCCCTCGCAGAACGCCCCGCCCCGGTGTACCGCGCCCGCCGTCGCAACCGGCCCGCTGCCGCCTGCCGCGTCCGCCCACGTGCGCGTACGCGAACGGCGCGCGAAGACGCGCCGGGTCAGTTGCGCCGGCGCGCGCGCGGATGCGCCGCGTCGTAGACCGCGGCCAGGCGCTGGAAATCGAGCGAGGTATAGATCTGCGTGGTCGATATGCTCGCGTGCCCGAGCAGCTCCTGCACCGCGCGCAGGTCGCCGCTCGATTGCAGCAGATGACTGGCGAACGAATGCCGCAGCACGTGCGGATGCACGTGCGCCGGGATGCCGCGCAGGATCGCGAGCCGCTCGAGGCGGACCTGCACGGTGCGGTTCGCGATGCGCGTGCCGCGCCCGCTCAGGAACAGCGCCCGCTCGTCGCAGCCCGGATGCAGCGCGCGCCAGGCGCTGCGCACCGCGCACCAGCGCTCGAGCGCCCGCCGCGCCGCCAGGCCGATCGGCACCGTGCGCGTACGTCCGCCCTTGCCGCGCACCGTTGCCTCGGCGTCGGCCAGATCGATCCAGCCGGTCGACGCGGGCGGCGCGTCGAAATACCGGACGTCGAGCGAAACGAGTTCCGACAGGCGCAACCCCGACGAATAGAAGAGCTCGACGATCGCGTCGTCGCGTGCCGACTGGAACGCGTCGT
>JAKFES010000307.1:0-7168 GCA_036675585.1 Burkholderiaceae bacterium
CGCGTTTTTGCAGCCCGTACGACAGCGAAGCGACCGGCGCATGCCGGATATGGTCGATCTCGAGGAAGTCGATGACGCGCTCCTCGATCTCGGCGCGCAGCGCGATCTCCTCGCGGCGTGCACGGCCGAAATACAGCAGCGCATCGAACACGTTGGTGCGCAAGTGGCAATGCCGGCCGAGCTTGATGTTGTCGAGCACGGTCATGCCGCGGAACAACGCGATGTTCTGGAAGCTTCGTGCGAGCCCGAGTGCGGCGCGCCGCGGCGCGGGCATCTTCGTGATGTCGCGGCCTTCGAAGCGGATGGTCCCGCTCGCCGGGCGATAGAAGCCCGAGATCGTGTTGAAGAGCGATGTCTTGCCGGCGCCGTTCGGGCCGATGACCGACGTGATGCTGCCCGGGGCGACCGAGAAGCTCACGCCGCCCAGCGCCTGTACGCCACCGAAGGCGAGCGTGAGCGCATCGATTGCGAGCAGGTCGGGCGAGCCTTCGTGGACGCGGTCGGCGCGCGCAAGGGTCTGCGTCATCGTCGCGTCCGGTACGGCGCATGCGAGAAGAAAACAGATCGCGTCATCGACGCGCCGGTCCCCCGACCATTGCTTCGTTGCCGCGCAGTCTCGACGATCGGTGCGAGCGGTGCAAGAGCCGGCTGCAGGCGGGTTTTCCCGGGGCGCCTGCCAGCGGCGCCGGTCGCGCCGGCGGCGCGACCGCGAGTGCTCGTCGTGCCGCAATGCGAACGGGGCCTTGCGGCCCCGTTCGTGCGGCGCGTCGCACGGCTGCGCGTGCGCGCTGTTCCGTTATCCGATGCCCGGCGCTCAGGTGCGGCACTCGTTGGCGAGCTGGCGACCGTTCTTCGTGTCGAGCAGCATCGACTTGGTCGCGATGACGAGCCACACGAGGCCCGATTTCTCGTCCTCGTAGCGCAGCGCCCCGCTTCGCGCCAGCACGGCCTTGAGCCGGTATTCCTTCTTGTCGAACTTGAGCACCGCGGTCTGCATGTCGGGGGAGACCTGCTGGACCTCGACGCGACGATCGAGCTCGCAGCGGTAGATGCCGGCCGGAACCTTGAAGTTGTGCGGATTGAAGCTCACCGGCGTGGCTTCGGCTTCGGCGGCCGAAACCGGGCCGTGCATCGAAGCGAGGGCGGCTGCGACGGCGACGAACGCGAAGCGGGCAATCGGGGGACGTGTCGAGCGCATTTTCGGACTCCGTGTGGGCTCGCCGTTCGGCGCCCCGCCGGGCGCCTGGACAATCGGCGTGCAGTATACGCCCGGCGAGGGCCGGATCGTGGCCCGATGCTGCAACGGGCAGCGTCGCACCGACAACGGGGTTGCTACGAAATGCGATGAACGGCAGCAAATCGGGCGCCCGGCGGTGGCCTACGGGGTGTCGCGACGGGGGTCGGGAATCGCCAGGCGCGAGTCGCGCACGCCGACCGGATACAGGCGGGCGAGCACTTCGAGCGCCGCTCCACCGAGCGCCGGGCGCAGTGCCGATTGCAGCAGCGACTCGGCGTTCGGTTCGCCGCGCAGCGACCACGCATGCTCGAAGCTCTCGCGGTGCGATTGCAGCACCGAGCGCACGAGCTCGCGCCAGTGCGGCGGGTGTTCGGAGGCGCTCCAGTCGCCGCGGCCGCGGCCGTAATGCGCGACGGCGAGATAGGCGAGCATCGCCGCCTGCGCCGACTCGTCGAGTGCCGCATCGCTCCACGCCACCGCGGGCGAGGGGCCGCCGCGCACGAGGTTGTAGCCGCGCGCGAGGCCGAACCCGCCCATCGCGCCCAGCAGTCCGCCGGCGAGGATTCCGGCGCCGAAGCTGAAGCCCCCGGTCGCGAGGTCGGCCTTCAGGCCGGCGAGCGCACCGGTGACGACACCGCCGAGCATCGCCGCCCTTCCTTCGGGCACGCGCGTGCTCACGTCGTAGTGCTCGGCGAGTCGCTCGATGATTTCCGCCGACGCGTGCCCGCCGAGCCCGTGCAGCGCGATCAGGCGATCGGTGCTCGAGCGCAGCGTCTCGTCGAGCCGCTGTGCGAGCTCGCGCATCGCCTCGCGCCGCGCCGACGGCGCCGAAGCGTCGGCGTCGGCCGTCGCGCGCGCCGCGAGCGCGCTGCCCGCATCGCGCAGTCGATCGAGCATGCCGGCTTCCGGAACCGGCTCGCGGTCGGTCGCGGTGCGTGCGAGTCCCTGCGCGAGCGCGTCGATCGACGCGTCGAACACGCGCCGGCGCGCGCGCAGCCATTCGTCGATCAGGCGCCGGCACGATGCGCGCGAGTCGGTCGGCACCACCGCCTCGATCGCACGCAGCAGCGTCGCCTCCTGCACCCAGCAGCGTGCGAACGCGTCCAGCGGCAGCACCGCGCGCACCGGGCGGGCATTGGCCAGGTGACGATGCCATTCATCGAGCTCGGCGGCTTCGTCGGGCGAGGGGCGCGGCGGCCCGAGCTGGTTGAGCAGCACGATCACCGGCTTGCCGATCCAGTCGAGCACGCGCATCTCGTCCTCGACGTAGCTCGCCTGCGCGAGCGGTTCCGACGCGTTCACCAGGTACAGCACGACGTCGGCGCTCTCGCGCACGTTGCGCACCGCCTGCTGGTTCGACCAGAACGCGCGATCCCGAAAGCGGTCCCACACCTGGGTCAGCAGCCATCCGATCGGATCGCCCGCCGATTCGAGTCGGCGCGCGAGTCGCGCGCTGTCGCCGAAGCCGGGGGTGTCCCACAGCGTCAGGCGATCGCCCTCGGCCGTTTCGATCAGCGTGTACTGCTCGGCCGACTCGGTCACGTGCGCTTCGTCGCGCACGATGCCGATGTCGCGCCCGAGCAGCGTGCGCGCGAGCGTCGTCTTGCCGACGTTCGTGTGCGAGACCAGGCTCAGCGAGATCGTTCGAGCGGTCGTCATGCAGGGGCGGCATCGGCAGTGGCCGCGCGCCGGCCGAGCGCCTCGCGCAGGCGTCGCGACGACTCGGCCGCGTCGGCACGCTCGAGGTCGACGAACATCGGCTGCAACTCGTGCGCGCCGAGCAGTCGCTTCCACGCGACCCGGCGCTCGTCGCGTCGTCGCGACGAGGTCGGGTCGTCTCCGCCGAAACGGGCGGCGAAGGCCGACTCGTCGACGAGCGCGAGCACGGCGCTCGCCGGATCGCGCGCGGCGAGCAACCGCTCGAGGAACAGGCCGTGCGTTTCGCGTTCCGGCGTCGCGCTCGACGAGAACAGTGCAACGAGCAGCGTGAGGCCGGCCGCCGACGCGACCCGGCGGTCGACCGCTTCCTCGTCGCCGTAGGCGACCGGTTCGCCGACGACGAGGCGCAGCGTGGTGCCGAACACGCCGCCGAGCATCGCCTGCACGGTCAGCGTGGCTTTCGGCGATGGCGCGAAGTGGCACGGCAGCACGAGCACGTGCACTGCTTCGCCCGAATGCTCGCGCACCAGCGCGGCGAAGTACGGATCCGACATCGGCAGCGGGAAGCTGCGCGCCAGTCGATGCTCGATCGCGCGATCGAGCATGGCGAGCAGCGCACGCGGTACGAGGACGACCAGCGCGACCGTGACCGCGTACAGGTGGATCCACGGTGCGGCGCGTTCGCCGGCCGATTCCGGAAATCGCATCGCCTCGAGGCGTGCCACGTCGGGCAATTCGATTCCGGCGAGCACCGACGCGGGACGCAGGATGAAGCCGAGCATCGCGTGCAGCGTTTCGGCGTCCAGGAACGTGCTCTCCCATCCGGCGCGGAATTCGAACGCGAGCCCGCGAACGTACAGCCCCGCGAGTGCTCCGAGCGCGAAGGCGATTGCCGAGACATGGAGGATGCGAGCCGCGCGCGTCGCCGTCAGCCGGGCGCTCGCGCGGGTCCAGTCGCCGGCGAAGCGTGCGGTCGCCGGCGAACGCGCACCGGTACGCTCCTGCTCGATCGTTCGTTGCGCGGCGCGCGCGATCATCCGTCCGAGCGCGCCCGGGCGCGGCGCCCGGCCGGGACGGCGGATCACCGCGCGCAACGCGATCGAAGCGTAGGCGAGCACGTTCCACGCCATCAGCGCGAGCAGCGGCGGAGCGAGTACGTTCACGTGCTTCGACGGGCCTACGGCGTCGGTCAGCAACCCGGCGACGAGCGCGAGCAGCGGCACCGCCCAGCCGATCCACGGCCGCCAACTCGATGCGCGCAGCGCGTTGCGCACCGAACGCTCGCGTTTCGCCAGGCGTTCGGCGGCCAGCGCCGCGCGCCGGGCGACGAATCGCTCGCTCGTTGCCGACGCGCCTTCGACTTCGGCCGCCGCCCGACTCGCCCAGGCCCGGTCGTCGTCGCTCCAGTTCGCCTGGCCGGGCGGGGCGGTCTCGAAAGCGCGAACGAGCAAGGCATCTCGGGCTTCGGTTTCGGTCATCCGGTATCCCGGCGACCCAGGCGCCGAGGAAAGGAAACCTCCATCGTAACGAAGGTGCGGATCCGATCGGGCGCGGCTACGGTGCCCCGGCGCGAATTCGTTGCGCCGCGGACATGGCCGGCAGGAAATCGCGGCGCGCGTCGTCTCGGCGCGAGCCCGCCAACAGTTCGCGCGCCCGGGCGAGCACTTCGTCGACGCTGCCGTCGACGACGGCCCGGTGCAGCGACGTGTCGAGCGGCGCCCAGCGTTCGGGATCGGAATCGCGGAACACGACCACCGACGGTACGCGCAGCGCCGCCGCCAGATGCGAGACGCCGGTGTCGTTGGCGATCAGCAGGCGCGCATCGGCGAGCAGCGCCGCGAGCGCGCCGACCGAGAGCGAGGCTGCGGCGTCGAGGGCCGGGGCTCGCATCCGCATGTGCACTTCGGCGCTCGGCGCGCCTTGTTCGGGCGATCCGGTGAGGACGACCGGAAGTCCGGTGGCCTCGTGCAGCGCGTCGGCGACGGCGGCGAAATGCTCGGCCGGCCACCGGCGCGAGGCGGCGCGCGCGCCCGGATGCACGCACAGGTAGCGGCCCGGCTCCAGGCCGTGCGCGACGCCGCTCGCGCGCAACTCGGCGAGGTCGGCCGCCAGCAGCGGGAATTCCAGCGATTCGTCGTCGTCCTCGGCGCCGAGGAACCGCGTCAGCGCGAGCAGGCGACGGATCTCGTGGCCGTGCTCCGGGTAGCGAAGATAGGTGTCCTTGCGCCGGTCGGGGCCGCCGGAGTCGCCCTTGCGGCGGAACCCGGCGAAGCGGCGCGCGCCGAGCAGTCGCCCGACCCGGTTCGAGACCCGGCCGTCGTCGTGCAACTGCACCGCGAGATCGAAGGCACGCGACCGGGCATCGAGCACGAAGCGTGCGAATGCCGGGGGATTCGGCGGCGGTTCCGGAAAACCGGGAAAACCGGGAAACGGCATGAAATCGTCCAGGTAGTGCCGATACCGGTCGACCAGTGAACCGGCGCGGGGCAGCCCGACGAGCGTGATCGATGCGTGCGGACACTCGTGGCGCAGCGCGCGCAGCGCAGGGACGGCGCACAGCAGATCGCCGAACGGCAGCGCGCGCAGCACGACGATGCTGCGGGGGCGAAACGAACGGAGCAGCGGCATGGCGAACCCGGCGTCGAGAGCGTGCGGGGCTCGCAGCAATCGCCGGGCCCTGGTGGCCTAATCGGTGTCGCAACGCGCGAGCGAAACCCGGAAACACGCGCCGCTGCCGCTATCGGGCATCAGCGTCAGCGATCCGCCGAGCCGGCGCATGATCTGCCAGCTGATCGCCAGGCCGAGGCCGGCGCCGATCGCCGCGGTTTGCGTGTGCGCCCAGCCGCGCAGGAACTTCGAGAAGATCAGCTCGCGCTCCTCGGGGCGGATCCCGGGGCCGTTGTCCTCGACGAACACCTCGTACTGGCCATCGAGCACGCGGCTGCTGATGCGCACGAACGGCGCATGGCTCGTGTTGTACTTGATCGCGTTCGAGATCAGGTTGATGAATACCTGGCTCAACCGGTCGGCGTTGGCTTCGACGCGTGCCCCGCGCGCGCGTTCGCCTTCGATCAGCTGCACGCGCGTGTTCGCCGCGAGCCCGTGGCACATGCGGATCGATCCGTCGAGCGCGGCTTCGGGATCGATGCGCGCGAGCTGCCACGGAGCCTCGCCGCGTTCGAGCAGGCTCAGGTCGAGCGTGCTGTCGAGCAGGCGCGTGAGGCGCACGCTCTCCTCGTGAATGATGCCGAGGAAATGACGCGCCTGCGCCGCATCGAGGCCCTGCGTCTCGAGCAGGATCTCCGAGAACGACCGGATCGACGTCATCGGCGTGCGCACCTCGTGGCTCACCTGGCTCAGGAAATCGTCCTTCTGCGCGTCGAGGCGGGTCAGCCGCTCGTTGGCCTCGCCGAGCTGGCTCGCGGTGATCTCCAGCTCGCGCGACTTGCGCTCGAGCTGCTCGCTGTATTCGCGGATGCGCTGCGTCTCGTCGGCGATCTTCATCAGCTCGTCCAGGCTGATCGTCTCGCCGGTGACGACCTGCGAGATCATCGCGCGCGCCGATGCCGCGCCGACGCTCCCCGCGAGCTTGCGCTCGAGTTGCGAGATGAACGCGTCGTTGGCCCTCGACGTCCCCGCGAGCGAGACGCCGAGGGCGCCGGCCTCCTGGAACAGCCTGCCGGCTTCGTCGGCGCCGAGAATGCGCTGCGCGAGCAGGTTCAGGTCGTAGGTGGTCGCCGAACGCCGGATCAGTCCCGAGGCCGCGTCGGCCGGCGTGCGGAAGACGTCGACGAACAGCGTGCTCTGCAATCGCTCGAGGGGCTTGGGTTCGCGCCACAGCGAGACGAGCACGAACAACAGCGTGTTGAGCGACAGGCTCCAGAACATGGCGTGCACGAGCGGATCGACGCCGTCGAATCCGAACAAGGCCTGCGGGCGCAGCATCGCGAGGCCGAAAGGCCCGTTGGCGATGTCCTCGGGCGACAGCAGGCCCCCGCCGAAGCTCGGCAGGAACAGCGTGTAGGCCCACAGCAGCGACCCGGCGAGCAGCCCGGCGAACGCGCCGCCCGCGTTCGCGTGTCGCCAGTACAGCCCGCCGATCAGGCACGGAAGGAACTGCGCGACGCCGGCGAACGAGATCAGGCCGATCGAGGCGAGCGCATCGGAGTTGCCGCTCAAGCGGAAATAGAGGAAGCCGAGCAGCAGCATCAGGCAGATGCTCAGCCTGCGGCTCACCAGCAGGAAGCGCCGGATCTCGCCGCTCGCGCCGAC
>JAKFES010000115.1:0-7148 GCA_036675585.1 Burkholderiaceae bacterium
GGATCGAACACGAAGATCGACGGCAGCAGGATCGCGAGCAGGACCAGCGCGGTGGCGATTCGCTTGCCGAGCATCGGCGACGGGATCAGGCCGCGAAGGACACGGGCAGGCGCGCCTCAGCCCGCTTCGGCGGCCGAGACCTGCGCGCTCGTGCGGCCGAAGCGGCGCTCGCGCAGGCCGTACGATTCGATCGCCCGATCGAGCGCTGCCGCGTCGAAATCGGGCCAGAACGTGTCGGTGAAGTACAGCTCCGTATAGGCGAGCTGCCAGAGCAGGAAATTGCTGATGCGCTGCTCGCCGCCGGTACGCACGAACAGGTCGGGTTCGGGCGCGTAGGCCATCGCCAGATGCGGCGCGAGCGCCTGTTCGCCGATGCGGTCGGGGTTGTCGGCGAGCTCCGGATGCGCGCGCAACATCGCCTGCATCGCCTGCAGCACGTCCCATCGCCCGCCGTAGTTCGCCGCGATCGTCAGCGTCAGCCGGCGGTTCGCCGCGGTGCGCGCCTCGGCCTGCGCGATCAGCCGGCGCATCCGCGGCTCGAACGCCGAGAGATCGCCGATCACGCGAAGCCGGATGCCGTTGGCGCGCAGTTGCGCCACCTCGCGCTCGAGCGCGGTGACGAACAGGCGCATCAGCAGCGACACTTCCTCGGCCGGGCGGCGCCAGTTCTCGGAGCTGAACGCGAACAGCGTGAGGAACTCGACGCCGCGGCGCGCGCACGCCTCGACCGTCGCGCGAACCGCCTCGACGCCCTTGGCGTGGCCGGCCACGCGCGGCAGGCGCCGCTGCGTCGCCCAGCGACCGTTGCCGTCCATGATGATCGCGACGTGCCGCGGCACCTCGCGCGCGCGCGGCACGGCGATGGTCGTGCTCACCGGGATCATCGGGGCGGAGGGCACTGCGGCACGCCGTTCAGACGGTCATGATCTCCCGCTCCTTGACGTCGAGCATCCGGTCGATCTCGACGACGAAGCGGTCGGTCAGCTTCTGGATCTCGTCGACGGCGCGGCGCTCGTCGTCCTCGGAGATTTCCTTGTCCTTGACGAGCTTCTTCAGGTGCTCGTTGGCCTCGCGGCGCAGGTTGCGCACGGCGACCTTCGCCTGCTCGCCTTCGTGCTTGACGACCTTCGTCAACTCGCGGCGGCGCTCCTCCGACAGCGGCGGCATCGGCACGCGGATGAGGTCGCCGCTCGTCGCCGGGTTCAGCCCGAGGTCGGATTCGCGAATCGCCTTGTCGACGACCTGCACCATCTTCTTCTCCCACGGCTGCACGCCGAGCGTGCGCGCATCCTGCACCGTGACGTTGGCGACCTGCCCGATCGGCACCATCGTGCCGTAGTAATCGACCTGGATGTGATCGAGCAGACCCGCGTGCGCGCGACCGGTGCGCACTTTCGCGAGGCTCGTCTTGAGCGACTCGATCGACTTGTGCATCTTCTGCTCGGTCGATTGCCTGACTTCGACTACGCTCATGATTCCTCCGCACACAGATTCGCGGCCGTCGCTCCCCTCGCCAGGGCGCGCGGCACGCGCGAACGTTCACACGTGAACGAGCGTGCCTTCGTCGTCGCTGCACAGTGCGCGCAACAGCGCGCCCTCGCCGAGGATCGAAAACACCTTGATCGGCAGCTTGCGGTCGCGGCACAGCGCGAACGCGGTCGCGTCCATCACCTTCAGGTGGCGCGCGATCGCCTCGTCGAAGCTGATGCGCGAGAAGCGCTGCGCCGACGGGTCGAGCATCGGATCGGCGCTGTAGACGCCGTCGACCTTCGTCGCCTTGAGCACCACCTCGACGCCCATCTCGGCACCGCGCAGCGCGGCGGCCGTGTCGGTCGTGAAGAACGGATTGCCGGTGCCGGCGGCGAAGATCACGACCTTGCCTTCCTCGAGGTAGCGCAGCGCCTTCGGGCGGATGTACGGCTCGACGACCTGCTCGATCTTCAGCGCCGACTGCACGCGCGCCACCACGCCGTGCTGGCGCAGCGCGTCCTGCAGCGCGAGCGAGTTCATCACCGTGGCGAGCATGCCCATGTAGTCGGCGGTGGCCCGGTCCATGCCGGCCGCGCCCCCGGCGACGCCGCGAAAGATGTTGCCGCCGCCGATCACCAGCGCGAGCTCGACGCCCATCGAGACGACCGAGGCGATCTCGCGCACCATCCGCTGGATGGTCTCGGCGTTGATGCCGTAGGCGTCCTCGCCCATCAGCGATTCGCCCGAGAGCTTGAGCAGCACGCGGCGATAGCGCAACGGCGAGACGGGAGCGGCTGCCCGCGCCGTGGCGGCATCGGTCGGGGATTCGGCGAATACCGGGCTGTCGTTCGAGCTCACGAACCCTCCTGATCGGAGACGGCGCCCCGTCGACCGCGGGCGCGCCGCCGCCCGCGATTATGGGGCTTTTCGGCCGCGTCCGCCGTCGCCCGCCCGGCGCCGCACGCGCCGCGCGACCTCACCGGGCGGCGGCCGCCGCTGCCTGCGCGGCCACCTCGGCAGCGAAATCGGTCTGCTTGCGCTCGATTCCCTCGCCGACCACGTACAGCACGAAATGCGCGACCTGCGCGCCGCGCGACTTCAGCAGCTGCTCGACCGTGTGCTTGTCGTCCTTGACGAACGGCTGGCCGAGCAGCGTGACTTCCTTCAGGAATTTCTGCACCGCCCCGTCGACCATTTTCGCGACGATCTCGGGCGGCTTGCCGGGCTTGCCCTCGGCTTTCGCCTTCGCCTGCTCCTCGGCCGCCTTCTGCTCGGCGATCGAACGTTCGTGCTCGACGTCCTGCGCCGGCACGCCGTCGCGCGACAACGCCCTGGGCTTGCTGGCGGCGACGTGCATGGCGAGGTCGCGGGCGAGCGCCTCGTCGCCGCCGACGAGGTCGACCAGGACGCCGATCTTCGCGCCGCCGTGCACGTAGCTCGCCAGGCGGCCCTTCGCCTGGACGCGCTCGAAACGGCGCACCGTGATGTTCTCGCCGATGCGACCGACCAGCGCGGTGCGCACCTGTTCGACCGTGCCGCCGTCGATCGGCAGCGCCGACAGCGCGGCGACGTCGGCCGGCGCCTGGCGGCCGACCCGCTCGGCGAGCGTGCGCACGAAGGCGAGGAAATCGTCGTTCTTCGCGACGAAATCGGTTTCGCAATTCACCTCGACGATCGCGCCGAGCTGGCCGTCGCCGGCGAGCCAGACGCCGACGATTCCTTCGGCGGTGACGCGCGCGGCGGCCTTGCTCGCCTTGTTGCCGAGCTTCACGCGCAGGATCTCCTCGGCACGCGCCAGGTCGCCGCCGGCCTCGGTCAGCGCTTTCTTGCACTCCATCATCGGAGCGTCGGTTTTTTCGCGCAGCTCCTTGACCATGCTCGCGGTGATTGCGGTCATCGGTTCACTCCATTGCTATGCGGGGTTCGGGGGCGGCGCACGCGCCGCCCCGCCAGCGATTCCTGCGGCAGGAACGCGTCAGTGTTCCTCGCCCTCGATCTCGACGAACTCTTCCTCGTCGCCCGCGGTCTTGACGATTTCCTGCAGCGCGGCCGCGCGCCCTTCGAGGACCGCGTCGGCGGCGCCGCGCGCGTACAGGCGGATCGCCTTGCCCGAATCGTCGTTGCCGGGAATGACGTGGTCGATGCCGATCGGCGAATGGTTGCTGTCGACGACCGCGACCACCGGAATGCCGAGCTTGCGGGCCTCGGTGACGGCAATCTTGTGGAAGCCGACGTCGATGACGAACATCGCGTCGGGCAGCGCACCCATTTCCTTGATGCCGCCCAGGCTCTTGTGCAGCTTGTCGAGCTCGCGCTGGAACAGCAGCGATTCCTTCTTCGACATGCGCTCGATGCCGCCTTCCTCGACGGTGGCTTCCATGTCCTTCAGGCGCTTGATCGACGCCTTGACCGTCTTGAAGTTCGTGAGCATCCCGCCGAGCCAGCGCTGGTCGACGTACGGCATGCCGGCGCGCGCGGCCTCCTCGGCGACGATCTCGCGCGCCTGGCGCTTCGTGCCGACGAAGAGCACCGTCCCGCGGTTGGCCGCGAGCTGGCGCAGGTACTTCATCGCGTCGTTGTACTGCTCGAGCGAACGCTCGAGGTTGAAGATGTGGATCCGGTTGCGGTGCCCGTACAGGTAGGGCGCCATCCGGGGGTTCCAGAACCGTGTCTGGTGGCCGAAATGCACTCCGGCCTCGAGCATTTGCCGCATGGAGACGGTCATGACAAACTCCGATCGGGTTGGGTCTGACGCATCGGCTGCCACCGCCCGCCGGTTCGCGAGGACCCGGCCGGCGGCACCCTGGATCGACGATGCGCGCGATTTCCGCACGACCTGTCCGGCTCGTGCGAAGCCTATAATCCTAGCATGCCAGTGATCCTCAAGTCCGCCGCGCAGATCGAGGCCATGCGCGTCGCGGGCCGTCTTGCCAGCGAAGTCCTCGACTACATCGCCCCGTTCGTCCAGGCGGGCGTCACCACCGGGGAGCTCGACCGCCTGTGCCACGCGTACATGGTCGAGGTGCAGCGAACGGTCCCCGCTCCGCTGCACTACGCGCCGCCCGGCTACTCGCCGTATCCGCGGTCGATCTGCACGTCGGTGAACCATCAGGTGTGCCACGGCATCCCGGGCGATCGCACGCTGAAGAACGGCGACATCCTGAACATCGACATCACGGTGATCAAGGACGGCTATCACGGCGACACGAGCCGGATGTACCTCGTCGGAGAATCGTCGGTCGCCGCGCGGCGGCTGTGCCGGGTGACCTTCGAATGCATGTGGATCGGCATCGACCAGGTCCGCCCGGGTGCGACGATCGGCGATATCGGCCACGCGATCCAGAAGCACGCGGAGGCGAGCGGCTATTCGGTCGTGCGCGAGTTCTGCGGGCACGGCATCGGCGAGCACTTTCACGAAGAGCCGCAGGTGCTGCACTACGGGCACCCGGGAACCGGCGAAGCGCTGCGACCGGGCATGATCTTCACGATCGAGCCGATGATCAACGCGGGCCGGCGCGAGGTGCGCGAGCTCGCCGACGGCTGGACGATCGTCACCAAGGACCACAGCCTGTCGGCGCAATGGGAGCACACGATTCTCGTCACCGAAACGGGGCACGAGATCCTCACGCTGTCGGCGGGAGCTCCGCCGCGCCCCGAGTCGTTGCGCGCGGCCGCGTGACGCCGGGCGCCGAGGCGCCGTCCGCCCTTCGCGCGACGCGCGAGCGCTACGAGGCCGAGCGCGAGCAGGCCATCGAGCGCTTCCGCGCGCGGCTCGACCCCGACGCGCTCACGCGCGCACTGACCGCCGCCACCGACCGCGCGTTGCGCGCGCTGTGGCGTGTCTACGCACCCGGGCGCTTCGCTTCGCTGGTCGCCGTGGGCGGCTACGGCCGCCGCGAGCAGTTCCCGCATTCCGACGTCGACCTGATGGTGCTCACGGCCGCGGCGCCCGACGCGGCGCAGGCGGCGCGGATCGAAGCCTTCATCGGTGCCTGCTGGGACTTCGGGCTGCCGATCGGCCACAGCGTGCGCACGGCCGACGAATGCGTCGACGAAGCGCGCCGCGACGTCACGGTGCAGACGAGCCTGCTCGAGCTGCGCTGGCTCGCCGGCAGCCGCGAGCGATGCGCGCGGGCGGCGGCGCGCCTGCACGCGGCGCTCGATGCGCAGGCGTTCTTCTCGGCGAAGCTGGTCGAGATGCGCCAGCGGCACGCCAAGTACGACGACACGCCGTACAGCCTGGAGCCGAACACCAAGGAGAGCCCGGGCGGGCTGCGCGACCTGCAGATCCTGGTGTGGATCTCGCGCGCGGCCGGTTCCGGCCGCCGCTGGCGGGAACTCGCCGCGCACGGGCTGATCACCGAGCGCGAGGCGGCGCAGTTGCGCCGCAACGAGCGCCGGCTCAAGCGCATCCGCGCCTGCCTGCACGTCGTGGCCGGCCGGCACGAGGACCGGCTGGTCTTCGACCTGCAGGCGCCGATTGCGCGTGCGCTCGGGCTGGAGCGCGAGGATGCGCGCCGCTCCTCCGAAGAGCTGATGCAGCGCTACTACTGGGCGGCGAAGGCCGTCGTGCAGCTGAACACGATCGTGCTGCAGAACCTGCGCTCGGCGCTGATGCCCGCGCGCGACCTGCACGGAACGCCGATCGACGCCGAGTTCCGCAACGTGCGGGGATTGCTCGACGCGGTCGATCCGGGTTGCTTCGAGCACGACCCGGCATCGATCCTGCGCGCATTCCGCACGATGCAGGCGCATCCCGAGCTGGTCGGCATCGCCACGCCGACGCTGCGCGCGCTGTGGAACGCGCGCACGCACATCGACGCACGCTTCCGTCGCGAGCCCGCGAACCGGGCGCTGTTCCTGCAGATCCTGCAGGCGCCGCGCGGAATCACGCACGAGCTGCGGCGAATGAACCAGTGGTCGATCCTCGGCCATTACCTGCCGCCGTTTCGCCGTATCGTCGGGCGCATGCAGCACGACCTGTTCCACGTCTACACGGTGGACCAGCACATCCTGATGGTCGTTCGCAACCTGCGCCGCTTCACGATGGCCGAGCACGCGCACGAATATCCGTTCTGCAGCGAGCTGATGGCCGATTTCGAGCGCCCGTGGCTGCTGTACGTCGCCGCGCTGTTCCACGACATCGCGAAAGGCCGCGGAGGCGATCACTCGACGCTCGGGCGCATCGACGCGCGCCGCTTCTGCCGCGAGCATGCGATCGATGCCGAGGACACCGCGCTCGTCGAGTTTCTCGTCCTGCACCACCTGACGCTCTCGTCGGTCGCGCAGAAGCAGGACCCGGGCGATCCGGAAGTCGTCGCGCGCTTCGCGGCGCTGGTCGGCAGCGAACGCCGGCTCGTCGCGCTGTACCTGCTCACCGTCGCCGACATCCGCGGCACCAGCCCGAAGGTGTGGAACGCGTGGAAAGGCAAGCTGCTCGACGACCTGTTCTTCGCGACGCGCCGGGCGCTGCAGGGCCACGCGCCGTCGACGCACACGCGCGTCGAGGCGGTGCGCGGCGCCGCGGCGCGCGTGCTCTCGCTGTACGGGCTCGAAGCCGCGAGCTACGCGCGTTTCTGGGAACAGCTCGACGTGCCCTACTTCCTGCGCCACGATGCGCAGGACATCGCCTGGCACGTCCGCGTGCTCTATGCGCACGTCGACACCGCGCAGCCGAT
>JAKFES010000270.1:0-7084 GCA_036675585.1 Burkholderiaceae bacterium
GGCCGCGAGCTCGGCCGACTCCGCGTGGCGCGCGAGATCCAGCAGCGGCGCGGGCACGCGCGCGCCGCGGTCCTCGCGCACCGCGCTCGACAATCGCTCCAGATCGTCGGTGAGCCGGCGCGCGATGCGGTCGCTGGCGGCGAGCACGAGCAGCGCGATCGCCAGCACCGATCCGGCCAGCAGCGCCAGCAGGTTGCGCTGGCGACGCTCGTGTTCGGCGACGTCGTAGACGAGATGGAACCGTCGGCCATCGCGCTCGCCGACGGCGACGTGGTATTCGAGCCCGGGCGCCGGAAAGATCTCGTACGCGCCGCCCGCGTCGGGCAAGGTCCGCAGGTACTCGGGCAGCGAGGTGCGGTCGGCGCCCGCCGAAACGTACAGCCGCATGTCGGGGGTGTTCGGCGCGGCGGACGCCGGGTCCTGCCGATAGCGCGCCATGCTCAGGCGAAGCTGCTCGAGCGCGATCGCATCGATCATCGACTCCTCGAATCGCTCGCCGCTCACGTAGACGAACGCGGCCTGCGCGACGGCGACGACGAGCGCGAGCGCGGCGAGCAGGCCGGCGAGTTGGCGGCGAAGCGACGGACGCCTGCCCACGAGCGGCTTCATCGCGCGCGCAGCCGGTACCCATGCCCGTGCAGGGTCTCGATCGGATCGAGCGGGCTGCCGCCGCGCGCGAAGGCACGACGGGTCGCAGCGACCAGCGTGCGCAGCGCCTCGCCCCGGAGCGCGTCTTCGCCCCAGATCGCGCGCTCGAGCGCTTCGTGCGAGAACACTTTCTCGGGCCGCTCGGCGAGCAGCTCGATGAGCCGCAGCGGCTTGGGCGCCAGCCGCAGCTCGACGTCGTCGACGCGCACGCTGCGCGCCTCGCGATCGATGCGGATCCGGCCCGCGACGACGACGCCGGTCAGCGCGCTGCGCTGCGCGCGCCGCAGCAACGCGTCGACGCGAGCGGCGAGCTCGGCGAGCTGGAAAGGCTTGACCAGGTAATCGTCGGCGCCCGCGTCGAAGCCGGCGAGCTTGTCGTCGAGCTCGTCGCGGGCGGTCAGCATGATCACCGGCGCTTCGCAGTGCAACTCGCCGCGGAAGCGGCGACACCACGCCAGGCCGTCGAGCCTCGGCAGGTTCAGGTCGAGCACGACGCCGTCGGGGGCCTGCTGCGCGGCGAGCGCCAGCCCCACGTAACCGTCGCCCGCATAGTCGCAGACGTGGCCCCGGGCATGCAGGAAATCGCACACGTTGGCGCCGATCACCGGATCGTCCTCGATGACCAGGATCCGCGCCATGTCCGCTGCGGCGCTGCGCCTACTCGATGCCCTGGCTGGCCAGGTACGACTCGTAGTCGCCGCGGTAATCGACGATCCCGCCGCCCACGCGCACTTCGATCACGCGCGTGGCGACCGCATCGACGAACTGGCGGTCGTGCGAAACGACGAACAGCGTTCCCGGGTATTTCTCGAGCGCGTATTGCAGCGACTCGATCGATTCCATGTCGAGATGGTTCGTCGGTTCGTCGAGCATCATCACGTTGTGCCGGCCGAGCATCAGCCGACCGAAGCTCATCCGGTGCATCTCGCCGCCCGAGAGCACGCGAGCGGGCTTGCGCACCTCGTCGCCGGAGAACAGCAGCCGGCCGAGCACGCTGCGCAGCGTCTGCTCGTCGTCGCCCGGCCTGGTGAAGCGCGAAAGCCAGTCGGTGAGCGTGCGATCGGATTCGAAATCCGGGTGCACGTCCTGCGCCATGTAGCCGACGTCGGCATTCTCGGACCAGCGCGCGACGCCGGCCGACGGCGCAAGCCCGCCGCGCCCGGCGCCGAGCAGCGCGCGCAGCAGCGTCGTCTTGCCGGCACCGTTCGCACCGACGATCGCCACCCGGTCGCCGGCGTCGAAGATCGTCGAGAAACCGGCGAACACCGGGTCGTCGGCGCCTTCGTAGCGGTACGACAGGTTCTCGACCTCGAGCGCCTGCCGGTGCATCGGCTTGATCTGCTCGAACCGGATGTACGGGCTCTGCCGCGACGACGGCTTCACCTCGACCGCCTCGCTGCGGATCTTGGCGATCAACTTCTGCCGCGACGTGGCCTGCCGGGCCTTCGCCTTGTTGGCGGCGAAGCGCTGCACGAATTCCTGCAGTTCGGAGATACGCTCCTTCGCGCGCTCGTTGGCCGACATCAGCCGCTGCCGCGCCTGCGTGGACGCGAGCATGTAGTCGTCGTAGTTCCCCGGATACACGCGCAGCTCGCCGTAATCGAGGTCGGCCATGTGCGTGCACACCGAGTTCAGGAAATGGCGATCGTGCGAGATGATCACCATCGTCGAATCGCGCTCCTCGAGCACTTTCTCGAGCCAGCGGATCGTGTCGATGTCCAGGTTGTTGGTCGGCTCGTCGAGCAGCAGGACGTCGGGGTCGGAAAACAGCGCCTGCGCGAGCAGCACGCGCACCTTCCAGCCGGGGGCGATCTCGCGCATCGGCCCGGCATGCTGATCGACGGGGATGCCCAGCCCGAGCAGCAGTTCGCCCGCCCGCGCCTCGGCCGTGTATCCGCCGTACTCGGCGAAGCGGGCCTCGAGCTCGGCCGCGCGCATGTAGTCGTCCTCGTTCGCGTCCGGGTTCTCGTAGATCGCGTCGCGCTCGCTCATCGCGCGCCACATCTCGACGTGGCCCATCAGGACGACGTCGAGCACGCGCCGATCCTCGTAGGCGAACTGGTCCTGCCGCAGCTTGCCCAGGCGCACGTGCGGCTCGAGGACGACCTGTCCGCCGCTCGGCTCGAGGTCGCCGCCGAGGATCTTCATCAGCGTCGATTTGCCGGAGCCGTTGGCCCCGATCAGGCCGTAGCGATTGCCGTCGGCGAACTTGACGTTGACGTTCTCGAACAGGGGCCGGGCCCCGAACTGCATCGTGATATTGACTGCGGAAAGCATCGGTACTTCTCAACCCACCCAGACGCGGGCATTGCGGAACAGGCGCATCCAGGGCGAGTCCTCGCCGAGCCGGTCGTCGCGCCAGCTCATCTGGATCGTGCGGAAAACGCGCTCGGGATGCGGCATCAGGATCGTCGCGCGGCCGTCCTCGCTGGTGAAGCCGGTGAGGCCGCCGGGCGATCCGCCCGGGTTCGCCGGATAGCGTTCGGCCGGCGTTGCGTCGTTCTCGACGAAACGCAGCGACGCGATCGCACGATCGCGCGCTTCGTCGGACGCGAACTGCGCGCGCCCTTCGCCGTGCGCGACGGCGATCGGCATGCGGCTGCCGGCCATCCCCGCGAGCAGCACCGAGGGCGACTCGAGGACCTCGACCAGGGAGAAGCGCGCTTCGTACTGCTCGGAACGGTTGCGCACGAAGCGCGGCCAGTGCTGCGCGCCGGGGATGATCGACTTCAGCTGCGACATCATCTGGCAGCCGTTGCACACGCCCAGCGTGAACGTGTCGGGGCGCGAGAAGAAGATCGCGAACTGCTCGGCCATCGCCGCGTTGAACAGGATCGACTTCGCCCAGCCGCTTCCGGCGCCGAGCACGTCGCCGAACGAGAAGCCGCCGCAGGCGACCAGCCCGCGGAAATCGGCGAGCCGGTGCCGGCCCGAGGACAGGTCGGTCATGTGCACGTCGAAGCTCTCGAAGCCGGCACGCGCGAACGCGGCGGCGATCTCGGTCTGGCTGTTGACGCCCTGCTCGCGCAGGATCGCGATGCGCGGGCGCGCTCCGGTGCCGATGAACGGCGCGGCGACGTCGTCGGCCGGATCGAAGCCCAGGTGCACGTGCAGTCCCGGGTCGTCGTGCCCGATGCGCTCGAACTCCTCGGCGGCGCACTCGGGGTCGTCGCGCAACGATGCGATGCGCGCGCTCGTCTCGCTCCACATCCGCTGCAGTGCGGCGCGCGGCTGCCGGTAGATGCAGTGGCCGTCGCGATAGATCTCGATCGTGTCCTTGGCCTGCGGCTTGCCGATCACGTGCGAAACGGTCGACAACCCGTGCTCGCGCAGCACGCCGAGCACGGCGTCGCGATCGGCGGCGCGCACCTGCACGACCGCGCCCGGTTCCTCGGCGAACAGCGCCTGCAGCGTGCGCTCGTCGCGCTGCACCGAGACCTGCTCGGGGCGGATCTTGTAGTCGCCCCAGTCCTGCACGTAGCGGTCGATCGCGAGCAGGTCGATGTTCAACCCGACACCGCAGCGACCGGCGAAGGCCATCTCGCAGACGGTCGCGAACAGCCCGCCGTCGGAGCGATCGTGGTATGCGAGCAGGCGCCCGTCGGCGTTCAGCTGCTGGATCACGGCGAAGAAACGCGCCAGCAACTGCGGATCGTCGAGATCGGGCACTTCGTCGCCGACCTGGCCGTAGGCCTGCGCGAGCGCCGAAGCGCCCAGCCGCTGGCGACCCTGCGCCAGGTCGACGAGGATGAGCACCGAGTCGACGTCGCGCACCAGTTGCGGCGTGAGCACGCGGCGCGCATCGGTGACCGGCGCGAATCCGGTGACGACGAGCGAGGTCGGCGCGACGACGCTGTGCAGGGCTTCGGCGTCGCCGGCCTGCCAGCGCGTTCGCATCGACAACGAGTCCTTGCCGACCGGGATCGCGAGCCCGAGTGTGCGGCACAGCGACGCGCAGGCCTCGACCGCGTCGAACAGGTCGGCGTCCTCGGCCGGATCGCCGCACGCGGCCATCCAGTTGGCCGACAGCTTGATGCGATCGAGCGCCTCGATCGGCGCGCCGGCGAGGTTGGTGACGGCCTCGGCAACGGCGATGCGCGAGGCGGCGCGCGGGTCGACGACGGCCAGCGGCGTGCGCTCGCCGATCGCCAGCGCCTCGCCGGCGTGACCTTCGTAGTCGACGAGCCCGACCGCGCAATCGGCCACCGGCACCTGCCACGGCCCGACCATCGGGTCGCGCGAGCACAGCCCGCCGACGGTGCGATCGCCGATCGTGACGAGGAACGACTTGCTCGCCACCGACGGCATGCGCAGCACGCGCTCGATGGCGCCGTTCAGGTCGATGACGGTCAGGTCGAGCGGCGAGCGCTCGCGCACGCGCCGACGCGCTTCGCGATGCATGCGCGGCGGCTTGCCGAGCAGCACGTCCATCGGCATGTCGACCGCGCGCTGCGTGGCGCCCGCGCCGTCGTCGGCTTCGACGACGAGCTGGCGGCGCTCCGAAACGGTGCCGACGACCGCGTACGGACAGCGCTCGCGCCGGCACAGGTGATCGAACAGCTCGAGCGAGCCGGGCGCGATCGCGAGCACGTAGCGCTCCTGCGACTCGTTCGACCAGATCTCGGCCGGCGACAGCCCCGAGGCCTCGAGCGGCACCTTGCGCAGGTCGAAATGGGCACCGCGCCCGGCGTCGTGCACGAGCTCGGGGAAGGCGTTCGACAGCCCGCCGGCGCCGACGTCGTGCACCGACCGGATCGGGTTGTCCTCGAACAGCGCCCAGCAGCGGTCGAGGACTTCCTGCGCGCGTCGCTGCATCTCGGCATTGCCGCGCTGCACCGAGTCGAAGTCGAGCTCGGCGGTGTTGGTTCCCGCGCCCATGCTCGAAGCCGCGCCCCCGCCCAGTCCGATGCGCATGCCGGGGCCGCCGAGCTGGATCAGCAGCGTTCCCGGCGGCAGGTCGAGCTTCTCGCTGAGCGCCGCATCGACGCTGCCGACGCCGCCGGCGATCATGATCGGCTTGTGGTATCCGCGAACGGTTCCCTGCACCGCCTGCTCGTAGGTGCGGAAATAGCCGAGCAGGTTCGGACGGCCGAATTCGTTGTTGAACGACGCCCCGCCGATCGGCCCGTCGAGCATGATCTGCAGCGGCGTCGCGATCCGGTCGGGCACGCCGTAGGCAGCCTGCTCCCACGGCTGCACGAACCCGTCGATGCGCAGGTTCGAGACGGTGAAACCGGTCAGGCCGAATTTCGGCTTCGCGCCGCGTCCGGTCGCGCCCTCGTCGCGGATCTCGCCGCCGGCACCGGTGGCCGCGCCGGGGAACGGCGAGATCGCCGTCGGATGGTTGTGCGTCTCGACCTTCAGCACGCTGTGCGTGAGCCGCTCGGCGCGCGCGTAGCGACCGTTGGCCGTCGCCGACGGCAGGAAGCGCTGCGCGCAGCCGCCTTCGAGAATTGCCGCGTTGTCGGCGTAGGCGACGACGGTGCCGCGCGGATTCGCCGCATGCGTGCTGCGGATCATGCCGAACAGCGTCTCGTCGCGCGGCTGGCCGTCGACGGTCCAGCTCGCGTTGAAGATCTTGTGGCGGCAGTGCTCGGAGTTCGCCTGCGCGAACATCATCAGCTCGACGTCGGTCGGATCGCGCCCGGCCGCGACGAATGCTTCGAGCAGGTAGTCGATCTCGTCGTCGGACAGCGCGAGCCCGAGCTCGCGGTCGGCCTCGACGAGCGCGTCGCGCGCGCGCGCCCCGACCGCGATGCGGCGCATCGGCTTGCCGGGAAGCGAAGCGAACATCGCCTGCGCATCGGGCGGCTCGAGCAGCGCGCTCTCGGTCATCCGGTCGTGCAGCACCGCGGCCATCGGCGCGAGCACGTCGGGCTCGAAGACGCCGCCGCGCATCAGCCCGCCGAGCTTCGCGCGCGCCTCGATCCGGTACTCGATGCCGCGCTCGATCCGGCGCACGCCGGAGAAGCCGCAACGGTGCGCGATGTCGGTCGCCTTGCTCGCCCACGCCGAGACGGTCCCGATGCGCGGAACGACCCACAGCGGCTGGCCGGCGTCGTTCGGCGCGACGCGCTGCGCGTCGAGCAGCTCGACCAGGCGTGCGCGCGTGTCGTCGCTCGGCTGCGCGTCGAACCAGACGACGTAGAGGAAGCGGGCGTGCAGCGCCGACGCGCGTCCGTCGATCGCGCGGAGTCGGTCGAGCAGGCGGGCGAGACGAAATGCGGACAGGGCCGGCGAGCCGGCCAGCGTCAGGTAGGCGGGCATGGGGAGGCGGATTCGCGCGGGGGGTGCGCGCAACCCGACATTATAGGGAGTCGGCGCCGCTCCCGTACCCGCCGCCGCCCGGCGTCTCGATGACGAAAACGTCACCGGGCTCGAGTTGCGCCGAATCGGCGTGGCGCAGCCGCTCGATGCGCCCGTCGGCGCGCTCGAC
>JAKFES010000303.1:0-37551 GCA_036675585.1 Burkholderiaceae bacterium
TCAGCACGCCGTCGAGCACCATGCGCGGCAGCGGATCGCCCGGCTTGCGCGACACGAGATTCGTTCCGGTCGAGTGCGCCCAGATCCGGAACAGCTCCTCCGAGGCAACCCGGTACGTGACGTGCCAGTGCGCGATGCCGCCGTCGACGGTGGTCGCCAGCACCTCGTAGTCGACGTGGACGTCCTCCTGCAGCTTCACGCGACGCCAGTACTCGGCGAGCTGCGCGTGGCCGCGCTGCACCGCGAACGGCGTGTTGCGGTATTCGCCGTCGGGCGCGAAGAGCGCGCAGAACATCGCCTCGTCCTTTCGCTCCCAGGCGGCCTTGTATCCCTGCATGAACCGATCGATGTTCATCGTGCACCCGCGCGTGGTCGTGCCCCGGATTCTGTGGACGGCGTGAATCTCCGGCAAGCGAATCGTTCTCCTGTCGGCATCGAAGGGTGCGTGCGGCGCGCCCTTGCCCGGCGATCGGCCGGGCTGCGGCGAGCGGTCGGATCCGCTACGATCGAACGAATCCTTCGAGACAGGGCGAAATCATGAGCAGCTATGTATTCGGCAAGAAATTGCCCCTCGATTTCGAGAGCGCAGTGGAAGCCGCGACCCGCGCGCTGGCCACCGAGGGATTCGGCGTGTTGACCGAGATCGACGTCGCGGCGACGCTGAAGAAGAAGCTTCAGCTCGATATCCCGCCCTACAAGATCCTCGGTGCGTGCAATCCCGAATTTGCCAGCCAGGCGCTCGCGATCGAGCCGCAGATCGGCGCGCTCCTCCCCTGCAACGTGGTGGTGCGCCAGGATCGCGACGGCACGATCGTCGAGTTCATGGATCCGGATGCCGTGCTGGGGCTGGTCCAGGAGCCGAAGATCGGGGAGATCGCCGCCGAAGTACGCGCGCGTCTCCAGCGCGTGATGGACGCGCTGTAGCAGGGCGCCGCCCGCCGTCGGGTGGCGGGGACGGGCGCGCGCTCAGGCGTGAAAGAAGTCCGATAGCGCCTGCGCCGTCGCCTCGGGCAGCTCCTCGGGAATGAAGTGCCCGGCCGGCATCGCGTGTCCGCTCACGGCGCCGGTGCATTGCGCACGCCACAGTGCCAGCGGGTCGAACAGGCGCTGCACCACGCCGCGCTCGCCCCACAACACCAGCAGGTCGCACCCGATGCGTTCGCCCGCCGCGCGCGACGCGCGATCGTGCTCGAGGTCGATGCCTGCGCTTGCGCGGTAGTCCTCGCAGGCGGCGTGGATTCCTTCGGACGTGCCGAAGCAGCGCTCGTAGTCGGCAAGCGCCTGTGGTTCGAGGTAACCCAGGCCCTGGCTGCCCCAGCCGCCGAGACTCGTGTGCAGGTAGAACTTCGGGTCGGCGCCGATCAGGCGCTCGGGCAGCGGCGCCGGCTGGATCAGGAAGAACCAGTGGTAGTAGGCGCGCGCGAAGGCCATGTCGGTGGCGTCGTACATGTCCAGCGTGGGCGCGATGTCGATCAGGCACAGCCGGGCGACGCGCTGCGGGTGATCGAGCGCCAGCCGATGCGCCACGCGCGCGCCGCGGTCGTGCGCGGCGACGAAGAAGCGTTCATGACCCAACTGGCGCATCAGCGCGGCGAGGTCGGCGGCCATGCGCCGCTTGCTGTAGTTGGCATGGCCGGGCTCGCCCGGCGGCTTGGCCGAATCGCCGTAGCCGCGCAGGTCGGGCAGCACGAGGCGGAAGCGAGGCGCCAGCCGCAGCGCGACGCGGTGCCACATCGCGTGCGACTGAGGAAATCCGTGCAGCAGCAACATCGGAGGTGCATCGGCGCGTCCGCCCGTGCGGGCGAACAGGCGAATGCCATCGACGTCGTGGAATCCGGCATCGAAGCCGTCGAACCAGGGACCGTCTTCGGGCATGCGAGGCTCCTCGTGCAGGCGATTCTATCCGGCGTGGTCCTTCGGTTACGCTTGGCAGACTTTCCCGTGGAGGCCCATGACCGACTCTCCATCGAATGGCGCTCCGGCCGCCGCCTACACCGCGCTCGACGCCCGCAGCTTTCGTGCGAGCGCGCTCACCCGCGGCCCGTGGGACCCCGGTCACCAGCACGCCGGCCCGCCGATCGCGCTCGTGTGCCGTGCGGTCGAGAAGGCGGCCAGCGAGCACGGCCTGACGCACATCGCTCGCCTGACGGCGAACCTGCTGCGTCCGATCCCGATCGGCGACCTCATCGTCGAAGTGATGACCGACTATGTCGGCCGCAACGCCGGACACTTCTCCGCACACCTGATGGCGGGCGACAAGGACGTCGCCCGCTTCACGGCCCTCGCGCAACGCGAATCGACGGTCGAGTTGCCGGACGAGCTGCCCGGGCATCCGCTGCCGTTGGCGCCGCTCGCACCCGGGGCGTCGCCGGCGGCGAACTTCCCGTTCGCCGGCCGGCAGCTCGGCTATGCCGATCTGGTCGAGGCGCGCATGGCGCGCGGAACGTTGTGGAAAGGTCCGTGCGCGGTCTGGTTCCGCATGCGTCATCCGTTGCTCGAGGGCGAGGCGTCGAGCCCGTACCAGCGCGTGGCGGTGGCCGCGGATTCCGGCAACGGCGTCAGTGCCGTCCTCGACTACGAGCGCTACAGCTTCGTGAATTCGGACCTCACGATCAACCTGCTGCGCAGGCCGGTCGGCGAATGGATCTGCCTGGACGCGCGAACCGCGCTGGGCACCGAGGGCGGTGGTCTCGCCGAATCGGCGCTCTACGATGAACGGGGTCTGATCGGACGCGCGACGCAGAGCCTCGCCGTGCGGTCGCGCACGTCGTCATGAACGACCCCCGCGCCTCGTCTTCGCTTCTCGACCTCGTCGTTCGCCATGCGGTCGTCGCGACGGCGAGCGACACGGTCCGCTGTGACATCGGCGTTCGGGACGGCCGCATCGTCCTGCTGGGCGAGAACCTGCCGGCCGGAGCGCGCGAGATCGACGCCGCGGGTCGCTTCGTGACGCCCGGCGGCGTCGATACGCACTGTCACATCGACCAGCCGATTCCGCCGCCCGTGCGCCTGGCCGATGACTTCGAGAGCGGGACACGCTCTGCAGCGTGCGGTGGAACCACCACGGTCGTACCGTTCGCCGCGCAGGAGCGCGGTGGCACCGTACAGGCGGCGGTCGACGACTACCACCGCCGCGCCGAAGGGCGAGCGAGCGTCGACTACGCGTTCCATCTGATCGTCAGCGATCCGACGCCGGACGTATTGACGAACGAGTTGCCGCGGCTCGTCGCCGAGGGCTACACGTCGTTCAAGCTGTACATGACCTATCCGGGGCTGCGGCTCGACGACCGCCAGTTGCTCGACCTGCTCGCGGTCGCCAGGAAGCACGGTGCGATGGCGATGGTCCATGCCGAGAATTCGGACTGCATCGCCTGGCTCAGCGACCAACTGATCGCTGCCGGGTTGAGCGCGCCGCGCTTCCACGCGCGATCCCGTCCGATGCTCGTCGAGCGGGAGGCGACGCATCGCGCGGTGTCGCTTGCCGAGTTGGTCGACGTTCCGATCCTCATCGTGCACGTCTCGGGCAGCGAAGCGGTGGAACAGATCCGCTGGGCGCGCGGCCGCGGGTTGAACATCTTCGCCGAGACCTGCCCCCAGTACCTGTTGCTCACGGCGGCCGATCTGGGCATCGACGACGAATACAGCGGGGCGAAATGCGTCTGCAGCCCGCCGCCGCGCGATGCATCGAGCCAGCAGGCGATCTGGAACGGCCTGGCGGACGGGTTGTTCACGGTCGTGTCGTCGGACCACTCGCCGTTCGTCTTCGAGGGCACGAGCGGGAAGAAGCCGGGCGGAAAGGAAGTCCCGTTCCCGTACATTCCGAACGGCATCCCGGGAATCGAGACCCGGCTGCCGCTGCTGTTCTCGGAAGGCGTTCTCAAGGGCCGGATCTCGATCAACCGTTTCGTCGAGCTGACCTCGACGAATCCGGCCAAGGCGTACGGACTGCATCCGCGCAAAGGAACGATCGCGCCGGGCGCCGACGCGGACCTGGTCATCTGGGAGGAGCGCCCGATCGTGCTGAGCAACGCGATGCTCCATCACGCGTGCGATTACACGCCGTACGAAGGCATGGCGCTGTCGGCGTGGCCGGCGTATACGTTGCTGCGCGGTGATGTGGTCTGGAACGGCAGCGAGTTCGTCGGGCGGCCCGGAAACGGGCGCTTCCTGCGCTGTGGTTTGCCGACGCTGCTGCCCGCCTCGCGCTGAGATCGACTGCCGGTCGAACGGATCCGCCGTCAGGCTCGCTCATCGCCAGCGAACACGCGGCCCGGGCTGAGAATGTTCTTCGGATCGAGGCTTCGCTTGAGAAGGCGCATCAGCGCGATCTCCTGCGCGGTCCGCGTATGCCCGAGCCATTCGCGCTTCTGGAAACCGATGCCATGCTCGGCCGAGATCGATCCCTTCGCCGCCCGCGTTGCCTCGTACACGAAGCGGTCGACGACGATGCGCGGCGTTCCGTCGGCACCGATGTCGGTGACGACATGCAGATTACCGTCGCCGATGTGACCGAAGAGGCCGATCTTCGCGTCCGGCCATTCGGCGGCCGCGCGATCGATGATCGTTCTCGCGAATTCGTCCATCGCGCCGACCGGCATGCTGACGTCGTAGGAGAGAAACGGCTTCAGCTTGAGGACCGCCTCGGAAACCGCATCGCGCACTTCCCATAACGCGCGCACCTCGCGCGACGACTTGCCGAGGACGATGTCGCCGACCCATCCCTTTTCGAGTGCCGTGCCCATTGCTTTCTCGAACGCGTCGGCATCGGCCTCGGGATCGGAGCCCAGGCTCTCGACCAGCACGTAGAGCGGGCTTCCGAACGGCAAGGGCGCTCGCACGCGCGGTACCGACTCCAGGATCAACCCGTAGGCGTTGCGCCACAGCGCCTCGAATGCGCTCAGGCGGCCGGCGAGTGCGCCCTTCAGGAACAGCAGCAGCTCGATCGCGCTGGCGAAATCGGCGACGCTGCAGAATGCGACGACCTGGCTGAGCGGCTTCGGATGCAGTCGCAGCACCGCGCGCGTGATGACGCCGAGGGTGCCCTCGCTGCCGACGAAAAGATGCTTCAGGTCGTAGCCCGCGTTGTTCTTCGTCATCTTGTGCGTGCCGTCGACCACGGTGCCGTCGGCGAGCACGGCCTCGATCCCGAGCACGAGGTCGCGCATCATGCCGTAGCGAAGCACGCGATTGCCGCCGGCATTGGTCGAGAGGTTTCCGCCCACCGTGCACGACCCGCGCGATCCGATGTCGAGCGGAAAGAAGAAACCCGCATCGTCGGCAGCCTGCTGCACCTGCTGCAGCGTTGCGCCCGACTGCACGGTGAGGGTTGCCGACGCCCGATCGAGTTCCTCGATCCGGGTCATTCGCTGCGTGGACAATGCGATCTCGCCGTCGGCGGGCGTGCCGGCGGAAACGAGGCCGGTCATACCGCCTTGCGGAACGAGCGCCTGGCCGAATTCGTGGCACAGGCGCAGGCATTCCGATACCTGCGCAGTCGTCGCGGGCCGGAGCACGAGCCACGGCGTTCCGCATCGTTCGCGACTGATGTCATCGGAATACGCCGGGCCGATCGCCTCGCCTCGCAGGAGTCCGGACGCGTCGAGCACGCCCGCCAGCGCCCGTGTCAGCTCTTCCCGATTCACGGTCATCGTTGTCTAGCTCGAACCCCGACGACCCGCGAACTTCGGCGAATCGTCGGGCTTGCTCGATCACTTACGGTTTCGTCGCGTTTTCCGCCTTCACCTTCTCGATCTCGGCGCGGAAATCGGCGAGCACCGCCTTCCCGTCGACGCCCATCGGTGCGACGCGCTCGATCCACTCCTTCTCGAGCGGATCGAGCCGCTCATGGATCTGCCGGGCGAATTCCGGCGACGGCGTGACGAAATCGTAGCCGGCTTCCCGCATCGCCTTGCCGGCCTTCTGCTCGCCACGATCCCAGGCCCGACCCGCGACCCAGGCGAACGCCTCGCCGGACACCCGGTCGATCGCCGCTCGGTCTTCGGCCGACAGCGAGTCGAACTTCTTCTGGTTCATGATCACGTAATGGCTGTCGCGATACAGCCCGCCCGGCACAACCAGCGCATGCTTGAGGATCTTGTCGATCTTGAAGGCCGGGATCGATTCGTTGTTGAACAGCACGCCGTCGACGACGCCGTTGGAGAGCATCTCGTAGGCCTGGCTCGCCGGGGCGAAGACCGGCGAGACGCCGAGCGCCACGGCGACCTTTTGCGCGATGCCGCCCGAGGCACGGATCTTCAGCCCCTTCGCATCCTCCAGCGATCGGACGGCCTTGTTCGACGTGTGCAGGTAGCCCGGGCCGTGCGTCCACAGCGTCAGCAGCTTGACGCCCTCGAACTCGTTGTACCGGGCAAAGTGCCTTTGATGGATGCGCCAGTAGGCAACGGTTGCCGACGTCGCGTCCTCGGCGACGAACGGCATCTTCGCGGCGTCGGGCAGCTTGAACCGATCGGCGGTGTACGCGTCGACGCTCATCGCAACGTCGGCGACGCCCTTGCGAACGAGATCGAAATGCGCCTCCGGCTTCCCGAGCGCGGGAATGATCTGGACCTTCACTCGCCCGGCGGTCTCCTTCTCGACGTTGTTGGCCCATACCTGCAGGATGTCGGTGGTGATCAGATGGGTCGGCGGCAGCCAGTTGCTGACGCGCAGGACCGTTTGTGCCGATGCGGGCAGGCTGAGCGCACACCCGACCAGCAGCGACGCGAACAGGGGAAACTTGCGCATGGATTCCTGTCTCCTGATTGTGGAACTACTTCATGAACGAAGGAAGGAACAACGCGATCGACGGAACGGCAATCAGCACCGTCACGCGAAGGATGTCGGCGATGATGAACGGGATCACGCCCCGAAAGATCGTCCGGGTAGGAACGTCGGGCAGTGTCGACTTCAGCACGAACACGTTCATTCCGATCGGCGGGGTGATCAGGCTGATTTCGATCACGACGACGATCAGCACCCCGAACCAGATCGGGTCGAATCCCGCGCCGATCGCCAACGGGTAGAAGATGGGTACGGTCAACAACAGCATCGACATGCTTTCCAGAATGCAGCCGAGCACGACATAGATGCCGGTGATGGCAATGATGACCATCAGCGGCGACGTGCCGAGCGCGTTCACCCAGGCGATGAGCGCCTCGGGCAGGCCGGCGATGTTGACGAAGTTCGCGAAGATCAGCGCACCGATCAGTATCGTGAAAATGGCGGCGGTCATGCGTGCGGTTTCGAGCAGCACCTGGACGAAACCGCGCAAGTCGAGCGTTCGCCGGGCGAGCGCGAACAGGAATGCACCCCCGGCGCCGATTCCCGCGGCTTCGGTCGGCGTGAAGGCGCCGACGTAGATTCCGCCGATCACCACCACGAACAACAGCGCGACGCCCCACACGCCAGCGAGCGCGCGCAGGCGCTCGGGCCAGGCCGTCTTCGGGCCGGGTGGGCCGAGTTCGGGGCGCAGGCCGGTGCTCACGGCCACGGCAAGCATGTAGAAACCGAGTCCGAGCAGCCCGGGAAGAACGCCGGCGACGAACAGCTTGCCGATGTCGTTGTTGGTCATGATTCCATACAGCACGAGCACGATGCTCGGTGGAATCAGGATTCCGAGCGTTCCGCCGGCCGCCACGGATCCGGTGGCGAGCGAGTCCGCGTACTTGAACTCGCGCATCGAAGGCATCGCGACTTTGGACATCGTCGCCGCAGTGGCCAGGCTGGATCCGCAAACGGCGCTGAAACCGGCGCACGCGGTGAGCGTCGCGAGCGCCAGCCCGCCGCGCAGGTGACCCAGGAGCGCATAGGCGGCCCGGTACAACTCGTTGGACAGCTTCGAGGCGGTGATGAAGTTGCCCATCAGGATGAACAGCGGCACCACGGTCAAGCCATAGGACAACGGCGTTTCATACGCCAGTTGCCCCAGCATCGCGCGCGCCGGTTCCCAGTCGGTGAGATACGCAAATCCCCCGACCCCGACGATCAGCATGCCGAAGCCGATCGGTACGCCGATGAAGAGAAGCAGGAAGACGATCGCGAATCCGATCAGGGCGACGGTCATCGGGACGCCCCGTTTTCCGGGCCGTCGTCGGTGATGCCGCGTGTTTCGACTGCTCGTGCGGAGTCGGGGTTCCCGCGCCGTGTCAACGAAAACACGCCGGCCACCACGGAGGTCGCAGCGATGAAGTAGGCAACCGGTGCGTACGGGATATGCAGGAACGAACTCGTATCGCCGTGACGCGCCAGATCGTTCGCGAGTTGCCACACCTCGAATGCGATCCACAGTGCGCAGGCGGCGCTGGCCGCGGTCGAGACGGCGTGCGTTGCGCGCCCGAGTGCCGAGCCCGGCGCCAGGGTGAACAGATCCACCGTGATGTGCTCCCGGCGTCGACTGACCAGCGGGAACGCCGCGAAAACGAGCAGCGCCAGGGCGATTGCACTGATTTCCGCGGAACCGGGCAGCGGCTTGCCGATGAAGTACCGCCCAGCCACATCGACCACCGTGATCAACATCAGCAGGAACAGGAGGGCCGCCGTGAGGACTTCCAGAACCTTTTCCGCTACTCGCCCTGCGCTCGTCAAGTCTCCTCCCGTTCGGCGCCCGATTCTTGTTCGATCGCTGGCCGCTTCCCTGCATGCTGGAGCGGCGATCCTACCTCACGCGCATCCGGTCAAACAATCGGCCTGCGAGACGCCGGCATCGGGCTCACGCCGTTCCATGGCGCCCTCTGTACGGAGCGTGGACGGGCGATCAGCTGGCGGCCATCTTCACGGCGGTCCCGCTGACCGAAACCATCATCATGCCGTTCTCCGCACCGAGCACTTCGTAATCGAAGTCGATGCCGACGATGCCGTCGGCACCCCGCTCTTTCGCCGCGGCGATCATGTCGTCGAGCGCCGCATCGCGCGCGCCCGACAGCGCCCGCTCGTAGCCGCCGGCGCGCCCGCCGACGATGTCGCGCACCGACGAGAAGAGGTCGCGGAAGAGGTTGGCGCCGATGATCGCCTCGCCGTTGACCACGCCGAGGAATTTTTCGACGCGCGCGCCTTCGCCGTTCGGCGCAATCGTCGCGAGGAAGAAATCGCCCTTGTCCTTCTTCGAGAACCAGCCCATGGCAGTGGCCTCCGTGGAGTGTCGGTACGCGGTCCGGGTGCCGCGCTCGGTGTGGAAGATCAGGATATCCGACGCCGGCTGCTCGTTTCAGGGGCGCTTCGATGCGCTCGCGAGGATCGCGCGACGACACGACGGATGCACTTCCGGCGTCAGGCCGCCGGCGAAGCTGCGAACGATCGACGCCGGCGTGAGCACGGAGACGTCCCGCTGCGTGATCGGCGTGTCCGTGTCCGCATACCCGTCGAACGACCAGCGATGCACGCGCCCCTCCCATACGAGACAGGCCGCGCCCTCGAGCTCGAACATCGTTCCGCCCGGCAGCCGGTTCATCGGCGCGACGAACGTCCGCTTGGCGCCGCCGCGCAGCGCGCGTTCGTCGTGCAGCACGCGGTCGACTGCGCGAATGGACGGATTCGTGCCGACGACGCGCGCCGGGTTCGCCGCCAGCCAGGCTCGCTTGAACTGCGCGTACCGTTCGCGCCGGCAGTAGCCGCACGGTCGATGACCCGCGGCGAAGGCCGTCGCCTCGTCGAGAAAAAACAGCTCCGACCACGTTCGCTGGCTGAACACCTCGCGATGCGTGTCGCCGAACTTCAATGCGCAGGTGATCCAGGCCTTGCCGGCCCACGGACGCACGACGCGCTTCGATTCGTCGTGCAGGATCCCGCGGTTGCCCGTCCATGCGCCGCGCGCCGGTACGGCGCACAGCCGTCCCCAGGGATCGACCCGGTTCTGCAGCGGCATGCGTTTCCAGCGCGTGCGGCGAGGCAGCTCAGCCGGGGATCTTCAACCCGCGCGCCACCGCGGGCCGCGCCACGAACGCGTCGAGCGCGCGCGCCACTTCGGGAAAGTCGCCGAAGCCCACCAGATCGCCCGCCTCGTAGAAGCCGATCAGGTTGCGCACCCAGGGGAATGTCGCGATGTCGGCGATCGTGTATTGGTCGCCCATGATCCATTTGCGACCGGCCAGGCGCCGCTCGAGCACGCCCAGCAGGCGCCTCGACTCGGCGACGTAGCGGTCGCGAGGTCGTTTGTCCTCGAAGTCCTTGCCGGCGAACTTGTGGAAGAAGCCGACCTGCCCGAACATCGGCCCGACGCCGCCCGTCTGGAACATCAGCCACTGGATCGTTTCGTAGCGCGCAGCCGCGTCGTCCGGCACGAACGCTTCGCGCCCTTCGCGCGCGCACCGGTCGGACAGGTAGATCAGGATCGCGCCCGACTCGAACAGCGCCAGCGGCTTGCCGCCGGGCCCGTGCGGATCGAGGATCGCCGGAATCTTGTTGTTCGGATTCAGCGACAGGAACTCGGGCGACAACTGATCGTTCGACTGGAAGTCGACGCGATGCGGCTCGTACGGCAGCGCGGTCTCCTCGAGCAGGATCGAGACCTTGACGCCGTTCGGCGTGGGCAGCGAATAGAGCTGGATACGGTCGGGGTGGCGCGCGGGCCACTTCTTCGTGATCGGGAAGGCGGAAAGATCGGTCATGTCACGGCTCTGCGAATGGAGTCCGCAGGGTAAGGCAATGCGGCGCGGGGGCCCCGGCGTCGACGTGCGCCGTACGGAGCGTCCCGAGGCCCGGATTCATGCAAAGCGCGTTTCCAGCGCGTTGTGCACCGCCGTCGCCGCGATCGCCGCGTGTCCCGTTGCGACCGCGATCTGGTTCAGTGCGCTGACCACATCGCCGATCGCGTACAGCCCCGGCACGCTCGTCCGCTGGTACCGGTCGACGCGCAGCGCGCCTTCGTCGTCGCAGTGGGCGCCGAGCGACCGGGCAAGGTCCGAGCGCTGTCGGCTTCCGAGCATCGCGTAGACGACGTCGAAGTCGCGCCGGCGTCCGTCGAACGAGAACGTGCAGCGTTCGCCGTCGAACGCAAGCCCGTCCGGCGTCGACGTGACTTCGACGCGGGCCTCGCGCAGGCGTGCGCCTGCATCTCCGTCCGGCGGCGCGTCGGTGGGAACGACGGATACCCGGCTCGAGTAGGTCCGAAGAAAAAGCGCGTGACGGGCGGCCGACTCGAACGGTCCGTGGATCGCGATGTCGCGATCGATGGCTTCGCAGGCGTCGCAGATCGGGCAGAAGCGGAGCGCGCCGCAGCGGACCGCATCGCCCAGGCCGGCGACGTCGGGCATCACGTCTTCGCAGCCCGTTGCCAGGATCACGGTCCTCGCCGCAACGCGTCGCTGCCGGCTCTCGAGCACGAACCGGTCGTCGGCGCGACGAAGCGCGACGACCTCGCCGGATTCGATGTGCGCGCCCGACGAACGTGCCTGCGTCGCGAGCCGCGCCAGGAACTCGTCGCCGGCGATTCCGCGGGGAAACCCCGGACAGTTGTGGCTGGCCGGAATCCATCGCGCACGACTCCGGCCGGCGTCGAGGACGATGCCCGGTCGCCGGAACCGGGCGAGGTAGATCGCGGCGGTCAGCCCGCCCGGGCCGGCGCCGATGATGGCGCAATCGAGTGTCTCGTCCACGATGCATTCCCCGACTGCCCGAAGCGCCGGGCCGTGCACGCGGCGTACCCGCAACGCTCAGGACGGTGAAGGCGTCTCGTGTGCAGGACGCAGATGCCGGACGAACCAGTCGCGCGCGAGCGCTGCGACACGGTCCAGCGTTCCCGGCTCCTCGAACAGGTGCGTCGCACCCGGCACGATCGCGATACGTTTCTCGCAGCGAAGTTGCGCGAGCGCATGTTCGTTCAACTCGATTACCGGTACGTCGTCGCCGCCGACGATCAGCAGCGTCGGCGCGCGCACTTCGGCGAGCGCGGGGCCGGCCAGGTCGGGGCGGCCGCCGCGCGAGACGACGGCGGCGATCGAATCGGGGCGCCGTGCGGCGGCCACGAGCGCGCCCGCTGCGCCGGTGCTCGCTCCGAACAGTCCGATCGGAAGCCCGGCGACGGGCGCGAAAGTGCGCAGCCAGTCGATCGCGCCGATCAGTCTTTCGCCGAGCAGCGCGATGTCGAAGCGCAGGTGGCGTGTCCGATCGTCGATGCGCTCTTCGTCGGGCGTGAGCAGGTCGGCCAGAACGGTGGCCAGCCCGGCGGCCTCGAGTTGCCGCGCGACGTGTCGGTTGCGCGGGCTGAAGCGGCTGCTGCCCGAGCCGTGCGCGAACAGGACGACTCCGCCGGCGCCGGCCGGCACGGCGAGATCCGCATCGAGGACGGCCGGCCCGACCGGGATGCGCACGCCACGGGGCTCGACGCCACCGACGGACGAAGAATCGTGCTCGCTGTTCATGCGCGGCTCTCCATGGTGGCCCCCTGGGCGCCTGTGAGACTCAGTTCGCCTGGATCTCGCCGAGCACGCGCGGCGCGCCCGAGCCGTTCAATTCGAGAATCGTTCCGCCGCCCGAGACCGTCGCGTGGCCGGCCAGCGCGCTGATCGTGACCTGATGCGTCACGAGCACGACCGGCGGTCCGTCGACGGGCAGTGCGGCGAGGAACGCGCGCAGCGCGTCGATGCGCGCGTCGCGTTCCTGTGGGCGCCCGTGAAACGAGTTCAGCGCCGGCAGTTCGACGATCGGCCCCAACGCCAGCAGGCGTGCCGTTTCCAGGCAGCGGCACCACTGGCTCGAGTAGACCTTCGCGTGTGCGATGCCGGCGTCGGCGAGCCGTTCGCCCAGTTCCGCCGCCTGCCGGCGTCCCGCGGCATCGAGGTTGCGCTGCGTCGAACAGTCTCCGGGCGTGAAGTTCGGCGGGTCGCCGATTCCCGGTGCCCGCGCGTGGCGCAGCACCAGCACGCGCCCCGGCCGGGCGAGTGCGGCCAGCGCAACGGGTTGCGCTGGCTGCGCGCTCGGGCTGCCGGCCCACGGAGCGAACGATGCGAGTGCCCGAAACCGCGCACGGGCAGGAAGCGACGCGAGCGCGAAGGCGGCGAGTCGGCGGGAGGCGCGCACATCGAACCTCGCAACGATACGACCCGAATTGTGCGCCTGGCGACACCGGCCTATGCTGTTCGTCGGTGCAGCGAAGGAGATCCGCATGTCCGCCCTGCCGACTGTCGAATCCGGCGCGGTGCTCGGCCGCGCTCGGGGGTTCCTCTCCGGCGCGCGCGAGATCGACGACGCGCCGGTCGCCGTGCAAGGAAGCGTGCCGAAGTGGTTGCGCGGCACGCTGCTGCTGAACGGTCCCGCGCTGTGGGATCTTCCCAAGGGGCGACTCGAACACTGGTTCGACGGATACGCGATGTGGCACGCGCTGCGCATCGAGGAATCCGGCGTGCGCTATCGAAGCCGTTTCTGCGCGAGCGAATCGTATCGGCGCAGCACGGCGGCCGGCGCGCCGGTGTACGGCGAGTTCGGCACCGCCAATCCCGCCGGGTTGCTGTCGCGGCTGATCGGGCCGCGCGTCACCGACAATCCTGCGGTCGTGATGTCGCGCCACGGCGAGCGCTGGCTGTCGGTGACCGAAACGCCGCACCTGACGTATTTCGATCCGAGCACGCTGCAGACGCTCGAGCGCCTCGACCTCGGTCGGCACGGCGAAGCGATGCACCTGATGAGCGCGCACGGCTTCACGAAGCCCGACGGAACCTACCTGAACGTCGCGACCGAGCTGGGGCCGAGTTGCCAGCTCAAGCTGTTCCGGCTCGCCCCGGGCTCGACGCAGCCGCACGTGATCGCGCGCATCCGGGTGCCGCGCTCGGGTTACACGCACGCGTTCGCGCTGGCGCCGGGGCACGCGCTCGTCTGGGAGACCGCGCTTCGCGCGAACGCGCTGGCCTTTCGCTTCGGCGCGAAGTCGTATGCCGAGAACTTCAGCTGGGAGCCCGCGCAGGGCTCGGCGATCCACGCGGTGTCGCTCGACACCGGCGCGGTGCGCAGCTGGCGCATTCCGCCGATGATGGCTTTCCACGCGACGCAGGCGTGGGTCGACGGCAGCGATTTCGTGCTCGAGATCGCGATCTACGACGACGGAGAGGTATTCGACGACCTGCGGCTCGACGCCCGGCGCGCCGGCGCGCCGATGCGCTCGCTCGCGCGCCACGTGCGCTATCGGCTGCGCGGCGACCGCGCTGAGGCCGAGCCCGAAGCGATCGGCGGTCCGTCGATCGATCTGCAGCAGGTCCACCCCTACCGGATCGGGCGCGGTCGCGCGCGCGTTTGCTGGGGCGCCGGCTACGGCGCACAGGGCGGGTTCTTCGATCGCACGCATCGCGTCGACCTCGACAGCGGCGAGGTATCGACCTGGCAGCGGCCCGATGCGACGCAGCTCGAGCCGCTGTTCGTGCCGCGACCCGGAGGCGTCGAGGACGACGACGGCGTGCTGCTCGTGTCGACGCTCTCGGATGCGGACGAGACGACGGTGATCGGCGTGGTCGACGCGCGCTCGATGCAGTGCCTGGCGGAGATGCGCCCGCCGCAGATCGTGCCGTTCGGATTCCACTCGGCGTTCCGGCCGGCGTTGCCGTCGGTGTAGGCAGTGCCTGCGATCGGACGGCTGCGCACGCCGGTACGCCTCGACGCGAGCGGGCCACCATGAAACGACGACAGTTCCTCGATCGCATGGCGTTGTGGTCGCTCGCGGCAGCGACGAGAACTCCGGCGGCATTCGCGCAGCAGGAAGGCGCGCGCAAGGGCACGCGCCTGGTGCTGCTCGGCACGAAGGGCGGACCGCGTGTCGGCGCGGCGGGCCGCACCAACCCGTCGAACCTGCTCGTCATCGAAGGCGTTCCGTACGTCGTCGATTGCGGCTACGGCGTCTCGCGCCAACTCGTTCGCGCGGGCGTGCCGCTGAACTCGCTGCGCTACGTCTTCCTGACGCACCAGCATTCCGACCACAATCTCGAGTACGGCCCCTTGCTGTACAACGGCTGGGCCACCGGGCTGAAGCAGCAGGTCGACGTATACGGGCCGCCTCCGCTCGCGGCCATGACCGACGCCTTCCTGCAATCGATGCGCTTCGACATCGACACGCGCATCGCGGACGAAGGCAAGCCCGACCTGCGCAAGCTCGTGGCGACACACGAGGTTTCGGCCAACGGGACGGTACTGCGCAACGATGCCGTGCACGTGCGCGCGATGCGCGTCGAGCATCCGCCGATCGAGCACGCCTATGCGTACCGCTTCGATTGCGCCGATCGGTCGATCGTGTTCTCCGGGGACACCGCGTACCTGCCGGCACTGGCCGATTTCGCCCAAGGCGCCGATGTGCTCGTTCACGAAGTGATGTACCTGCCGGGCGTCGACGCGCTCGTGAAGCGCGTGCCGAACGCGGCGACGCTGCGCGAGCACCTGCTGGCCAGCCACACCCTGACCGACGACGTCGGGCGCGTGGCGCAGGCGGCCGGCGTCGCCACGCTGGTGCTGTCGCACTTCGTCCCCGGCGACGACGAATCGATTACCGACGAGATGTGGGCCGAGGGCGCACGCAAGCACTACGGCGGGCGGATCGTGGTCGGACGCGACCTGATGGAAGTCTGAGAAAACGTTTCCGCGTTCGCGCTCAGCTTTCGCTCGTTTCCAGGTCGCCCGCGTCGAGCGAGCCGACGTTGTCCTCGAGCCAACGACGCCATGCGTCGCGCGTCATCGGCTCGACCGTGTGCTCGAAGCCTTCCCAGCGTACGCGCCAGTTGCCGTCGGGCAGCTCGGCGACGTCGACACGCGGCAACGCGCCGAGACCGAAGCGCTCGATGCGATCGTCGATCACCGCCTCGGCTTCCTCGGGGGTCAGCAAACGGATTTCATCCATGGCGATCGATCGGTCACTCGATGACGCTCGGCAGCAAACACCGCGCCCGAATCCCGGGCGGGCGACCGCCACGCGGGCGCGCATTGCCCACCGCCGGCCTGGGTCAGATCCGCCGGACTTTTACCGCGCGCCCCTTCACTTTGCCCTCGCCCAGGCCGCGCAGCGCCTCGCGCGCGATGCCCCGCTCGACGGCGACGCACGTGAAGAACTCGCCGACATCGATCTTGCCGATCTGCTCGGAGCGGAAACCGAGATCCTTCGTCAGCGCGCCCAGCACGTCGCCGGGCCGGATCTTGTCCTTGCGACCGCCGAGGATCTGCAACGTCGCCATCGGCGGGCGCAGCGGCTGCGGGTCGGTCGCGGGCGCGAGCTCGGCGAGCGCATGCCATTCGATCTCGCCGCCCTGCATCCGCTCGATGCGCGCGACGCGCTCCATTTCGTTGCGGGCGGCGAGCGTGAACGCCCATCCCGCCTCGTCGGCGCGGCCGGTGCGCCCGACCCGGTGCGTGTGCACTTCGGCGTCGGGCGTCACGTCGACGTTGATCACCGCCTCGAGGCCGGCAATGTCCAGGCCGCGCGCGGCCACGTCGGTGGCGACCAGCACGCTGCAGCTGCGATTCGCGAACTGCACGAGCACGAGGTCGCGCTCGCGCTGCTCGAGGTCGCCGTGCAGTGCGAGCGCGACGATGCCCTGCGCGCGCAGCAGCTCGGTCAGTTCGTTGCAGCGCTGCTTCGTGTTGCAGAACGCGAGCGTGCGCACCGGTCGGTAGTGATCGAGCAGCACGCCGACCGCGTGCAGCCGCCGATCGTTCTCGACTTCGTAGAAGCGCTGCCGGATCTGCGCCGCCGCGGGACGCTCGTCGAGCGTCACTTGCCTTGGTTCGCGCAGGAAGCGCCGCGCGAGCTTCGTCACGCCCGGCGGGTACGTCGCCGAGAACAGCAGCGTCTGGCGCTGCGGCGGGCAACGCTCGATCACGCGCGCCACCTCGTCGGCGAAGCCCATGTCGAGCATGCGATCGGCTTCGTCGAGCACGAGCGTGTTCAATGCGTCGAGCGACAACGTTTCGCGTGCGAGATGGTCGACGATGCGGCCGGGCGTGCCGACGACGACGTGCGCGCCGTGCTCGAGGCTTGCGATCTGCGGGCGCATCGTCGTGCCCCCGCACAGCGTGAGCACCTTGACGTTGTCCTCGGCACGGGCCAGGCGCCGGATCTCGTGCGCGACCTGCACGGCGAGTTCGCGCGTCGGGCACAGCACGAGCGACTGCACCGCGAAGCGGCGGGCGTCGAGCCGGGCGAGCAGCGGCAGGGCGAAGGCCGCGGTCTTGCCGCTGCCGGTCTTCGCCTGCGCGATCAGGTCGTGGCCCGCGAGCGCGAGCGGCAGGCTTGCGGCCTGGATCGGCGTCATGCGCTCGTAGCCGAGACGCTGCAGGTTTTCCAGTGCGGCCGGGGAGAGGGGAAGGACGCCGAATGCGGCGTCGGCGCCGGCGGGCGGCGCGGGGGTGGCGATGTCGGTCATCCGGGATTGTCGCACCCGGGTCCGCGCCGGGACTTGAAACCGGCGCACCCGCTCCTATTTTCGGCGACACCAACCCTTGAACAGGAGGTGTCGAACATGTTCGGCAGTCTGTTGACCGGCTTCGACGGCAACGTCTTCGAGGATTTCAGGCGTCTCGAGCGCGAGATGGACCGGTTGTTCTACGGCGGGCGTGAAGGCCCGAGCGGGATCCGGGCGGTCCGACCGGGGACGTTTCCGCCGATGAACATCGGCGCGACCCCCGACCGGGTCCACGTCTATCTCTTCGCGGCGGGCCTCGACCCGAAGAGCATCGATCTCTCCCTCCAGCAGAACGTGCTTTCGATTTCCGGCAGTCGCTCGACGCCGCAGCCGGACGAGCAGGCTGCGTATTACCGGCGCGAGCGCTTCGAAGGCGAGTTCCGGCGCGTCGTGACCTTGCCCGAGGACATCGATCCGGACCGGGTGGAAGCGAAATACCGCGACGGGGTGCTGCAGATCACGGTCGAGCGCCGCGAGACGGCGCGGCCCCGGCAGATCAGCGTGAACTGACACACGAGCACGATGGAGGCAACCATGAAAGAACGACAGGAAGTCGCGACTCGCGAGTCGAACCGGGTGCAGTCCGGTACCGACACCGGCAGCGCGAAGGCCGGCGACGAAGGCCGCACGCTGGCGCCGCCCGTCGACATCTTCGAGGACGCCCACGGAATCACGGTGCTGGCCGAGATGCCGGGCGTCTCGAAGGACCGGCTGAACGTGCAGGCCGACCGCAACGGGCTGCTGATCGAAGGCGACGTATCGCTCGAGCTCGCCGCGGGAATGGAGGCGCTGTACGCCGACGTGCAGGCGACGCGCTATCGCCGCAGCTTCGTGCTGAGCGGCGAGCTCGACACCGAGCGGATCGAGGCGAACCTCAAGGACGGCGTGCTGACCCTGCACATTCCGAAGCGCGCCGAGTTCCGTCCGCGTCGCATCGAGGTGCAGGCGAGCTGACGCGCGGCCGGCGCTCGGCGCCGGCATCGCGCGCGCAATGCGCGCATCCGGCGGGGCCCGCGGTTCTGCCGCGGGCCCCGTCTTCGCCTTTGCTAGCGCTTGCGTGGGCGCCGGCTCGACTCCGCATCGCCCGACCCGGGCACACCCTGCGTGGCGAACTGCGTCGCCGCCGACTGCATCTGCTCGTACGCCGCCTTGGCCGCCTCGAGCGACTGGGTGATGAAGTCGACGGCGCCGCCCGTGCCGCCCGGGGCGTTCTTCGCGAGCGCTTCGACCGCGGCGGCGATCTGCTCGTTGCTGCGCGTGACCTGCTGCTCGACGAGCGCGCCGATGTCGGCGCCGGTTTCGCGCGAGATCGCGTAGACCGCGTTGGCGTAGGCGGCGAAGCGCTCGGGGGGCAGCATCGCGAAGCTGGTGACGAGTTCGGTCAGCGTCTGGGTATCGCGCGCCGACAGCAGCGCGTTGATCTGCTCGCTCGATTCCTGCAGCGACGCGCGCGCGGTCTCCATGTTCAGTTCGGCGAGCCTGCGCAAGCCCTCCATCGTCTTGGCGGCGGCCGCGCTGGTCATCTCGATCGCCTCGCCCTGCAGTTTCTGCAGGTCGGCCGGGCTGGGGGTCGGCTTGGGCATGTTCTCGCTCCTGTTCGGGTCGGGGGGTCGACAGGGGACAGGGCTGCCGGCGTGCCAGGGCACGAGGCCGCAGCCTGCATAGATCGTCGTCGCGCAATCGAGGGTCGTCAAGCACGCGGCGAGCGCGGGTACCATGCCTTGCGCGCCACCCGGGGTCGGTCCGCCGCGGGTCGGCCGATTGCGGAATGGCGAGGCGCGGTTCCCGAGAACCGGGGTGGGGTTTCCGGCCATGCAGAGAGTTCTCATCGTCGTCGGCGTCGGCCTGGTGCTCGCCGGCCTGCTGTGGCCCTGGCTGTCGAAGTTCCCGTGGGGGCGGCTGCCGGGCGACGTCTCGATCGTGCGTGAGAACTTCAGTTTCCATTTCCCGCTGATGACGTCGATCGTCGTCTCGATCGTCCTGACGCTGATCGTCTGGTGGCTGCGCAAGTGAAGGCGCCACCGGGGCGCGCCGGTCAGCGCGGCCGGAGTCGAAGAAGCTGCAGGGCCGACGCGCCGAGCCCGGCGATCAGCGCGGCGAACGCGATCCCGCCGCCGAGCCACGGCGTGCGCACGGCGAAGGCCAGCGCGATCAGTGCGAGCGCGGCGGCGACGATGCGCGCGCCGGTCCGCTCGGCGCGCGACGCGGCGACTTTCGACACGACCCAGTCGCCGATCCCGATCGCCGCCGCGACCCAGGCGAGCGGCAGCAGCATCAGGTAGACCAGCAGGACGAGCAGGCCGAGCGGAATCCCGATCACGGTCACGAAGGACAGCACGACGGCGATCGGCGTGCACACCAGCACGACGAAGCCGACGACGAGGCTGGCGCCGAGCCGCGTGCGCAGCGTGCGCGCGATCGATGCGGTGAGGCGCGGCAGCACCGCAAGGGCGAGCGCGGCCAGCACCACGAGGCCGATCGTCCACAGCACCGCGAGGCCCGTTCCGATGCGCCGCCCGATCTCTTCGCGCGCCGACTCGGAGAGTTCGGGGCCGAGCCGTTCGATCGAGCCGGCCACCTGGGCGCCGGCGTCGCGCTGCAGCGGCTCGGGGCTGCGGTAGCGCAGGTTGCCGGCGATGCGTGCATTGGGCCCCAGCGAGATCTCGCCGGCGGCGACCTCGACGTCGCCGCCGACCGAGGCGTCGATCGATACGCTGCGTCCCGCGGCGCCGAGCGCCCCGTCGACCGTTCCGCGCACGGCGACGCGACCGCCGGCGACGCTCAGGTTGCCGGCGATCCGCGCCGCCGGCCCCATCTCGATCCGCCCCCCGGCCAGCCGCGCATTGTGTCCGACGCGCCCGAGCAGCGAGAGCTGTCCGGCGGCCGCATAGACCGATTGCCCCACGTCGGCGCCGATGCGCACCTTGCCGCCCGCCACGACGGCGTCGCCGGCGACCGCCGCTTCGACGTCGACGCTGCCGCCGGCCGCGAACAGATCTCCGCCGACCGGCGCGAGCTCGGTCACCGTGGCGCCGGCGACGAAGCGATCGGAGGTCTCGGCAGCGGCGGGGAGCGCCGCGGCGAGCGCACACGTTGCGAGGAAGGCGCACACCCACGCGAAAACAGGCATCGAGCCTCTCCGGCGCGGAAGCCGATCGCGGCGGTTCGTCGCTCCGGGGCTGCGCGGCGTACCCGGCGTGCAAGGGAATCCGACCGATCGCGTAGGCGATCGCCCGGACCGATTCACTGCGACGGCGACGCTCCGCCGAGCACGTAGCGCAGGCACTCGGCCACTCCCGCGGGCGACAGCATCTCGCCTGCGCGCGGCGTCATCGTGAGCATCAGCGCGTCGCCGTCGCGGCGTGCATCGCAGACGCCGATCTTCGCGCATTCGCCCGACGGGCACGACCACCAGCTGAGCGCCTTGCAGGCGTGCACCGCGTCGAGTACCTGCTGCTCGGTGCGTGCATCGTTTTCGACGCGAACGAGCAGGTGCTCGCCGTGTCCTTCGATCCGGAAGCCCATGATCCCTCCTCCTGCGCGCCGCGACGTCGGCGGCGCGTCGTGCCCGGTCAGAAACCCTCCTTACTCTAATCCCGGCACGTGCGCTGTCAACACGCTCCAGTTTTCCCGGCGCGGCAGCGCGCGATCGCTCGCGCCTTGCCGGCTTCGGTCCGAAGCGGCTATTTCAACGTGATCACGCCGCAGGCGATGCGCGCGCCCGAATCGCCGGCCGGTTGCGAACGGTAGTCGTCGGGTGCGGCGTGCACGACGACGGAGCGGTTGACGAGGCTGGTCGCTCCGCCGCGCAGCGAGGCGCCGGCGATCGTCGCGTTCAGGCGCGCGTTGCCGTCGGCGTCGGCCTGCAGCATCGGCAGGTCGCCCAGATGGTGCTCGCCCTGCATCGGGTTGCCGTGCGGCTTGCCGGTCGGGTTGAAATGCCCGCCGGCGCTGGTCGCGTCGGGGGCGCTGCAGTCGCCTTTCTCGTGCACGTGGAATCCGTGGCCGCCCGGCGAGAGTCCGCTGAACGACGCGGCGACGACGACGTTGTCGCCGCGCTGCGTGAAGTCGACGATGCCGCGGGCGGTATGCCCCTGCGTGGGTTGCACGCGGGCCTGCGCCGAATCGCGGTCCGATCCCCATGGCATCGAGCTGCAACCGGCGAGAAGCGTGACGGCGGCGAGGGTCAGCGGGAAGGAATGGCGGATCATGATGCGGCTCCTTCGATGCGTCGTTCGATGCGCGTGGGCACGACAGGCGCGACCTGGCAGTCGGTGCCCGCGCCGCGCCGTTCGAGCACGACGAATTCGCCGTCCTCGAGCGCGAGCAGCGGGTGATGCCAGACCGCTTTCGAGAAGGTGACACCGCTGCGGCCGTCGATGCAAAAAGCCCGCATCGTGCCGGGGTCGGGCGCCGCGTCGCCGAGCGCGACGACGACCGCGAAGGGCGTGCCGCCGAGCGGAACGAAGGTCTGGCTGCCCAGCCGATGCCGCTCGAGCGCGCGCACCACGAACGGAAAGGAAACGGCGCTCGCCCGGAACACGGCGAGCGCCGGGCGTCCGTCGTCGGCGAGGAGGTCGGGTTCGGGCAGGTCGACGCGCAGCGAGGTGCCGGCATTGATCGCCCGGCCGTTTCGTTCGCGGCTCGTGACGACGGTGCCGAACGGCGCGAAGGCCTGTGCCGTGATCGGTTCGAGCGCGAGCGCGCGCTTCAGAAGTTGATCCCCAGCCATGCGCGCACCTGCTCGTGCAGGTCGCCGGCGAAGTCGGCCGGCGTTCCTTCGGCGGTGATCTCGCCGAGGCTCATCACGTAGACGTGGTCCGACATCGACACGACGCGGCGTACGTTGTGGTCGACGAGCAGGATGCCCATGCCCGATTTCGCGAACGCGTCGATCCACTGGAACACCTCGGCGGCCACGCGCGGCGCGAGCCCGATGCTCGGCTCGTCGATCAGGCACACCTTCGGCTGCACCATGTACGCCTTGGCGAACTCGAGCGACTTCTGCTGCCCGCCCGAGAGATCGCCCGCCTGCGCCGACAGTTTCTCCTTCAGCACGGGGAAACGATCGAGCGTCTCGGCATAGCGCTGCTCGAGCACGGCGCCGTACTGCCTGCGCCGTCCCTCGAGCGCCAGGCGCAGGTTCTCGGCGACCGTCATGTACGGAAACAGGCTCGATTCCTGCGGGATGTACCACAGCCCGTCGTCGATCATCGTGTGCGCGGGCTTGCCCGAGATGTCGCGCCCGGCCCACGTGACCTGGCCCGATTTCGGCTGCAGGAACCCGCAGATCGTCTTCATCAGCGTCGACTTGCCGGCGCCGTTCAGTCCGATCAGTCCGCTGATGCGCCCGGGGTGCACGGCGAGCGAGACGTTGCGCAGCACGTCGATGTCGCCCATGTATCCGGCGGTGACGTTGCGCATCGCGAGCAGCGCGTCAGCCATGGTCGACCTCATGGTCGGACTCTCCCCCGGTCGGCTCGCCGAGATACGCCTCGATGACCGAGCGGTCGTTGAGTACCTGCTGGGTGGGCCCTTCGGCGAGCACCTTGCCGGCGTTCATGCACACCGAGCGCGGGCACAGCTCGACGACGACCGGCATGTCGTGGCTGACCAGCACGAAGGTCTGCCCGCTCGCGTTGCGGCGGCGGATGAACGAGGCCATCGTCTCCTTCATCACCGGGTGCACCGCGGCGAACGGCTCGTCGAGCAGCGCCAGCCGCGGCGGCACCATGAAGCACGCGCCGAATTCGAGCAGCTTCTTCTGGCCGCCCGAGAGCTGCCCGGCGTCGAGCTGCATCACGTGCGCGAGCTGCAGCTCGTCGAGCAGCTCGAGCGCACGCTGCGATGCCCGGTTCTCGTCGAGCCCCATCGCGAGCCCGCACACGACGAGGTTGTCGAAGGCGCTCACGCGCGCGAACACGCGCGTCATCTGGAACATGCGCAGCACGCCGAGCCGCGTGAGCTGCGTCGGGTTCATCCCGAGCACGCTGCGCCCGTCGAGCAGCACGCGCCCGCCGTCGGCGTCCATGTGGCCCGAGAGCGCATTGAGCAGCGTCGTCTTGCCCGAGCCGTTGGGGCCGATCAGCCCGAGCAGCTCGCCCTCGTCGACGTGCAGGCTCGCGCCGTCGACCGCGCGCAGTCCGCCGAAGCGCTTGGTGACCGATTCGACCTGGAGCAGCGCCATCATGCCCCCCGCACGACGGCCGGCGCAGCCTCGCGCCGGCGCACGAACGCGTTGCGTGCGAGGCCCCACAGCCCTTCGCGGAAGAAGCGCGCGAAGACGATGACGAGCAGCGCGAACACGATCATCTGGATGTTGCCGACGTCGCGCAGCAGCTCCGAGGCGACGTAGACGAGCACGGCGCCGATCAGCGGACCGACCAGCGTGCCCATGCCGCCGATCACGACCATCGCGATGACGATCCCGGTCTGCGAGATCAGGCCGAGCTCGGGGCTGACCAGTTGCGCGAAGGTGCCGTACAGCCCGCCGGCGAAGCCGCAGATCGCGCAGCTCACGAAGAACGCGATCGTCTTCGAGCGCACGACGTCGATGCCGCGGCTCGCCGCGCCGATCTCGTCGTCGCGGATCGCCTGCAGGAAGCGCCCGATCGGCGCACGCAGCATCCAGTAGACGAGCAGCGTCGTGGCGGCGAGCGCGGCGAGGAACACGTAGTAGTTGACGATGCGGCTGTCGGCGAGCCCGGGAACGTTCAATCCCTGGTCGCCGCGCGTGAAGTCGATCGAGTTGTAGACGACCAGCCGCACGATCTCGGCGAACGACAGCGTGGTCAACGCCAGGTACGGGCCCGACAGCCGCAGCACGATGCGCCCGAGCACGAGGCCGATGAGCCCGGGGATGACGATCGACGCCGGCAGTCCGATCCACAACGGGATCTTCCAGTGGTACGCGAGCAGCCCGGTGGAGTAGCCGCCGAGCATCGCGAACGCTGCCGGGGCGAGCGAGAACTGCCCGGCGTAGCCGGCGAGCAGGTTCCAGCCCACCGAGAGCATCGCGAAATACATGCTGACGATCAGCACGCCGAGCCAGTACGGCGACGAAACGCCGAGCGGAAGCAGCGCGAGCGCGGCGAGGAAAACGAGCGCCAGGCGCATCTCCTGCGTGAGCTTCTCGCGCAGGAAGTTCGGGTGACGGGGCAGGTTCATCGCGTCAGACCTCGCGCGTGCGCTCGCCGAACAGCCCCTGCGGGCGGAACAGCAGGACCAGGATCAGCAGCGCCAGCCCGAAGGTGTCGCGGTAGTCGTACGAGATGTAGACGGCGCCGAAGCTCTCGAGGACGCCGAGCAGCAGCGCCGCCACGATGCTCCCCGGGATCGACCCCATGCCGCCGATGACGACGATCACGTACGACTTGATCGCGGGGAAGATTCCGACGTCGGGCGACGGATTGATGACCGGCGCGAGCAGCGCGCCGGCGAGCGCGGCGAGCACGCCGGAAGCCATGAAGATGATGCTGCTCGCGCGCGCGGTGTCGATGCCGGCGATCGACGCGCCGAGCCGGTTCTGCGCGACCGCCTGTACCTGCCGACCCCACAGCGAGCGCTTGATGAACAGCGCGAGCGCGATCAGCAGCACGATCGCGACGATCGCCGTGATCAGCTTCTGCCCGCTGATCATGAACGGGCCGATCGACATGCGCGTGATGTCGGATAGCGACGGGCCGCGCATCGGGTACGGGCCGATGACCTTGTCGACGAGGTTGATCAGCAGCAGCGACAGCCCGAAGGTGACGACGACCGCGTATTCGTCCTTCATCAGCCCCCACGAGCCGTAGCCGGCGTACAGCGGGCGCATCAGGAAGCGCTCGGTGGCCCAGCCGAGCAGCGCACCCGATGCGGCGGCGAGCGGCAGCGCGAACCACGGGGACACGCCGGTGGCGAGCGCGATCAGCGTGTAGGTGTACGCGCCGATCATGTAGAACTCGCCGTGCGCGAAGTTCACGACCTTCAGGATGCCGAAGATCATCGTGAGGCCGACGGCCATCAGCGCATAGAACAGGCCGATGATCAGCCCGTTGACGAAGAGGTCCAGTGCGAGCAATGCGGTCTCCGCGGCGCACCGCGGGCGAACCCGCGGCGCGCGCCGGAAGGATCAGCGGTCGGATGCGGACTTGGCGATCACTTCGGTTTGGAAACGCGGTCGACGTGCAGCGGCTCGCCCGGCACCTGGATCAGCGTCGTCTTGCTCAGCGGCTGGTTCACTTCGGTGAGCTGGTACGTGACGTACGGAATCTCGACCCATTGCTGGAACTGGTAGCCGGGCTCCTGCGAGAACGAGAACTTGCCGCGCACGCCTTCGAACTCGATCTCGCGCAGCGCTTTCAGGATCGCTTCGCTGTCGGTCGACTTGGCCTTCTCGATCGCGCGGGCGATCAGCAGGACCGAATCGGCCGCCTGGAAGATCAGCCGGTTCGGCTCGTTGTTGCGCTGCTTCTGGTAGGTCTCGGCGACCTGCTTGCCGAGCTCGGGCATCGGCATCTGCGGGTGGTACAGGCCGAAGGCCAGCATGTGCTTGCCCGCCTCCTTCACGTTCTGCCAGAAGTCGGGGTAGTCGGCGATGCCCGCACCGTCGTAGAACCACGTCTTCGCGCTCGGCGCGACGCCCTGCTCGTAGAGCTGGTTCATCAGGATGTAGGCGGCCGGCGGCAGCATGATGTTGACGACCAGCTCGGGCGGGCTCGCGCGCAGCGGCAGCACCGCCGGGGTGAAGTCCTTGCCGGCGCGGTCGAGCGCGACGTACTTGTACTGGGTCTCGGGCGCGGTCTTCTTCAGGAACTCGCCGAGCAGCTTCGCCTGGCCGATGCCGTAGTCGGTGTTCTCGGCGAAGGCGACGACGCTCTTCACCTTCAGCGCGGCGATCGTTTCGGCCATCGCCGACGAGACGCGCGTGTTGTAGTTGCCCGGGTTGAAGACCTCGGGGTAGCCCTTCGCGCGGATGTCGTCGGACCAGCAGTTGGTGTTGACGAACGGCGTCTTGTAGCGATGCGCGACCTCGATCTCGGCCAGGCACACCGAGCTCTGGTGCGCGCCGGTGATCGCGACGACCTTGTCGCGCGTGATCAGCTTCTCGGCGGCTGCGCGGCCTTTCTCCGGCACGCCCTGGTCGTCCTCGTAGACGATCTTCAGCTCGCGCCCGAGCACGCCGCCCTTGTCGTTGAGCATCTTCGTGACGATCTCGACGCCGTCCTTCACCTGCGTGCCCTGCACGACGGATCCGGGCGGCGACTGCGCGATGCTCACGCCGATGACGATGGGCTCGGCCGCCTGCGCGGACACGGCAAAGGCCGCCGCGGACGCGGCGACGGCGAATCGGAACAGTTTCTTCACGGCTTCCTCCTGGGGGTGTCGATCGGATGGGCCCGGCGGCGCTGCGCGCTCTTCCGCGGTTCGAGCTTCGGGGTCAGGCCATGACGGGTGCCACGGGGCCGAGCAGGCGTTCGAGGCGCGCACCGACTTCGAGCACGCGCCAGTCGTCGCCACGCCGCCCCGCGATCTGTACGCCGATCGGCAGCCCATTGTGGCCGAGCCCGCACGGCAATGTAAGGGCCGGCATGCCGGCCAGGTTGAAGGGCATCGTCAACGACGTGACCGCCGTGTGCAAGGGCACTTCGCGCCCGCCGATCGTCGGCGCGCCGGCGCCCACGCGCGGCGGTTCGATGCGAAGCGTCGGCGTGACGAGCACGTCGACGTCGCGCATCGCGGCGTCGAAGACCGCGCCGAGCGCGGCGCGCCCGCGCTGCGCACGCGTGTACCAGATCGCCGGCAGGAACTGGCCGATCTCCAGGCGCACGCGCACGTCCGCGCCGAGCGTCTCGGGACGTTCGATCAGCCGCTGCCAATGCAGGTCGCTGGCCTCGCTGCACAGCGTGACGAACTGCAGCGCGGCACTGTGCTCGACGCCCGGCAGGTCGACCGGCACGATCTGCGCGCCGTCCGCGCGCAGGCGCTCGATCGCGCCGTGCACCGCTTGCGCGACGTCGTCGCCGATCGGGTCGAAGAAGTAGTTGCGCGGCACGCCGACGCGCACCGCCGCGCGCTGCGCGCCGATCGCGATGCCCGGGGCCTGGCCGGCGAGCACCGAGAAGCACAGCGCCGCGTCGCCGACGCTCGCGGCGATCGGGCCGATGTGGTCGAGGCTCGCGCCGAGCGATTGCGCGTCGTCGCGCGGAACGGCGTCGAACGTCGGCTTGAATCCGACGACGCCGCAGCACGAGGCGGGAATGCGGATCGACCCGGCCGTGTCGGTGCCGATCGCCACGCGCACGATGCCGGCCGCCACCGCCGCGGCCGATCCGCCGCTCGAGCCGCCCGGCGTATGGGCCGGATGGCGCGGGTTGACGACACGCCCCCAGTGCGGGTTGTCGCTCGTGATGCCGTAGGCGAGCTCGTGCAGGTTGGCCGTGCCGACGACGAGCGCGCCGGCGGCGCGCAGCCGGGCGACGGCCGCCGCGTCGCGAGCGGCCGGGGCGCCTTTCGGCCCGCCGGTTCCGTTGGTCTGCGCGAAGCCGGCGATCGGCATCAGGTCCTTGATCGCCAGCGCGATGCCGAGCAGCGGCATCGGCGCGCCGTCGCGCAGGCGCTGCACCGCGGCGCGCGCCGCCGCATCGAGCGCGACCTCGTCGGCGAGCTCGATGAACGCATTGAGCTCGGCGCGCCGGCGTGCCTGCTCGAGCGCGGCTTTCGCCGCATCGGCCGTGCGCGCGGGCTCGGCGCGGCAGGCGCGCGCGGTCGCGCCGATGCCTTCGGCGTCGGCGGGCACCGCTGCGCCTTGCCCGGCAAGCGCGGCCGGCGGCGGAGCGAGATAGCCGAGCTCGGGCTGCGGCTGCAGGGCGTCGAGCGCGCCGAGTTCGGGCAGGTTGATGCGCAGGCGCTCGAGCCAGGCGGCGCGGCGGTCGACGTGCGGATAGCCGGCCAGCCGGGCGAGCCCGTCGACGGCGCGCTCGAAGCGCTCGGCGAGGTTCGTCGGTGGCGAATCGGTTTCGCGGGACATCGCGGGCGGGCTCCGGAAGCGGCGCACTGCGTTACAGTGATGCGAGTGCGGCCGGGATGCAAGCGCGGCCGCCGTGGGGCCGGGTCACTGGTCGAACCGGTCAGACCAGTCGAGTGAATGCTGCCGATGCCGGCGGCCGATGTCAATCCCGATGAACACGGTCGAGCACGTTGCACGCGAGCTGCAGGCGAGAATCCGCCGCAACGAATGGGGACGCGGCGGGCGCCTGCCCGGGCAGCGCCAGCTCGCCGACGCGCTCGGCGTGAGCCGGGCGTCGCTGCGCGAGGCGGTGACGATGCTCGAAGGGCTCGGGCTGCTGCGCAGCGAACCGGGCCGCGGCGTGTTCGTCGCGCAACCCGGCGCGAAAGGCTCGGGCAGCGCGTACGGGCGCTGGCGCTTCGACGGGCGCTACGCGCTGCGCGACGTCTACCTGCTGCGCAGCCAGATCGAGGAGCTCGCGGCCGGGATGGCGGCGAAGGCGGTCACTTCGGCGGGGCTCGCGCGGCTGCGCGCGTGCATCGCGCGGATGCAGTCGGCGGCCGACGCCGGCGACCTCGTCGCGATGTCCGAAGCCGACCGCCTGTTCCACGCGCGCATCTTCGAGCTCGCCGGAAGCCCGATGCTGCTCGACCTCTCCGAGAGCATCGCCGACATCGTCGAGGGCAGCCGGCAGGTGGCGTTCGCCGACCCGGCGCGCGTGCGCGAGCCGATCCGCGAGCACGTGCGCATCGTCGATGCACTCGCCGCCGGTTCGGCGAAAGCGGCGCGCCGCGCGATGCGCGCGCACATCGTCCACGTCGCCGATCGGGCCGGGCTCGCGCTCACGATCCCCGGCGTCTGAGCCGCGGGCGCGCGCCGCACGCGGGCTTCAGCCCCAGACGCTGCGCGCCACGCGCAGCATCACGTCGAGCTTGCGCCACTGCTCGTCCTCGCCCAGGAAGTTGCCGCCGATTCCCGAAGCGAAGCCGCATTGCGGGCTGATCGCCAGTTGCTCGAGCGGCACGAAGCGCGCCGCGTCGTCGATGCGCGCCACGAGCTCGGCCTCGGTCTCGACGCGGCCGGTCTTCGTCGTGATCAGCCCGAGCACGACGACGGGTGCGCCGGGGCCGCGCGGCACGAAGCGCAGCGGCTCGAAGCCGCCGGCGCGCCCGGTGTCGTACTCGAGCAGCAGGCGGTCGAACTTCAGCCCGCCGAACAGGCGCTCGGCAATCGCGTCGTAGCTGCCTTCGCGATGCCACATGCTCGTCGGAAACGACGGGCAGCCCGGCGGCCTCCTGGCGCGCGACGACGTGCCGCACCGCCTCGTCCTGCGCCGATTCGAGCGCTTCGCGCGACAGCTCGCCGGCGCCGAACGCGCGAAACGCCTGCTTCAGCGACTCGGGCCGCAACAGGCTGCCGATGTGGTCGACGCGCAGGCGCGCCAGGCTCTCGATTGCGGGACGGGGGCCGTTCATCGCGGCGCTCCGGACGGTGTTTCGCCGAAGGATAGCCGGGCCGATCGCGTTCGCGTTGCCGAAGCCGCCCGCGCGCCCGCTAGACTGTCGTCCGGGCGCCCGAACCGCGGAGTCACAGCATGTATGACCGAATCCTCGTTCCCCACGACGGCAGCGCGACGTCGGCCGAAGCGCTGAAGCAGGCCGTCGGCCTGGCGAAGTTGTGCTCGGCGCGGTTGCGGCTGATCCACGTCGTCGATCCGCTCACGCACATCACCGGTTTCGAGACGCCTTCGGTCTATGCGAACCAGATCCTGCCGACGCTGCTCGCCGCCGGCGAGGAGCTGCTGCGCAGCGCGCGCGATTCGGTCGAGGCCGAGGGGGTCGCCGTCGAGAGCGAGCTCGTGCAAAGCAGCGGCGAACGCGTCGCGCGCATCGTCGTCGAGCAGGCGATCGCATGGAAGGCCGACCTCATCGTGCTGGGCACGCACGGCCGTCGCGGCATCGACCGCGTGCTGATGGGCAGCGACGCGGAAGGCGTCGCCCGCACTTCGCCGGTACCGGTGCTGCTGGTCCGGCTGAACCACTGATCCGGGGTTTCCGGATGCGCAGCAGGAGTTTTTCATGAACGTGGACGAACTGGTCGCGATCGACATCCACACGCACGCCGAGACCTCGACGCGGATGCTCCCGGACGAAGCCGAGGCCGAGGCGCTCGAGGCGCGCGGCCGCTATTTCCGCTACGAGGTCAAGCACCCGACGATCGCGCAGATGGCCGATTACTACCGCAGCCGGAAGATGGGCTTCGTCGTGTTCACCGTCGATCACGAGCGCGGGATGGGCATCCAGCGGATCACGAACGAGGAAGTCGCCGAGTCGGCGCACGAGCACGCCGACGTCGCCATCCCGTTCGCCAGCATCGACCCGGCGCGCGGCAAGATGGGCGTGCGCGAGGCGCGCCGCCTGATCGAGCACTTCGGCGTGAAGGGGTTCAAGTTCCATCCGATCATCCAGGGCTTCTACCCGAACGATCGCGACGTCTATCCGCTGTACGAAGTGATCGCCGAGGCCGGCCTGCCCGCGCTGTTCCATACCGGGCAGACCGGGATCGGCGCCGGCATGCGCGGCGGCGGCGGGCTGCGCATCAAGTACGCCAACCCGCTGCATCTCGACGACGTCGCGGCCGACTTCCCCGACCTGCAGATCGTGATGGCGCACCCGGGCGTGCCGTGGCAGGACGAGCAGCTGTCGGTCGCGCTGCACAAGCCGAACACGTGGATCGACCTGTCGGGCTGGTCGCCGAAGTATTTCGAACCCAAGCTCGTGCAGTACGCGAACACGCTGCTGAAGGATCGCGTGCTGTTCGGCAGCGACAATCCGGTGATCCTGCCCGACCGCTGGATCGCCGATTTCGACAAGGCCGCATTCAAGCCCGAAGTGCGTGCGCAGATCCTCAAGGACAACGCGATCCGCTTGCTGAAGCTCGCGAAGGCCGCTTGAACGGGATCTTCCTCGCGATCGTTCTCGTCGCGTTCGTCGCGACGGCCTGGCGCCAGCTTCTCCATGTGCCCGCCGACGGTGTCGCCTCGCCGATGGAGGCGCTCACGTCGGCGACGATCGCATCGGCCGGCGACGCGGTCGAGCTCGCCATCGGGCTGGTCGGCGTCATGGCGCTGTTCCTCGGCGTGATGAAGGTCGCCGAGGCGGGCGGGATGCTCACCGTGCTCGCGCGGCTGATCCGTCCGCTGATGACGAGGCTCTTCCCCGACGTGCCCGCCGATCACCCGGCGATGGGCGCGATGGTGCTGAACCTGTCGGCCAATGCGCTCGGGCTGGGCAACGCGGCGACCCCGTTCGGCATCCGCGCGATGCAGGAGCTCGACAAGCTCAATGCGCGCCCGGGCACCGCGACCGACGCGATGGCGCTGTTCCTCGCGATCAACACGTCGAGCATCACGCTGCTGCCCACCGCGGTCATCGCGCTGCGCGCGGCCGCCGGCTCGAGCGACCCGGCCGGCATCCTGCCGACGACGCTGTTCGCGTCGATCTGCGGGACGGCCGCGGCGATCGCCGCCGCGCTGTGGCTCGCCCGCTGGTTTCCGGCCGGCGCGCCCGATCCGTCGACCGAGCGCATCGAGCGCCCCTGGGTGCGCGAGGATGGCGCTCGCGCCGCGATGCCCGATCCCGGCAGCTATGCGGCCTGGGTCTCGCTGCTGGCGCTCGGCGCGCTGGTCGCGCTCGTACCGGCGATGATCGTCTGGGGGCGGGTGTTGTCGCCGTGGATCGTCCCCGGGCTGATCGTCGGCTTCCTCTCGTTCGGCCTCGCGCGCGGCGTGCGCGTCTACGAAGCCTTCGTCGACGGCGCGAAGGAGGGCTTCGAGGTCGCCGTACGGATCATTCCGTACCTGGTCGCGATCCTCGTCGCCGTCGGCATGTTCCGTGCGAGCGGCGCGCTCGAGGCGACGGTGGGGGCGATCGGCGGCTTCACGTCGCGCTTCGGGCTGCCCGCCGAGGCGCTGCCGATGGCGTTGCTGCGGCCGCTGTCGGGTTCGGGCGCATACGGCGTGATGGCGTCGATCCTCGAAGACCCCGCGATCGGCCCCGACAGCTACGTCGGTTACCTGGTGAGCACGCTGCAGGGCTCGTCGGAGACGACGTTCTACGTGCTCGCCGTGTACTTCGGCGCGGTCCAGGTGCGCCGGCTGCGTCATGCGCTCGTTGCGGCGCTGACCGCCGACGTCGTCGCGGTGATCGCGGCGGTCGCGGTGTGCCGCTATCTGTTCGGCTGATCCGGATCGGCCGTCGGCTTCGCTTGACCCTCTGAGCGGACCGCTCGCGGAGAGCGTTTCGTGATCACCCGGCACGGCAAACCCGTTGCGCAACGGATTCCCTTCGAGGCGGGCGACGACGCCGCAGTCGCCGAGGCGATCGAAAAGGTCGCGCGCCTGCGCGAGCGCAGCATCGGCGCACGGGCAATCACCGGTATCGTGAGCGCAACGCCGCCTCGCGCAGGCGCCCGCCGGGACGATACGCCGTGAGCACCGAGCCTCCTTTCTTCGCGCCCGAGTCGTTCGACGATGCCGTGGCCGCCGTCGAGCGCGTACGGCACATCCACGACACGAACGCATCGTGGCTGCGCATGGCGCTGCAGCGCTTCGCGGCGAACGAGCTCGCGCATCGCGTTCGTGCGTACTACCCGTACGTGCGGTTGCGCACGGAATCGTTCGCGCGCGCCGTCTCCCGCCTGAGCTACGGATTCGTCGCCGGAGCGGGCACCTGGGAAACGACGCTGACGCGCCCGGACCTGTTTCGCGACTACTACCTCGAGCAGTTCGCGCTGCTGCTCGCCAACCATGGCGTCGCGCTCGAGATCGGCACCTCGCGCCAGCCGATGCCGCTGCATTTCGCGGTGAACGAGGCCGGACACGTCGAGGGCGGGCTCGACGACGAGCGCACCCGGCTGCTGCGCGACGTCTTCGACCTGCCGGACCTCAATGCGATGGACGACGGCATCGCGAACGGCACGCACGCTGCGCGGGCGGGCGCGCCGCAGCCGCTCGCGCTGTTCACGGCGCCGCGCGTCGATTACTCGCTGCACCGGCTGCGCCACTACACGGGCACGAGCCCGGAGCATTTCCAGCGCTTCATCCTGTTCACGAACTACCAGTTCTACCTCGACGAGTTCGTGAAGATCGGCCGCGCGGCGATGGCCGCCGCTTCGGGTGCCCACGAATACGAATGCTTCGTCGAGCCCGGCAACGTGTGCACGCGTCGCACGGGCGCGCCGCCGGCACCCGGCGCCGAAGGCGGCGTGGCGCCGCCGCGGCTGCCGCAGATGCCCGCGTACCACCTCGTGCGCGGCGACCGCTGCGGCATCACGATGGTCAACATCGGTGTCGGCCCGTCGAGCGCGCGCACGATCACCGATCACATCGCCGTGCTGCGCCCGCATGCGTGGATCATGCTCGGTCACTGCGCCGGGTTGCGCACGACGCAGCAGCTGGGCGACTACGTGCTCGCGCACGCCTATGTCCGCGAGGACCACGTCCTCGACGAGGAACTGCCGCTGTGGGTGCCGATCCCGGCACTGGCCGAGGTGCAGGTCGCGCTCGAGTCGGCGGTGGCCGAGATCACCGGGCTGCGCGACCAGGCGCTCAAGCGCGTGATGCGAACCGGCACCGTGGCGAGCACCGACAACCGCAACTGGGAACTGCTGCCTTCGCGCGGCGTGGCGAGCACGCCCGAGCGCCGCTTCAGCCAGAGCCGGGCGATCGCGCTCGACATGGAGTCGGCGACGATCGCGGCCAACGGATTCCGCTTCCGCGTGCCGTACGGGACGCTGCTGTGCGTGAGCGACAAGCCGCTGCACGGCGAGATCAAGCTGCCGGGCATGGCCGACCGGTTCTACCGCGAACGCATCGACCAGCACCTGCGCATCGGCATGCGGGCGCTCGAGCGCCTGCGCGAGCAGGGCGTCGATCGCCTGCACAGCCGCAAGCTCCGGAGCTTCGCCGAGGTCGCGTTCCGTTGAGTTCCGGACGGGCCGCACCGATTTCCCGCCGCCGCGCAGCGGCGGTACACTCGCGGACTCGTGCGACGGGCCGTACCCGCGCACGCGAGCTGGGGGTGCCGTTGCCGCGGATCCGTTCGCGACACGGCTGAGACCAAACCCTTTGAACCTGCACGGGGTAATGCCCGCGAAGGGAAGCCATGACGACGATCGCCCGCAATACCGCGCTCATTCCGCTTTCGCCGGCCGACCGGCTGTTCGGCTGGCGCGACCATGCCGCCCTGTGGCTGAGCCTGGGCGTCGGCCTGCTCGTGATGCAGGTCGGCGCCTATCTCGTTCCCGCGCTCGGCACGAAGGCGGCGCTCGCCGCGATCCTCGCCGGGTCGGTGCTCGGCTCCGGCCTGCTCGCGTGGACGGCGAAAATCGGCTGCGACAGCGGCCTGTCGAGCGCGGGGCTGATGCACGCCGCGTACGGCAGCCGCTTCGCGCGCCTGCCGGTGTTCCTGAACGTCGTGCAGTTGATCGGCTGGACGACCTTCGAACTCGTCGTGATGCGCGACGGAACCGTCGCGATCGCCCGCGAGGCGGGCTTTCTCGCCGCCGCGTTCTGGCCGCTCGTCGTCACGCTCGCCTGGGGAGCGCTGCTGCTCGTGCTGCTGTCGGGATCGATGGTGCGGCTCGTGCGCAAGTACATCGGCCGCTACGGGCTGCCGCTCGTCATCCTGTCGCTGCTGTGGCTGTCGTGGCAGTTCCTCGGGCGTGCCCAGGCGATCGGCTGGTCGACGCTGTGGAGCCGGCCCGGCGACGGCGGGATGAGCACGCTGTCGGCGCTCGATCTCGTCATCGCGATGCCGATCTCGTGGCTGCCGCTGGTCGCCGATTTCGCGCGCCACGGCCGCGACGGCGGCAGCGCGCTGCGCGGGACCTGGCTCGGGTACGCGATCGCCAACGCGTGGTGCTATGCGCTCGGCGTGCTGGTCGCGCTCACCGCGCCGTCGACCGATCTCGTCGCCGCGCTGCTGCTCGCGCAGGGCGGACTCATCGCGCTCGGGCTGATCCTGATCGACGAGGTCGACAATGCCTACGGCGACCTGTACTCGGGTTCGGTCGCCGGTCACAGCCTGCTGCCGCGCTGGAGCGAGCGGCGCTGGGGGATCGCGCTCGCGCTGCTGTGCACCGCGTTCGCGCTGGTGCTGCCGATGCACAGCCTCGAGCCGTTCCTGCTGATGCTCAGCTCGGTCTTCGTGCCGCTGTACGGGGTCATCCTCGGGCGGCTCGGCGGCCGCGACGACGTGGCCCGGCTCGTCGGCGCGACCGCCGTGAACGGCAGCGCGGTCGCGATCTGGCTGCTCGGCGTCGCGCTGTTCCATCTGTCGGGGCAGTTCACGCCGCAGTTCGGCTCGGCGCTGCCGACACTGGCGCTGACCTTCGTGCTGGCGTGGCTGTCGCGGCCGGCCGCGGGCATCGCGACGCCGCGCGCCGCGTGACGGTGCGCGCATGAGCCGGCTCGAACTGAAGATCCCGCCGCCGGTCGTCACGCTGCTGGTCGGCACGGCGATGTGGGCCGCGGCGCGCGGGCTCCCGCAGTGGACGACGCCGCTGCCCGCGCGCGGCTTCGTTGCCGGTGCGCTCGGGCTCGTCGGGATCGTGCTCGTCGCCGCCTGCGCATGGCAGTTCCGCCGCGCAGGCACCACGGTCGACCCGATGCATCCGCAGAAGGCGTCGGCGCTCGTCGACACCGGCCTCTACCGCTTCAGCCGCAACCCGATCTATCTCGGCGACGCGCTGGTCCTCGTCGGATGGGCTTGGTGGCTGGGCAACGTCGCGTCGTTCGCGGGGATCGTCGTGTTCGTCGCCTACCTGAACCGCTTCCAGATCGAGCCCGAGGAGCGTGCGCTGCGCGCGGCCTTCGGCAGCGCCTTCGACGCGTATCGCGCGCGCGTGCGCCGCTGGATCTAGGGTGTCGCGCGCCGGCGGCCGATAATGGCCGGTTCCGATTCCGACGGTTCTGCGATGGTTCCGATCTCCGTTCTCGACCTGGCCCCGGTGCGCGAAGGCGACACGCCGGCCGACGCCCTGCGCCACACGCTCGAGCTGGCGCAGCACTGCGAGCGTTTCGGCTATCGCCGGTACTGGATGGCCGAGCACCACAACATGACCGGCATCGCCAGCGCCGCGACCTCGGTCGTGATCGGCCACGTCGCGGGCGGCACGCGCACGATGCGCGTCGGCGCGGGCGGGATCATGCTGCCGAATCATTCGCCGCTGGTGATCGCCGAGCAGTTCGGCACGCTCGAATCGTTGTATCCGGGCCGCATCGAGCTCGGGCTCGGGCGCGCGCCGGGCACCGACCCGGTCACGATGCGCGCGCTGCGCCGCGATCCCCATGCAGCCGATACCTTCGCCGACGACGTGCTCGAGGTGCAGGCGCTGTTCGGGCCGGTGCAGCCCGGGCAGCCGTATCGCGCGGTGCCGGGTGCCGGGCTGAACGTGCCGCTGTGGATCCTCGGCTCGAGCCTGTACGGCGCGCAGCTCGCCGCCGCGCTCGGCCTGCCCTATTCGTTCGCGTCGCATTTCGCGCCCGAGGCGCTCCCGCATGCGCTCGAGCTGTATCGGCAGCGCTTCCGCCCGTCGGCGCAGCTCGACAAGCCGTACGCGATGCCCGGCGTGAACGTCGTCGTCGCCGACACCGACGACGAAGCGCGCCACCGGTTCACGACGATCCAGCAATCGTTCACCCGGATGATCCGCAATACCCGCGGACAGGTGCCGCCGCCGATCGACGACATCGAGTCGTTCTGGTCGCCGGCCGAGAAGGCGCAGGTCGAGCGGATGCTGTCGTGCTCGTTCGTCGGCTCGCCCGCGACCGTGCGCCGGGCGCTGCAGGCCTTCGTCGAGCGCACCGGCGCCGACGAGCTGATCGTCGCGTCGATGCTCTTCGACCCCGCGGCGCGCGTGCGCTCGTACGAACTGCTCGCCGAGATCGCGCGCGGCTGACGAACGCCGTTCGCGCGACCCGCCCGGTCGAGGCGCGAGCGGCGATTTGACATCGGCGGTCCCGCGGTCGTACCTTTGGATGGTCTCATCGCGCCGATTTGAGGATCAGCTTGCGGGCGCGTTACAAGTACGGCTAAAGCGGCCTGGTTCACGCCCGATCGAGCCCGACCCGCGAGCAAGCCGGTCGGGTTTTTCGTTTTCCGGTTGCCCTTTTCCGGTTGTCCCATTGGCTGCGTC
>JAKFES010000127.1:0-7031 GCA_036675585.1 Burkholderiaceae bacterium
CGTCGACTACCTTGCCCAGATGCAGCGCCTGGTGCTTGAGGCTCTCGGCGGCGGCCGCCGATTCCTCGACCAGCGCCGCATTCTGCTGCGTCATCCGGTCGAGTTGCGCCACGGCCGTGTTGATCTGGCCGATTCCGCCGCTCTGCTCGACCGAGGCGGCCGTGATCTCGCCGATGATGTCGGTGACGCGGTGCACGCTGACGACGATCTCGCGCATCGTCGAACCCGCCTCGGTGACGAGCTTCGCCCCCGATGCGACGCGCCCGACGCTCGCTTCGATCAGTGTCTTGATCTCCTTCGCTGCGTCGGCGCTGCGTTGCGCGAGGCTGCGCACCTCGCTCGCGACGACCGCGAAGCCGCGGCCCTGCTCGCCGGCGCGCGCCGCCTCGACCGCGGCATTCAACGCGAGAATGTTCGTCTGGAACGCGATCCCGTCGATCGTGCCGATGATGTCGGCAATCCGCCGACTCGATTCGTCGATCTCGCCCATCGTCGTGACCACCCGTTCGACGATCGAACCGCCTTTCTCGGCGGTGTCCGAAGCGGTCGCCGCCAGCTGGCTCGCGGTGCGCGCCGAATCGGCGCTCTGGTTCACGGTGGCCGTCAGCTGCTCGAGCGACGACGCCGTCTGCTGCAGGCTCGACGCCGTTTCCTCGGTGCGCTGGCTCAGGTCGGCGTTGCCGACCGCGATCTCGTTCGAGGCGGTCCGGATGCTTTCGCTCGAAACGTGCACCTGCTCGACCGTGTCGCGCAACGCGCCGACCATCGCCTGCAGCGCGTGCAGCAGGCTGCCCGGAACGACGCGTTCGAGCCGTGCGCCCAGGTTGCCGCGCGCCACCTCCTCCATCACCGCGATCGCCTCGGCCGGTTCGCCGCCGATCTGGCGCAACACGCTGCGCGCCACCGCGAAGCCGACGCCGAGCACGACGGCCAGCAACGCCAGCGCGACGCTCGCGTCGTTCATCCGACCTCGCTGCACGAGCGCATCCAGATCGTCCATGTACAGCCCCGATCCCACCACCCAGTTCCAGCCGTCGACCTTGATGCCGTATTGCAGCTTCGCGACCGGCTCGGTCTGGCCCGGCCGGGGAAACTGCGCCTCGGAGAACGCCCGTCCGCCGGGGCTCGCCGCGATCGCGTCGAGCAGGCGCTTCAGCGTGTCGGCGCCGCTCGCGTCGAGCAGCCTGCCGAGCATCGGCTTGCCGTCCCACTCGGGGCGCATCGGATGCATCACGGTCGTTCCGTCGGTCGTCCAGACGTAGAAATACTCGGACTTCCCGTCGGCGCCGCCGTAGCGCGCAACGCGCAGTGCGTCGATCGCAGCCTCGCGCGCAACCTCGGGCGCCATCTGCCCGGATGCCGCACGCGCCTGGTAGGCGGCGGCGATGTTGTACGCACCTTGCACCGCGGTGACGAGTTCGGCGCGCCGCGCATCGACGATGCGCCGCTCGTTGCGCAGCGTCGAGACGATCGACACGACGAGGATGCCGACGACGGCCGTCGCGACCAGCGCGACGATCTTCCGCTTGAAGCTGGAATCGAGGAACATTCGCGAGATTTCCGGATCGGGAGAGGGCGAGTCCGTGCGCGTCGCGCACGCTCGGCGCGCGATGCGCACGGACCCTCGATCTTTATCGGCAGCGCCGGGCGAAACTGGAGCGGCCGGATCTCAGAACTGGTACCCCAGACGCAACCCGCCCCAATGCCGCCCGCGCACCACGATCGGCGCGGAGAGATCCTTCATGTACACGAACTGCCCGCCGCCCATGTCGCGCCGGTACGTCTGCAGCAGGAAGCGCCTGCGGTTGCGCCCGGCCGCCAGCCCGGTGCGGTCGTTGAAGATGCGCCGGTTGCGGCAGTTCGCTGCGTTCCAGACCGGATCCGGCCCCTGCGGCCGCGAATAGCGCGTGTTGTGCGTCGGCAGGTAGCCGTTGCGGTCGACGGCGACGCAGAACACGTTCTTCGGCGACATCTGCAGCATCGGTTCCTGGATCGGCGGCAACAGCCGATCGGCCAGCGCGACGAAACGCGTCATGTGCTGCTGCGGATCGGTTCCGGGCACCGGAGCGTAACGCTCGTCGAACAGCTCGGCCATCGTCACCGCCCCGCTCTCGAGTGCCTGCTCGAAGCCCTGGGCGATGTGCCCGGCGGCCTCGATCACCGCTTCGATCATCGGTGTGTCGTCGGTGCGGATGCCGGTCTCGACGGTGAGCTCGATCAGCGATTCGGACAATTGCAGGAACTTCTGCGCCTGCTGCCGCGTCCCGGCGATCGCTTCGGCACTGCGATGCGACTCGCCGGCGAGTTGGCGGACCGTTTCGAGCACCGCCTCGCAGCACTCGACGTTCTGCACCGCCGCGCGAACCACGTGTCCCGCCTGCTCCTCGGAACGCGCGAGCGCCGCGAGGAATGTGCCTTCACGCTGCGAGTCGTCGTCGATCTCGTGCGACAGGTCGGCCAGCCGCGTGTCGAGCATCGCCACCGTCTGCATGATCTGCTTGGACGCGGCCTCGACGCGCGCCGCGAGGTCCTTGACCGCTTCGGCCACGACCGAGAAGCCGCGCCCGGCTTCCCCCGCGCGCTTGGCTTCGACCGATGCATTGAAGGCGACGAGCCGCGTCTGCAACGCGATCTGCGTGATCTCGCGCGCCGACACCGTGACGTGCGACAGCGACTCGGCGGTCTCGGCAAAGCCCTTGGCAACCTTGGCGACCGCCACGTGCGCCTCGTTCAGGCATCGCTGTCCCGCCTGCGACGCTTCGCCGATGCGGCGGTTCGAATCGACCATCGTCCCGATCGACTGCATCGCGCCGTCGAGCGTTTCGGCTTGTGCGAGCGAACTGGCGGCGACCTCGTCGAGCACGCCGTTGACTTCGGCCGCCTCGCGGCCGAGCCCCGCCGCCTGGCGCGCAATGCCCTCGAAAACATCGCCGGCCGGCGCGTTCCCCGCTGCGCGCTCGCGCTCGTCGAGTGCTTCGGTCGGCGGTTGCGCGCGCCGGCGCGTCGTGAACATCAGCATCTCGGTTCTCCGGTCCAGGGCTTCATCTGGGTGCGCAGCCGTGCGACGGCCTGGCTGTGCAACTGGGAGATGCGCGACTCGGTGACGCCGAGCACCGCGCCGATCTCCTTCAAGTTCATTTCCTGCTCGTAGTACATGCCCATGACGAGCCGCTCGCGCTCGGGCAGTTTTCCGATTGCCTCCACCAGCGCACGCCGAAAGCGCTCGTCGCCGAGGATGGCTTCGGGATCGCAGTCGGCCGCGGCCAGACTGCGCTCGAGAAAGCTCTCGTCGCCGTCGCCGTCGTCGTAGTCGTCGAAATGCACGAGCTGCGCGCCACGGGCGCTGGCCAGCAGTTGCTGGTACTCGCCCAGCGGCAGGTCGAGTTCCTCGGCCACGTCGGCCTCGCCGGGGGCGTGGCCGAGCCGCTGCTCGGCGCGGTGGATCGCCGACTCGATCGCGCGCTGGTTGCGGCGCACCGAACGCGGGAGCCAGTCGGTGCCGCGCAGCTCGTCGAGCATCGCGCCGCGCACGCGCTGCGTGGCGAAGGTCTCGAACTGCGCACCGCGGTCGGTCTCGTACCGGGTCATCGCGTCGAACAAGCCGATCATTCCGGCCTGGACGAGATCGTCGAGCTCCACGTTGGCGGGAAGGCGCCCGATCAACTGGCTCGCCATCCGCCGCACCATCGGTCCGTAGCGCTCGAAGGCGGTTTCTCGATCCAGCGTTCCCTGTGCCGTGTACATCGATGGAGTACCCCTCAATGTCGCCGCTCGCGCACACCGGGGCAGGCTTCCACCGGGCGAGACCAGCGCAACGCGTTTTCGGCGAACCGATCCCATCCGGTCGTGTCGCGCGCGGCCACAAGCGTGCCGCCGGCCGCAGGCGATCCGACCACGCCGCCGAATTCGATATCGGCGCCGAGAAAACGCGCCGCGGTATCGGCCAGGCGCCGATGCGAGGCGAGCGCGGCGGCCCGCGATCCGACATCGAGGAAAACGGTGAAGTAGTCGCTCAAGCCGTACGCCAGATGCATGGCCTTGATCTGCGAATACGTGCGCGCGAGTCCTTCGCCTCGCGCCCGGGCGACGAGAACGATCCGGTCGGCGATGCCGGCGGTGAGATCGGCCAGCCGCAGCGGATCGGCTGCGACCAGCGCGACGTCGCACGCCTCGCCGGTACTCGCGGTGCGCACGCGCAACGCGTCGGCGAAGCGCGCGAACTCGCGCGCGCCGGTTCCTTCGGGAAGCAACCGATGCGCATCGATCGCTTCGAAGGGGCGCGCGCCGCGCACGGACGATCGGTCGAGCAGGTCGACGAGAACCGGCCGGCAACCGGTGCGCGCAAGCGCTCGCGCCATCTCCTCGACGCTCGCCCGGTCCGAAGCGTCGCCCGTCGTGCAGCCGAGCGGAACGATCGTCCACGGCCTCGGGCGAAACAGCTGGCGCAGGCCCGCCGCCTGGTCGCGCGAGGCCTCAAACACGTTGCCCCTCGCGTGCGCGCTGCGCGACGGTGCGCTGGCCGGCGCTGAGCAGCATCGCGAGTTCGGCTTCCTCGAAGGCGAACGACGTCGACAGGTGCAGCGCATTGCCGGCGAGCGCGCGGTCGACCAGCATTCGCGGCTCGGGCCGGTGCCAGTCCTCGGGAACGCGCTGGCCGTTGGCCACGCCCTGCAGCGTCAGCCGATGGCGGATCAGGCAGTCGAGCGCGCCGCCCAGCCGCACCGCCTCGTCGACCTTCGACAGCACGACGCCGGCCGCGCTGCGACCCTGGTAGGCCTCGATCGTCTCGTCGATCGCTTCGGCCTGCGAAGCCGCGTTGACCACGAGCACCTTGCGCACCTGCGCCGACGACAGCGCCGTGAGCAGCTCACCGACGCGTTCGTCGCGCTGCGCGACGCCGGCCGTGTCGATCAGCACGAGCTTGCGGTTCATGTACATCTGCAGGAAGTCGGCGAGCGTCGACACGTCGTGCGCGACGTGCACCGGGACGCCGAGCAGCCGTCCGAAGGTGCGCAGCTGGTCCTGTGCGCCGATCCGGTAGACGTCGGCGGTAATCAGTCCCACCGACTGCGCGCCGTGCTTGAGTGCGAATTGCGCGGCGATCTTCGCCGCAGTCGTCGTCTTGCCCACGCCGGTCGGCCCGAGCAGTGCATAGGTGCCGCCGGCGTCGAAGATCGTGTGCTCCGGCGAATCGATGCGCAGGTTTCGGACGAGCGCCTCGCGCAGCCAGCGGTCGGCTTCCTCCTCGCCGAAATCGGCCGGCAGGTGATTGGCGAGCGTGCGCGACAGCGACGGCGAGAAGCCCGCCTGCAGCAGGCGACGCAGCATCCGCGACTGGCCCGGGCGGCGGCGCACGCCTTCGAACCAGGTCATCGATTCGAGCTGATCGGTCAACTCGCCGCGCATCTCGCGCAATTCGGTCATCAGCGACTGGACGTCGACGCGCTCGGCGATTGCGTCGCGCGCACCGACCGGTACCGGCTCGCGCCGGGTTTCGGCATCGCGAACCTGCGCGGGCTGCGCACGTGCGGCAACGTGCACCGAAGGTGCGCCGGTGACGAACGGCGCGGGCGCCACAGAGCGCTCGGACGCGGCAACGAATGCCGTCGAATCGTCGCGTTCGTCGGTTTCTGCGGCGAGGCGGCGCTGCTGGCGCTCGCGTACGTAATTCTCGAAGTTCACGGTGCTCATCGCGACGCCGGCGTGGCGTGCGTCGGCCGGCTGCGGTGCGCGATCGCTCTCCGGAGCGCCGGCGGACAGATCCTCGTCGGCGAGCGCAAGGATCTCCACGCCGCCGTCGACCGGCCGATTCTTCAGCACGATGGCGTCCGCGCCGAGCTCGGCGCGCACCAGCCCCATCGCCTCCCGCGCAGTGCGGGCGAAATAGCGTTTCACGTTCACTTCGCTTCTCCGATCAATCGTCCGATTCGAATCGAATGGGTATCCGGGATCTCGGCGTGCCCGAGCACGCGCAGCCGCGGCGCGGCTTTCTTCAGCAGTCGCGCGAGCGGCACGCGAATGCGGTCGGGGACGAGCAGGCACGACGGATGGCCTTCGTCTTCCTGCTTCTGCGCCGCGTCGGCGCCGGCGGCGAGCAGGTATTCGGCGACACCGGGCTCGAGCGACGAGCCCGCATTCGGCGCCAGCGCCTGCACCAGCAGATTCTCGAGCGAAGGCTCGATCGCGATGACGCTCAGCTCCTGCGTCGACCCGAAGGCCTGCTGCACGATCGCGGGGGCCAGCGCGATGCGCACTTCGCGCGTGAGCTCGGCCGGATCCTGCGTGCGCACGCCGTGCTCGCCGAGCGTCTCGACGATGCCGCGCAGGTCGCGCACGTGCACCGACTCGTCGAGCAGGTTCTGCAGCACCTTCTGGAACACGGCCATCGGGACGAGCTTGGGCACGATTTCGTCGGCCAGTTTCGGCGCGTAGCGGCCGAGGTGCTCCAGCAGCTGCTGCGCCTCGGCGCGGCCGAGCAGGCGCGACGCATGCGTCTGCATCAGGTGGTGCAGGTGCGTCGCCACCACGGTGGCCGCGTCGACCACGGTGTAGCCGGCGGCCTGCGCCGCATCGCGCTGTTGCGCGTCGACCCACAGCGCCGGCAAACCGAAGGCCGGATCGCGCGTAGCGGTTCCCGGCAGCGTCCCGGTGGCCGAGCCCGGGTCGATGGCCAGCATCATCCCGGGGAACGCCTCGCCCTCGCCGACGACCACGCCCTTGAGCAATACGCGATACCCGGCGGGCTTCAGTTCGAGCTGGTCGCGAATGTGCACCGCCGGCGGCAGGAAGCCGACCTCGTGCGCGAACTTCTTGCGAACGCCCTTGATCCGTGCGAGCAGGTCGCCGCCGTTGTCGCGGTCGACGAGCGAGATCAGCCGATAGCCGACCTCGAGCGCGAGCAGGTCGACCGGCTCGACGTCGTCCCAGCTCGCCTCGGCGTGGGCGTTCTGCGTTTCGTTCGCCGACGGCGCTTCGGCGGGCCGCTTCGCCTGCTGCTGCGAGATCCACCAGGCGAGATAGCCGGTCGCCGC
>JAKFES010000140.1:0-6987 GCA_036675585.1 Burkholderiaceae bacterium
GCCAAACGCGCGCCGACCACGCAACGCGCGCCGAACGCGAAATCCGCGTCGACGCCGACCGCGGCGCCGCCTGCCCGGCGCACCGCGCCTGCCCGGCGCACCGCGGCGGCAAAGGGCTCGGCGCCCCGGCGCACATCGAAGCCGTGACCGGACGATGCGGCTTCGGATCGTCGCGGTCGGCACACGCATGCCCGCCTGGGTGCAGGCCGCCGTCGACGACTACGGGCGCCGACTGCCCGCCGACTGGCGCATCGAATGGCGCGAGATCCGTGCCGAGGCGCGCGGTGAATCCGGCCGTGCCGACACGTGGATGCAGCGTGAAGCCGAACGGATCCGTGCGGCATTGCCCGACGGCGCGCGGCTCGTCGCGCTCGACGAGCACGGCGCCGACGACGACTCGATCGCCTTCGCACGCCGCGTGCAGGGGTGGGAGCGCGACGGGCGCCCGGTGGCGATCCTGATCGGCGGCCCCGACGGGCTCGATGCGGCGTTGCTGCGCTCGGCCGCCGAGCGCCTTCGCCTGTCGAGCCTCACGCTGCCGCACGCGCTGGTTCGCGTCGTGCTCGCCGAGCAGCTTTTTCGCGCCTGGTCGATCCTGAACCGGCACCCGTACCACCGCGGCGATCGCGCGAAATGACCGAAGCCCCGCGCACCGCGGCGCCGTCGCCCGATGCAGCGGACGACTTCGTCTGGCTCGCGTCGAAGAGCCCGCGGCGCCAGGCGCTGCTCGGCCAGATCGGCGTGCGCTTCCGGATGCTCGTCGCCGACGACGGCGAGGACGACGAGGCGCTCGAGACGCCGCTGCCCGGCGAGTCGCCCACCCGCTACGTGCAGCGCGTCGCGCTCGCCAAGGCCGAAGCCGCGCGCGCACGGCTCGTTCGCCGCAACGAGCGCGACGCGCCGATCCTCGCCAGCGACACCACCGTCGCGCTCGGCGGACGGCTGTTCGGCAAACCGCTCGACGGCGACGATGCGCGCCGCATGCTGCGCGAACTGTCGGGGCGCACGCATCGCGTGCTCACCGCGGTCGTCGTCGCGACCGCGCGCAGGCAGCGTATCGCCACGCAAGTCTCGCGCGTGCAGTTCGCTCGCCTGTCGGTGCACGAAATCGATGCCTACGTGGCCAGCGGCGAGCCGTTCGGCAAGGCCGGCGCGTACGCGATCCAGGGGCAGGCCGCCCGGTTCGTGCGGCGAATCGAGGGCAGTCACTCCGGTATCATGGGCCTCCCCCTGTACGAAACGGCCCGATTGCTGCGCGGCGCCGGATCGGGAACCTGCCGATGACCGAAGAGATCCTGGTCAACCACACCGCGCACGAGACGCGCGTTGCGGTCGTACAGCAGGGGGCGATCCAGGAACTGCACATCGAGCGCGCAAGCACGCGGGGCCTCGCCGGCAACATCTGCCTGGGCCGCGTCTCGCGCGTGCTCCCCGGCATGCAATCGGCTTTTCTCGACATCGGGCTCGAGCGCGCCGCGTTCCTGCACGTCGCCGACCTGGCGCAATCGCGCGGCAGCAGCAACAACGGCAGCCATCCGGTGCCGATCGAGAAGGTGCTGTTCGAAGGCCAGCCGCTGCTCGTCCAGGTGATCAAGGATCCGCTGGGCACGAAAGGCGCGCGACTGTCGACGCAGATCAGCATCGCGGGGCGGATGCTCGTCTACCTGCCGCAGGATCCACACATCGGGGTTTCGCAACGGATCGAGGACGAGGCCGAACGCCAGGCGCTGCGCACGCGCCTGCAGAAGCTCATTCCCGAGGACGAGAAAGGCGGCTTCATCGTTCGCACGTCGGCCGAAGACGCCTCCGAGGCCGACCTGAGCGCCGACGTCGAATATCTGCGACGCCGCTGGCGCGAGATCCTCGAGGACAGCCGGCGCCAGAGCGCCCCGGCCACGCTGTACCAGGAACTCAGCCTCGCGCAGCGCGTGCTGCGCGACATCGCGAGCGACGAGACGACGTCGATCCTCGTCGATTCGACCGATGCGCTCGCCGAGCTCCGGCACTTCGCCGCAGCGTACATGCCGTCGATGGTCGAGCGGCTGCGTCCGTACGTCGGCGAACGGCCGATCTTCGAGATGCACAACATCGAGAACGAGATCGCGCGTGCGCTTTCGCGCCGCGTCGACCTCAAGTCGGGCGGATACCTGATCATCGACCAGACCGAGGCGCTGACGACGATCGACGTCAACACCGGCGGCTACGTCGGCGGGCGCAACTTCGACGACACGATCTTCCGCACCAACCTCGAAGCCGCGCACGCGATCGCCCGCCAGCTGCGCGTGCGCAACCTCGGCGGAATCATCGTCATCGACTTCATCGACATGACGAGCGGCGAGCACCGCGACCAGGTGCTGCAGGAGCTGCGCAAGGCGCTCGCACGCGACCGCACGCGCTCCGGGGTGAACGGCTTCACCTCGCTCGGGCTGATCGAGATGACGCGCAAGCGCACGCGCAAGTCGCTTGCGCACCAGTTGCTCGAGCCGTGCCCGACCTGTGAAGGCAAGGGGCTGGTGAAGACGGCGCGCACCGTGTGCTACGAGATCCTGCGCGAGATCGAGCGCGAGGCGAAGCAGTTCGAGCCGCGCGAGTTTCGCATCGTCGCCTCGCAGGAAGTCGTCGACCTGTTCCTCGAGGAGGAAGCGCAGCCGCTGGCCGCGCTCGGCGACGCGATCGGCAAGCGCATCGCGCTGCAGGTCGAGCCGGTGTACGGGCAGGAGCAGTACGACATCGTGCTGATGTAGCGGGCGCCGCGGGAACGCTTCGCCCTCCCGGGCGCTCGGACGCTGCGAGCCAACCGGCCGCTACCGGGCCGGCAATACAGGGCCCGGAGATTCATGACGGCTGCCATGCCGACCGACTGCGGGCGGTCCCGTCGGCCGCGAGGCCTCCGGGCGCGTCGTCGATTCCGCCTCTGCGGTGAACGCGGCGAGAAACCGTTCGCGGATCGCCTCCATGGGCCACGCCGGTGCGGCGGAATCGGGGCGCATCCCGGGGCTCCAGCCCCAGTCGGCGATGGCATCGACGACGGCACGGTCGCGAGTGAGGATGTGAATCGGGACGTCGAACGACGCGCCCTCGCCGGCCACGATCCCGAGCGGCTGATGATCGCCCACGACCACGAACAGCGCGTGATCGCGCCCATGGGCAACGACCCAGGATTTCAGCGTGCGCAACACGTACTCGATCGAGTGCAGATACTGAGCGCGGATGCGCTCCGGATCGAGCCAGACCACTTCGGGCGGATCGCCCGCCCGGGCGTGCGCGGTGAACACGGACCCGTCTCCCACCGCGTCCCAGTCCAGCACGGGCGGAATCGGCGTCCAGGGCGCATGGCTGGAAATGAGTGCGACGGTCGCCATGATCGCCGGTCGGTCCCGGTGGTCGAGTTCCAGGCGTTGAAGCGCCGACAGCGTGTACTGGTCCGGCATCGTGACCCAGTTGAAGGGCTCACCCGCGTAGCCGAGATCGTTCGCTGCGTAGATCCGATCGAAGCCGAAGAAGCGCCCTTCCGGCCAGGGCCTGTCGGTAGCCGGCAGGACGGCGAGCGTGCGCCATCCTGCCCGCTGGAAATCGCCGGCCAGCGTCTGCCGATCGCTGAGGATCAGGCTCTCGTAGCGTCGCTGGTTATCGATCCGGAGGCCCGCGAGCAGCGTCGCGTGTGCCAGCCAGCTCTGGCCGCCCCGGATCGGCGCGCTCAACCAGGCGCTGCGCGCGTCGAACCCCGCAGCCTCGGCCGCCTGCTCGAAATCGGCGAGCGCTCGCTGCACGGTGGGGGCGTATCGCCGATTCTCGAGCGTGCTCCGGCCGTACGATTCGACGAACAGGAACACGACATCGATCCCGCGCAGACGCGCCAGAAGACGATCCGACGGCACTTTCGCAAACACGTCGTCGGTCCGCTCGGCGCGAAACCGGGCCCGATCGGTCAGGCTGTGCCGGAGAGCTCGAACATGGTCGCGCACCGACCGACTCGCCTCGGCCGTGGTGACAGCCGGTGTCAGCCCCGCGGAGGCGCTCAGGTGGGCGCCACCGACGAGCGTTGCCGCGGCGGCAGCGGCACCCGCCAGACGCCAACGCAGATCGTCCGCGGGACGGAGCGCTCCGGTCGCCCAGCACACCAGCGCCACCGAGGCGATCCAGGCCAGCACCGCTGCCGCCGCCAGCGCGGCCGCGCCGGCCAGGCCGATCGCCCCCGCCAGCAACTCGAAGCCGGCCCCGGCGAGATGCATGTCCAACAGCGGATGGAAGGGCCGGCCGAGACTCGCCTGCGCGGCCAGGTCCGCGAATCGGGTCAGGACGAGCAGCCCCAGCCCGGCCATTACCACGGGCCGCAGAAACGCCCGGAGCCGCGACGGCCACGCCAGCAGGATCAGGACCGCGATCGGCAACTCGACCGGCACGCGCAGCAACGCCCGCAATCCGACCGAGTCGGGGTGACCGGGGAACACGAAGACGAGGTGCAAGGCGAGCAGCGCCAGTGCCCATCGCCATCGCGGGCGCGGTCCCGAGGCTGCACCCCGTGGGCGAGTGCGCGTGGCGGCATTCGGCTTTTGCACGGAGAAGCGCGTCTCCAACGGGGCACACCGGTCGGGTGCTGCTGCCGGCGACCCTCACGCCGTATCTTCAGCCGCCTCGAGGCGATCGAACAGCGGCAGGCTGCAAGCCGGTCGTCGCTCGTGCAAATTCAGTGGATCGCTCGCCTGCGCCGCGCCCGTCGATGCCGCACGGGGCGCGCCCCGCTCGGCCAGCGGGGCGAGCGTGCTGGCGCGCACGCCGAGCAGGCGCAGGCGCTGCGCCAGATCGACGCGCTTCAGGCACTCGCCGGCTGCGCGCCGGATCGTGCGCGCGTCCAGCGTGTGCGCGCTCAGGGTCAGATCGCGCGTGACGATGTGGAAGTCGTCGAAGCGCAACTTGATGCCGATGGTCCTGCTCGCGTAGCCCTTGCGTGCCAGGTCGCCGGCGAGCTGCACGCACAGCCCGGTGAAGATCGTGCCGAGTTCGGTGCGGTCGCGCACCGCGTGCAGGTCGCGCTCGAACGTGGTCTCGCGGCTGATCGACTTGGGTTCGCGGAAGGTCACGACCGGGCGCGCGTCGATGCCGTGCGAGGCCTCGTGCAGCCAGGTGCCGTAGCTCCTGCCGAAACGTTCTCTCAGCCACCGAGGATCGGCCGCGGCCACGTCGCCGATCGTGTGCAAGCCGAAGGACGCGAGCTTCCGGGCCGCCTTCGGGCCGATGCCGTTGAGCTTGCGCGCCGCCAGCGGCCAGACGCGTGTCGGGAGGTCGTCGTGCGTGAGCAAGGTCAGCCCATCGGGCTTGTCGAACTCCGAGCACAGCTTGGCGAGCAGCTTGTTGGGCGCCACGCCGATCGAGCAGGTCAGCCCGGTGGCCTCGCGCACGGCTTCCTTCAGCGCGAGGCCGATCGCGCGGCCGCCGTCGAGCCGGGCTCCGGGCACATCGGTGAGATCGATATGGATCTCGTCGATGCCGCGTTCCTCGACCACGGGCGTGACGGCGCGCACCGCCGCCTTGAACCGCTTCGAGTACCGACGGTACTCGTCGAAGTCGCACGGCAGCAGCACCGCGTCGGGTGCCCGTTTCGCCGCCTTCATCATGCCCATCGCCGAGTACACGCCCAGCGCTCGTGCCGCGTAGGTGCTGGTGGTAATGACGCCCCGGCCGGTGTAGTCGCGCAATCGCGCAAATGCTCGAGCGCCGTCGGCGCGCAGCACCGGCTGGTTGGCGTGGCCGCCGATCACGACGGCCAGGCCGCGCAACTCGGGGTAGCGCAGCAACTCCACGGACGCGTAGAAGGCGTCCATGTCGAGGTGGGCGATCAGGCGCGTGCAGGGCATGGCGTGGGGTCGCTACGAGACGCCGTGCATTTCAGGACGCGACACTACCCGGTACGGCGGGCGCCCCGTCGGGGGTCAGAACAGCTTCGTCGCGTCCACCGGCTTGTTGTCCGCCAGCGCCAGCCACCCCTTGACGACGCGGTAGATGACCCAGATCCCGATGGCGATCAGCAGCGGAAAGCCGATCAGCACGAACATCAGGACCCACGAGACGACGACGCCGATCAGCGCGTACCAGAAGGTCTTGATCTGCCACTCGAAATGGCTCGCCACCCAGGTGCCGGCGGCTTCGTCGCGCTTCAGGTAATCGATGATGATCGCGGCGATCGCCGTCAGGCCGATCACGCACGACAGCGCGTAGAGCGCGTAGCAGATCGTCGCGTTGCGTTTGGCGTCCTGGATGCGGTTGTCGGCCACGGCGTTTTCCATGTGCGTCCCCTCGTCCGAGCGGCGCGGCGCGCGCCGCGCGCCATGGTAAACAATCCGGATGCCCTTCGCACCTGCTGCGGCGCGGCGCCTGCCCGCGGCGGCGCGGCCGCGCTCAGCGCGCAGCGCGCTCCCTGGGCACCCGCCCGAGCAGATAGAACTCGGCGTTCGGCATCATGCTGCTGACGTTGGCCATCCGGTTCGACAGTGCGAAGAACGCGGCGATCGCACCGATGTCCCAGGCGTCCTCGTCGGTGAAGCCGTGCGCATGCAGCTCGGCGAAGTCGGCGTCGTCGATCTCGGCCGAGTGCAGCGAGACCTTCATCGCGAACGACAGCATCGCGCGCTGGCGCGCCGTCAGGTCGGCCTTGCGCCAGTTGGTGGCGAGCTGGTCGGCGACGAGCGGGTTCTTCTCGTAGATGCGCAGGATCGCACCGTGCGCGACGACGCAGTACAGGCACTGATTCGCGCCGCTGGTCGCGACGACGATCATCTCCTTCTCGCCCTTCGTCAGGTTGCCTTCGCGCAGCATCAGCGCGTCGTGATACGCGAAGAACGCCCGGAACTCGTCGGGCCGGCGCGCGAGCATCCGGAACACGTTCGGCACGAAGCCGCTTTTCTCCTGCACGGCGAGGATCCGTTCCCGGATGTCGTCGGGCAGGTCCTTCAGCTCGGCCAGCGGATAGCGTTCGGGGGAGCGGCTCAT
>JAKFES010000012.1:0-6978 GCA_036675585.1 Burkholderiaceae bacterium
ACGAGCGCGACGCGCACGCCGGGCGTGGCGCGCAGCGCGATCCAGTCGAAGCGCTCGACGCCGTAGGCGAGCGCGCCGGCCAGCGCCGCGGCGGCCAGTGCGGTCTGCAGCAGGAACCTCGTCCATCCGGGAGACGGGCGCCAGGAGCCGCGCCGGTACAGTCCGATCAGCAGCATCGTCGCGTTCGCCAGCGCGCCCAGCGAGATCGACACGGTCAGTCCCGCGTGCTGCAGCCACGGAACCGTCACGACGTTGAGCAGTTGCGTGACGACGAGCACGACGAGGGCGATGCGCACGGGCGTGCGCACGTCCTGCTGCGCGTAGAAGCCCGGGGCGAGCACCTTGATGGCGATCAGCCCGACGATGCCGACCGAGTAGCCGGTCACCGCGAGGCGCGTCATCTCGACGTCGCGTGCGTCGAAGCGCCCGTAATGGAACAGCAGCGCGGTGAGCGGTTCGGCCATCGTCGCCAGTCCGATCATGCACGGCACCGCGAGCACGACGCACAGGCGCAAGCCCCAGTCGAGCAGCGCCCGGTATTCGTCGTCGCGGCCGGCGGCGCGCGCGCGCGCCAGCGTGGGCAGCAGCACGGTTCCGAGGGCGACGCCGAGCAGCGCGGTCGGAAACTCCATCAGGCGGTCGCCGTAGGAGATCCACGAGACGCTGCCCGGCGCCAGGCGCGAGGCGATGTGCGTGTTGATCAGCAGGCTGATCTGCGCCACCGAGACGGCGAGCGCGGCGGGCGCCATCAGCGCCAGGACGCGGCGCGTGTTCGCATCGGCGAGCGCCGCGCGCAGGTCGATGCCGATCCTCGGCAGCATGCCGATGCGGCGCAGCGCCGGAACCTGCAGCGCGAGTTGCGCGATCCCGCCGATCACGACGCCGGCGGCGAGCGCGTAGATCGGCGGGTCGAAATGACGCGACAGCGCCAGCGCCGCCCCGATGAACGAGAGGTTCAGCAGCACCGGCGTGACCGCGGGCACCGCGAAGCGCCGCCATGTGTTCAGGATGCCGGCGGCGAGCGAGACCATCGAGACGAACACGATGTACGGGAACATCCAGCGCGTCATGCCGACCGCGGCATCGAAGACCTCGGGTTCGGCGCGCAGGCCCGATGCGATCGCGTAGACGAGCGCCGGGGCGCCGAGTACGCCGAGCGCCGAGACCGCGACGAGCGACCAGAACAGCACGGTTGCGATCCGGTCGACGACGAGCCGCGTCGCCGCGCTCGCCGCGGCCGTGTCGTCGGCGTGCTCGCGTTCGGCAGCGGCGCGCGCTTCGGCCAGGATCGGCACGAACGCCTGCGAGAACGCGCCCTCGGCGAACAGGCGGCGCAGCAGGTTCGGCAGGCGGAACGCGACGAAGAACGCGTCGGTGAACCCGGAGGCGCCGAAGATCGCCGCGGTGATGTTCTCGCGCGCGAGGCCCGTGATGCGCGAGAGCAGCGTCAGGCCGCTGACGGTCGCCGCCGCCTTCGCCAGGCTCATTCGGTGCGCCCTCCGACCCGGGCCGGTGCGCGGCGCCTTGATGCGGCGCCGGGAAATCGGTTATAGTTCAAGGCTTTCCGGAAATTTTCCGGGCGCCTCGGCGAGCAGCGAAAGCAGCTCGGCGGCCGGATCGAAAACGAGCGAGATTCTCTCATGGCAAACATTGCTTCGGCCCGTAAACGCGCGCGCCAGGCCGTTCAGCGCAACCTGCACAATTCGAGCCTTCGCTCGCGGCTGCGCACGGCGATCAAGTCGGTGCGCAAGGCGATCGCCACCGGCGACGCCGAAACCGCGAAGAGCACGCTGCGCACGGCGCAGGGCGTCATCGATCGCATCGCCGACAAGAAGATCATCCACAAGAACGCCGCTTCGCGGTACAAGGCCCGCCTGTCGGCCGCCGTGAAGACGATCGGCGCGACCGTCTCGGGTTCCTGAACCCCGCTTCCGCGCTACTTCGCTTCCGCGCTAGTTCGCTTGCGCGCTAGTTCGCTTGCGCGCCGTCCGCGCGCGGGCGGCGCGCACCGAACAGCGCCGTTCCGATGCGCACGATCGTCGACCCCTCGGCGATCGCCGCCTCCAGATCGGCCGACATTCCCATCGACAGCGTGTCGAACGACCCGGCCACCGCCGGCTCGACCGACGCGCGGATGCGCTCGTGCAGCGCGCGCAACTGCGCGAAACGCCGGCGCTGCAGGGCGACGTCGTCGCTCGGCTCGGGAATCGCGGTGAGCCCGCGCAGCCGCAGACCGGGCAGTGATGCGCAGCGCTGCGCGAGCGCGAGCGCCTCGTCGGGCGCAACGCCGCTCTTCGACGATTCACCCGACACGTTGACCTGAACGCACACGGCGAGCGCGCCGCGCGACGCCGGCCGCTGTTCGGCGAGCCGGCGCGCGATCTTCTCGCGATCGATCGAATGGACCCAGTCGAAGTGCTCGGCGATCGCCCGCGTCTTGTTCGACTGGATCGGCCCGATGAAGTGCCACTCCAGGCCTGGCGGAACCGCGCCGGTGGGTCGCATCGACCACTCGTCGTTGCAGGCGGCGATCTTGTCGAGCGCTTCTTGCACGTAGTTCTCGCCGAACGCACGCTGCCCGAGCGCGGCGAGCGCCAGCACGTCGGAGGCGGGAAAGGTCTTGCTGACCGCAAGCAGCCGAACCGACTCGCGCGGCCGCGCAGCCGCTTCGCAGGCGCGGTCGATGCGTGCCAGGACGCGCTCGTAGTTTTGTCGCAACGTCGAGTCGCCGTTCATCGTTTGGTCGACCGCTTCGCCCGCCGGCGGCTGTGCACGGAATGGGGGGTTCCGAAGATAGCAGGAACGCCGCCCGGCATCGCCGGACTGCGCAGCCGGCCGCGCGACCCCTGCGCGGACGGGTCGAACGAGGGAGCCTGATGGACATCGCCGAACTGCTCGCTTTCGCCGTGAAGAACAAGGCGTCGGACCTGCACCTGTCTTCCGGGTTGCCGCCGATGATCCGCGTGCACGGCGACGTGCGCCGGATCAATCTGCCGCCGATGGAGCACAAGGACGTCCACGGCATGATCTACGACATCATGAACGACTCGCAGCGCAAGGAGTACGAGGAAAACCTCGAGTGCGACTTCTCGTTCGCGATTCCCGGCCTGGCGCGTTTTCGCGTGAACGCGTTCGTCCAGCAGCGCGGTGCGGGCGCGGTCATGCGAACGATTCCGTCGAAGATCCTCACGCTCGAGGAACTGAACGCACCGAAGATCTTCACCGAGATCTCGATGACGCCGCGCGGCCTCGTTCTCGTCACCGGGCCGACCGGCTCCGGGAAGTCGACGACGCTCGCCGCGATGATCAACCACATCAACGAGAACCAGTACGGGCACATCCTCACCGTCGAGGATCCGATCGAATTCGTGCACGAATCGAAGCGCTGCCTGATCAACCAGCGCGAAGTCGGCCCGATGACGCTGTCGTTCAACAACGCATTGCGCTCGGCGCTGCGCGAGGACCCCGACATCATCCTGGTCGGCGAGTTGCGCGACCTCGAGACGATCCGCCTCGCGCTGACCGCCGCCGAGACGGGGCACCTCGTGTTCGGCACGCTGCACACGTCGTCGGCCGCCAAGACGATCGACCGCGTGATCGACGTGTTTCCGGCCGCCGAGAAGGACATGGTGCGCTCGATGCTGTCCGAGTCGCTGCGCGCGGTGATTTCGCAGTCGCTGCTGAAGACCAAGGACGGCAGCGGCCGGGTCGCCGCGCACGAGATCATGATCGGCACGCCGGCGATCCGCAACCTGATCCGCGAGGCGAAGGTCGCGCAGATGAATTCGGCGATCCAGACCGGCGGCTCGATCGGCATGCAGACGCTCGACCAGTGCCTGACCGACCTCGTGCGCCGCAACCAGATCTCGATGTCCGAAGCCCGCGCGGTGGCTACGGTGAAAGACAACTTTCCGGGCTAAGCGCAGGGAAGGGAGAAGGGTGAAGGGAGAAGGGGGCCGAGCCGGCTTCGCGCATCGGGGCTTCTCCCCTTCCCCCTTCACCCTTCCCCCTTCTCTTCAAAAAGCGACCACCAACGAGGTGCCTCCGAATGGAACGCGAACAAGCCTCCAAATTCCTGCACGACCTGCTCAAGCTGATGATCTCGCGCAACGGCTCGGACCTGTTCCTGACCGCCGAGTTCCCGCCCGCGTTCAAGATCGACGGGCGCGTGCAGCCGGTGTCGAACACGCCGCTGACGTCGCAGCACACGCTCGAGCTCGCGCGCGCGGTGATGAACGACAAGCAGGCCGCCGAGTTCGAGGCGCACAAGGAAGTGAACTTCGCGATCAGCCCCGGCGGCATCGGGCGCTTCCGGGTGAACGCCTTCATGCAGCAGAACCGCGTCGGCATCGTGCTGCGCACGATCAACATGGAGATCCCGACCTTCGAGCAGCTCCAGCTTCCGTCGGTGCTCAAGGACCTGGCGCTGACCAAGCGCGGCCTGACGATCGTCGTCGGCGCGACCGGTTCGGGCAAATCGAATACGCTCGCCGCCATCATCGGCCATCGCAACGAGATGACGCACGGGCACATCGTGACGATCGAGGACCCGGTCGAGTTCGTGCACCCGCATCGCAATTGCATCGTCACGCATCGCGAGGTGGGGGTCGATACCGAGAGCTGGGAGGTCGCGCTGAAGAACACGCTGCGCCAGGCGCCGGACGTGATCATGATCGGCGAGATCCGCGATCGCGAGACGATGGAGCACGCTGTCGCGTTCGCCGAAACGGGTCACCTGTGCCTGGCGACGCTGCACTCGAACAGCGCGAACCAGGCGCTCGACCGGATCATCAACTTCTTCCCGGAAGAGCGCCGCGCGCAGCTATTGATGGACCTGTCGCTGAACCTGCGCGCGATCGTCTCGCAGCGCCTGATCCCGTCGCTGTCGGGCAAGGGGCGCGTGCCGGCGGTCGAGATCATGCTGAACTCGCCGCTGATCGCCGACCTGATCTACAAGGGCGACGTGGGCGGGATCAAGGAGATCATGAAGAAGAGCCGGGAACTCGGCATGCAGACCTTCGACCAGGCGTTGTTCGACCTGTTCGAGCAGGGCCGCGTCAGCTACGACGATGCGTTGCGCAACGCCGATTCGGTGAACGACCTGCGGCTGAACATCAAGCTCAACAGCAAGCGCTCGGAGCGCGATCTCGCGCGCAACACCGAGCACCTGGGGATCGTCTGAGCGCTGCGCTCAATCCTTGTGGCGGAAGCGGATCCGTCCCTTGGTGAGATCGTACGGCGACAACTCCATCGTGACGCGGTCGCCGGGAAGCACGCGGATCCGGTGCTTCTTCATCTTGCCCGCCGCGTAGGCGGACACTTCGACGCCGTTGTTCAGCGTGACCCGATATCGCGTATCGGGCAGCACTTCGGCGACGACGCCTTCCATTTCGATCAGTTCTTCCTTGGCCATCGTGGGCTCCTGTTCGCGCCGTCGGGCGCCCGACCCCATTGCGCGCCGCGCGGGGTCGTTTCGTTTCGGCAATGCGGCGTTCCGGTCGGCGCACGGACCTACGCTCCGCACGACTCGAGCGGGGGCAATTCTCGTGCCGACCCCGACGGCAGCCGTGGGTCGGTGTTGCCTTCCGCTGCTCCCGTGCCGCCGGGCGAGTCGGCCCGGGCACGCGTTCGACGACCGAATCGCTTCGAACGCTTCGAGAGCTAAACCGTTGATTATACGCCAAGAGTCCGGGCTCCGCGCGAAAGGTTTGCCTCGCGCGAGTCGATCGTCTATAACCCGTGCATGCCGAGTTCCGGGAGTCTGCGTCGCCTGCCGCGCGGCGTGTTCGAATCGTTCCGCGCGCGCCTCGCCGGCCCCGTCTTCGCCGCGCTCGCCGCGCTGGCCACGATGCCGGCGCTTGCCGACACCGTGTTCCTGCACAACGGGGATCGGCTGACCGGACGTATCCTGCACCTGTCGCCTGATGCGCTGACGCTCGAGACGACGTGGGCGGGCGAAATGAAGATCCGCAGGTTCGAGATCCGGTCGATCGAGACCGACAAGCCGGTGCTGCTGCTGCGCGAACGCGGCGAGCGCACCGAGTGGGGCACGATCGCGCCCGGCGATCCGGGCCGGGCGCTGTTCACGCCGATGACCGCCGAGGAGGTTTTCGGGATTCCCGCCGAAGGCGAGCCCGCGCCGGAGGCCGCGACCGCGGAGCCCCCGCCGACGCCGCTCGACGTGGCCGCGCGTTCGATCCGGTACATCAACCCGGTGCCCGAGGAAAGCGGCGAGGGCGTGTCGCGCGACGGGCGTATCACGTTGTCGGGCGCGATCCTGCACGGCAACAACGAGGGCGAGCGGCTGTACGTCGAGTCGGACTTCAACACGCGCGCGCGCGACTGGCGCTACGCGCTCGGATTGAAGCTGCGCCGCGAGCGCGATTTCGGGCGCCTCGTTTCGTCGAACTGGCTGTTCTCGGGCAACTACGACCGCTTCCTGGCCGGCACCGCGCGCTTCCGGTACCTGCGGGGCTCGCTCGAGAACGATCGCTTTCGGGACATCGACCTGCGTAGCGCGTTCGGCGGCGGCGTCGGATTGCAGGTGCTGCAGACCGAGCGCACGCAGCTGTCGGTGCGCGGCGGCCTGGATCTGGTCGACATGCGCCGCCTCGAAGGGCGCGACGAGAGCTGGCCCGCGCTCGGCTGGGGCGTGAATCTCGCGCACCGGATCCAGTGGTTCTCGGCCGAGCTCTTCCATGACCAGAGCGGGTTCTGGAACCTCGAGGACGTCGGGCAGGTGACCGTGCGCAGCCGCAGCGGAATTCGACTGCCGTTCGTGTCCGGATTGACCGCATCGCTGCAGCTGAACCTCGATTACGAGGGCCGGGCGACCGAGGGACGCCGGGCGACCGACTCGAGCTGGCTCATCGGACTGGGCTATGCCTGGTGAAATTCGCGCGCCCCGGCGCCGGACGACCCCGCGTTGCGCGCTCGTGCTGGCGGTCGCCGCGTTGCTGGCCGCCTGCGCCGTGCCGC
>JAKFES010000011.1:0-6977 GCA_036675585.1 Burkholderiaceae bacterium
GAGCAATACGAAGTCAAGCGCGGCAAGTGGTTTTTCGCGCATCTGCCGGTCATCCCGCCGCGCTTTGACGTGCAGCCGATCGCCAAGAGCGAGGACCGGCTCAAGCTGCTCGCGCGGCTGATCCGGCGCAAGGACGTCGACCGGCTGATCAACGCGTGCGACGCCGGGCGCGAGGGCGAGCTGATCTTCCGGCTGATCGTCCAGCACACCCATGCGAAGCAGCCGGTGCAGCGCCTGTGGCTGCAGTCGATGACGCCGGCGGCGATCCGCGAAGGCTTCGCGCAATTGCGCAGCGATGCGCAGATGCTGCCGCTCGCCGATGCCGCGCGCAGCCGCTCCGAGGCCGACTGGCTGGTCGGGATCAACGGCACGCGCGCGATGACGGCCTTCAACTCGCGCGACGGCGGCTTCTACAAGACCACCGTCGGGCGCGTGCAGACGCCGACGCTGACGATCGTCGTCGAGCGCGAGGAACGCATCAAGCGCTTCGTGCCGAAAGACTATTTCGAGGTGCATGCGACGTTCCGGGCGAAAGCGGGCACCTACCAGGCGCGCTGGTTCGACCCGGGATTCAAGCGCTCGGACACCGCGCCCGACGGACGCGCCGAACGACTGTGGGAGCGCGCGCGCGCCGAATCGATCGTCGAGCGCTGCCGCGACCGCGACGGCACCGTCAACGAGGAAACGCGCCCGAGCACGCAGCTCTCGCCGGCGCTGTTCGACCTGACCAGCCTGCAGCGCGAGGCGAACTCGCGCTTCGGCTATTCGGCGCGCACGACGCTGTCGATCGCGCAGGCGCTGTACGAGCGGCACAAGGCGCTCACCTACCCGCGCACCGATTCGCGTGCGCTGCCCGAGGATTACGTGCCGAGCGTGCGCGAGACGATCGGCGCGCTCGAGGCCGACCGCGCCTACGGCGCGTTCGCGCGCCAGGTGCTCGCCGGCGGCTGGGTCAAGCCGAACAAGCGGGTGTTCGACAACACCAAGGTGTCGGACCACTTCGCGATCATTCCGACCCAGCAGTCGCCGCGGCCGGGCGCGCTGTCCGACGCCGAGCAGCGGATCTACGACCTGGTCGTGCGCCGCTTTCTCGCCGTGTTCTTCCCGGCCGCCGAGTTCCTGAACACGACGCGCATCACCGTCGTCGAAGGCGAATCGTTCAAGACCGAAGGGCGCGTGCTGGTCCACCCGGGGTGGCTCGCCGTGCACGGGCGCGAAGGCAAGGACGACACGCTGGTGCCGATCGACTCGGGCGAACGCGTGCGCACCGAGGCGATCGAGCTGCAGGCGCTCGCCACGAAGCCGCCCGCGCGCTACACCGAGGCCACGCTGCTGTCGGCGATGGAAGGCGCCGGCAAGCTCATCGACGACGACGAACTGCGCGAGGCGATGGCGGCGAAGGGGCTCGGCACGCCGGCGACGCGCGCGGCGATCATCGAAGGGCTGATCGCCGAGAACTACCTGGTGCGCGAAGGCCGCGAGCTGATCCCGACGACGAAGGCGTTCCAGCTGCTCACGCTGCTGCGCGGGCTCCAGGTCAACGAGCTGACCGCCCCGGAACTGACCGGCGAGTGGGAATACAAGCTCTCGCAGATCGAGCGCGGCCACCTGGCGCGCGACGAGTTCATGCGCGAGATCGCCGGGATGACGCGCCAGATCGTCGAGCGCGCCAAGAACTACCAGGCCGACACGGTGCCGGGCGATTACGCCACGCTCCGGGCGCCGTGCCCGAACTGCGCCGGCGTCGTGCAGGAGAACTACAAGCGCTTTGCGTGCACGAACTGCGATTTCTCGATCAGCAAGATCCCGGGTGCGCGCCAGCTCGAGGTCGCCGAGGCCGAGCAGTTGCTGCGCGAGCGCACGATCGGCCCGCTGCAGGGTTTCCGCAGCAAGATGGGGCGTCCCTTCGCGGCGATCCTGAAGCTGAACGACGAGAACAAGCTCGAGTTCGATTTCGGGCAGCCGGGCGCGGGCGACGACGGCGGCGAGCCGATCGACTTCTCGGCGCACGAGCCGCTCGGCGCGTGCCCGAAATGCCGCTCGCGCGTGTTCGAGCACGGGATGAGCTTCGTCTGCGAGAAATCGGTCGGACCCGGCCGGAGCTGCGACTTCCGCAGCGGCAAGATCATCCTGCAGCAGGAGATCGCGCCCGAGCAGATGCGCAAGCTGCTCGCCGAGGGCCGCACCGACCTGCTCACCGGTTTCGTCTCGTCGCGCACGCGGCGCAAGTTCAAGGCCTTCCTCGTGCTCGGCGCCGACGGCAAGGTCGGCTTCGAATTCGAGCCGCGCCCCGCAAAGCCCGGCAAGACCGCCGCGAAGACCGGCGAGGGTGCGGCCGACGGCGCGACACCGGGCACCGTCGCCGCGAGCGCCTCGACGAAACGCGCAGGTGCCCGCACGACGGCAGCGAGCGGGCCGGCCGCGAAGAAACCGGCGGCAAGGAAGGCGACCGCGAAGAAGGCGAGCACCGCGAAGAAAACGACCGCGAAGAAGGCCGCAACGAAGAAGGCCGCAACGAAGAAAGCCGATCCGCAGGCCGACGCCGCCTCGGGCAACGGCGCCTCGCGTGCCCCGGGCACGACGGCCCCCGCGCAACCGGGCGCGCCCGCCCGCCCCCGCAACGCGCGCACGCCTCGCTCCTGAAAGGCAGGGCACCGGCGGCCGCGCAGCGCGGCCGCCTTTTTCGCCGCTTTACCGGTCGCTCGATCGACAGTACACTGAGCAATAAGATGTCGCTCGATTACCGATCCCTCAAACCCGGGCACCTGATCCGCCGCGCGCAGCAGATCGCGGTGGCGATCTTCATGGAGGAATGCGCCGGCTTCGACCTCACGCCGGTGCAGTACGCGACGCTCGCGGCCATCGCCGCGCATCCCGGGCTCGACGCGACGCGCCTGTCGTACCTGGTCGCGCTCGACCGCTCGACGATCGGCAGCGTGCTCGAGCGCCTCGAGGCGAAGGCGCTGGTCGAGCGCACGCCGAGCGCGGACGACCGGCGCGTGAAGCGCCTGCGCATCCGTCCGGCCGGACGCAAGCTGCTGCGCGACGTCGACGAGGCCGTCGAGCGCGCGCAGCAACGCATCGTCGCGCCGCTCGATCGCGAGGAGCGCAACACGTTCCTGCGCCTGCTCGCGCGCCTGGTCGAATCGAACAACGAACTGTCGCGGGCTCCCGCGCGCCCCAGCGCAGAGTCGCCGCTCGCCGCGCAGGGAGGCGCGCCATGAACGAAGCGAACATCCTCGTCGTCGGCGGCGGCATCGGCGGGCTCGCCGCCGCGCTCGTCCTCGCGCGCGACGGCTATCGCGTCGACGTCTTCGAGCAGTCGGACGCGTTCCGCGAAATCGGCGCCGGCATCCAGATCGGCCCGAACGCGTTCCGCATGTTCGACCGGCTCGGCCTGACCGAGGCGATCGACCGCGTCGCGTATTACCCGGGACGACTGTGCATGCGCGACGTACGCAGCGGCGAGGTCGTCGCCGAGATGCCGGTCGCCGACGCGGCGAAGACGAAGTACGGATTCCCGTACGGCGTGATCTACCGTGTCGACCTGCACAACGTGTTCCTCGATGCGTGCCGCGCGCTGCCGGCGATCACGCTGCACACGCACGCGAAAGCCGAACGCTTCGAGCAGGACGCCGAAGGCGTGACCGCGCACCTGCACGACGGGCGCAGCTTCCGCGGCGCTGCGCTGGTCGGCGCCGACGGACTGTGGAGCGCGGTGCGCCAGGAGATCGTGGCCGACGGCGCGCCGCGCATCTCGGGACACATCGCATACCGCGCCGTGTTGCCCGCCGGGAAGGTTCCCGCGCACCTGCACAGCCCCGACGTCGTGCTGTGGGGCGGCGAGAAGACGCACCTGGTCCACTACCCGCTTCGCCGCGGCGAGCTGTTCAACCTCGTCGCGGTGTTCCACAGCGACCGCTACGAGGAAGGATGGAACACTTTCGGCGATCCGCAGGAGCTCGAGCAGCGCTTCGCACAGGCCACCGGCCCGGTGCGCGAGCTGCTGTCGATGATCGAAACCTGGAAGATGTGGGTGCTGTGCGACCGCGAGCCGGTGAAGAACTGGACGCGCGGCCGGATGACGCTGCTCGGCGACGCGGCGCACCCGATGCTGCAGTACCTCGCGCAGGGTGCGTGCATGGCGATCGAGGACGCCGCGGTGCTCGGCGCGTCGCTGCGCCGCGCGCGCGGCGAATTCGAACGCGCGTTCGCCGAGTACCAGCAGCTTCGCTACCTGCGTACCGCGCGCGTGCAGCTCACCGCGCGCTTCTACGGCGACATCTACCACGCCGCCGGCGTCACGCGCGAGCTGCGCAACGCGCTGTTCCAGTCGGGCACCGAGAGCGCCGGTTTCGCCGGGCTGTCCTGGCTGTACCACGGCATCGAACCCGAGCAGGCGCCGGCCTGAAGGAGAAGCGAACATGAACGCCCCCGTTCCGGGCGCGCTGCGCGAAGCGCGCGCGCGCCTGTACCAGGACATGCGCGGCTCGCACCTCACGCCGCTGTGGGAGTCGCTGCACGCGCTCGTTCCGCGCAGCCCGGCGTCGCCGTGCGTGCCGGCCTTCTGGCGCTACGACGACGTGCGCCCGTTCCTGAAGCGGGCGGGCGAGGCGATCACCGCCGAGGAAGCGGTGCGCCGCGTGCTGATCCTCGAGAATCCCGGGCTGCCCGGACAGTCGGCGATCACGCAATCGCTGTACGCCGGGCTGCAGCTGATCCTGCCCGGCGAGGTTGCACCGAGCCACCGGCACGTGCAGACCGCGCTGCGCTTCGTCGTCGAAGGCTCGGGCGCGTTCACCGCGGTGAACGGCGAGCGCACGACGATGCACCCGGGCGACTTCATCATCACGCCGAGCTGGACGTTCCACGATCACGGCAACGAGTCCGACCAGCCGGTCGTCTGGCTCGACGGCCTCGACATCCCCACGGTGCGCCTGCTCGACACGGGCTTCGCCGAGGACTTCGGCGCCCCGCAACAACCGGTCGAGCGCAGCGAAGGCACCAACCTCGCGCGCTTCGGCGAGAACCTCGCGCCGATGCCCGGCGACCCGCACGCCTCGCCGCACGGCGCGACCTCGCCGCTGTTCGCCTATCCGTACGCGCGCTCGCGCGCCGCGCTCGAGCGGCTCGCACGCGACGCACCGATCGACGCCTGGCACGGAACGAAGATGCGCTACGTGAACCCGGCCACCGGCGGCTGGCCGATGCCGACGATCGGCGCATTCCTGCAGCGTCTGCCGGCCGGCTTCGAGGGCCGGCCGTGGCGCCAGACCGACGGCATCGTCTACAGCGTCGTCGAAGGCCGCGGGCGCGCGACGATCGAGCGCCCGCGCGGCGCTTCGTCGGGCGACGAGGCTCCGGTCGTGTTCGAATTCGGTCCGCGCGATCATTTCGTCGTGCCGTCGTGGCACCGCTGTCGCTTGTCGGCGAGCGAAGACACCGTGCTGTTCAGCTTCTCCGATCGGCCGATCCACGAAGCGCTCGCGATGCACCGCGAGGAACGGCTCGACGCCGCCGGCGCATGACCGACACCTCGCCCGTCGCATCCAAGGAGAAGCTCTTGAACTACGTCGTACCCGCCCCCCAGACCGTCTCGCTGCCCGTCGTCGGCAGCGATGCGCGCTTTCCCGTTCGCCGCGTCTATTGCGTCGGGCGCAACTACGTCGCGCACGCGCAGGAGATGGGCTTCACGGGACGCGAAGCGCCGTTCTTCTTCCTGAAGCCCGCCGACGCCGTCGTCGCGGTGCCCGCCGGCGAGACCGTCGACATCGACTACCCGTCGCTCACGAAGGACCTGCACCACGAGATCGAGCTCGTCGTCGCGATCGGCGAAGGCGGGCGCCAGATCGCCGCCGCCGACGCGCCCAGGCACATCTTCGGCTACGCGGTCGGGCTCGACATGACGCGTCGCGACCTGCAGGCCGACATGAAGAAGCAGGGCCGGCCCTGGTGCATCGGCAAGGCCTTCGACCAGTCGGCGCCGGTCGGGCCGATCACGCCCGCCGCGGCGAGCGGCGACATCGCGCACGCGCGCATCGCCCTCGACGTGAACGGCCAGCGTCGCCAGCACAGCGATCTCTCGAAGCTGATCTGGAACATCGGCGAGGTCGTCGCGCACCTGTCGAACGCGTGGACGCTCGCGCCCGGCGACCTGATCATGACCGGCACGCCGGAAGGCATCGCCGCGGTGGTTCCCGGCGACCGGCTGCACGGCGAAGTCGACGGGCTGGTCGCGATCGACGTCCGCGTGCGCTGACCGGTTCGCACGGCCGGCGCGCGTACACGCGCTCGAGCGCACGCCGAAACCGGACCGCCGCCGTGCGCGTGCGCGCTACCATGCGCGCAACATGCATGGCGCCGCCGCACTCGACGTCGACTGGGTCTTCGGCTACGGCTCGCTGATCTGGAATCCCGAGATCGAGTTCGAGCAGGCCGAGCTCGCCCGCCTGCACGGCTACCACCGCTCGTTCTGCATCCAGTCGACGCGCTATCGGGGCACCGCCGACGAGCCCGGCGTCGTGCTCGGGCTCGATCGCGGCGGCAGTTGCGTCGGCATCGCCTACCGGCTGCGCTTCGAGAGCCGCGAGGAATCGATCCGGATGCTGTTCGAACGCGAGATTCCCGACTGGGAAGCGCGCGTCTACCAGCCGCTGGTGGCCGACGTGCGCCTGCCGGGTGAGCGCACGGTACGCGCGCTCACCTTCGCCGCCGATCGCGCGCGGCCCAGCTACGAGCGGCTTTCCGACGACGAGATCGTGCGTCGGCTGAACGCGTGCCGCGGCCTGCGCGGCGCGAACCGCGAATACGCGCTCAACACGTGGCGCGCGCTCGAGTCGCACGGCGTGCGCGACGCGCGGCTCGCGCGCCTCGTCGAGCGCCTGCTCGCGCAGGCGGCGGCAGCGTCCGACGACGATCCCTATCCGCAGACCGCGCCTTCGGCTTCGTGAAGCCGCGAATGGCGCGGCACGCCCGCC
>JAKFES010000289.1:0-6970 GCA_036675585.1 Burkholderiaceae bacterium
TGCCGAGCCGCCACACTTCGTTGCCGGCTCCTTGCGTGGAACCACCACGCGCGTCGCCGGCGCCTCGTTTGGCGGCTCGGCAGGCACCGGCGCGGGGACGATCGTAGTGTGAACAGGCCCTAGTCCTCGACGACTTCCCAGTCGTGCGTCAGTTCGGCGGTCTGCCCCATCATGATCGACGCCGAGCAGTACTTCTCGTGCGACAGCCGGATCGCGCGCTCGACCACGTTCGGCTTGAGCTGGCGCCCGCGCACGATGAAATGAAAATGGATGCGCGTGAACACCTTCGGGTCGGTCGGTGCGCGATCGGCGCGCAACTGCACTTCGCAGCCGCGCACGTCCTGGCCGCTTCGGCTCAGGATCACGACGACGTCCGAGGCGGTGCAGCCCCCCGTGCCGATCAGCAGCATCTCCATCGGCCGTGGGCCGAGGTTTCGCCCGCCGTCGTCCGGCGATCCATCGAGGACGACGGCATGGCCGCTGCCGGATTCCGCCACGAAGCTCAGGCCGCCGGGCCCGGTCCATTTCACGTTGCACTGCATGATGTTCGTCCTCGATGGCTGTGCGCGAAGTTGCGAGTCATTCTCGATGCTGGTTTGCTGCAATGCGAGAAACGAAGAGCGGTCGATCCGACGGCGAGGGGTTCGTGGATCCGCCCGCAGACTCTCAGTGCAGTGTACCGTCGAGCGAAATCAAGGGGTTGAGCGGCCGGTCGGTCGAAACGCATCGTCCTGATCCCAGTGCCCGACAGCGCTCTTGCACTGCACCATGAAATCGGCTATAGTTCGTCCGTCTCCTCCACCTCCTCCTCCTTTGGTGGATTCAACCCGGACCTCGTGTCCGGGTTTTTTTTTGCGACGACAGCGTACCGCGTCGCCGCGGGCACCGCGACGATCGGGCGTCGTCTTTTGACTGGCGAGCCGATCCACCCTACAATCGAGGGCTTTTCCGCGTGGTGCGCTTGGGTTTCCAGGCGGCGCACGCTGGTTCCCGGGCGAGGCGCTCGCGGCGCCGCCCTCGAGAGAGACTCATGAAGACGTTTTCCGCCAAGCCGCACGAGGTCCAGCGCGACTGGTTCGTGGTCGACGCCACCGACAAGGTGCTCGGTCGCCTCGCCGTCGAGATCGCGCGCCGTTTGCGCGGCAAGCACAAGCCCGAGTTCACGCCGCACGTCGACACGGGCGACTTCATCGTCGTCGTCAACGCGGCGCGCATCAAGGTCACCGGCAACAAGCCCGACGGCAAGACGTATTACCGCCATACGGGTTACCCCGGCGGCATCCGCGAGCAGAGCTTCCGGCAGATGCAGTCGCGTCACCCGGGCCGTGCGCTCGAGAAGGCGGTCAAGGGCATGCTGCCCAAGGGGCCGCTCGGATACGCAATGATCAAGAAGCTCAAGGTGTACGGCGAAAGCACGCACCCGCACACGGCGCAGCAGCCGAAGGCTCTGGAGGTCTGATTCGATGATCGGCGACTATTACTACGGTACCGGCCGGCGCAAGACTTCGGTCGCCCGCGTCTTCCTCAAGCGCGGCAACGGCAGGGTCGTGGTCAACGGCAAGCCGCTCGACGAATACTTCGCGCGCGAGACGGGCCGGATGATCGTTCGCCAGCCGCTCGATCTGACCGCGAACCTCGAGTCGTTCGACATCATGGTCAACGTGCGCGGCGGCGGCGAGTCGGGCCAGGCCGGTGCGGTGCGCCACGGCATCACGCGCGCGCTCATCGATTACGACGCCGCGCTCAAGCCGTCGCTGTCCGGCGCCGGTCTCGTCACGCGCGATGCGCGCGAGGTCGAGCGCAAGAAAGTCGGTCTGCACAAGGCGCGTCGCCGCAAGCAGTTCTCGAAGCGCTGATCGCCGCCCGGGCGCCTGCCCGGGCCGCAATCCTGCGCGACTGTCTCGCCCGCGTCGCGTCGCGGGCGTTTTCCGTCCCGGCGTGTCCGCCCATCGACGGCCGCCTCACGCGGAGGGCTCGATGATCAAGGTCGGAATCGTCGGCGGCACCGGGTACACCGGCGTCGAGTTGTTGCGGCTGCTCTCGCAGCACCCGCAGGCCCGGATCGTGGCAATCACGTCGCGCAAGGAAGCCGGGCTGCCGGTGGCGGACATGTTTCCGTCGCTGCGCGGGCGTGTCGACCTCGCGTTCACCGATCCGTCGTCGGCTCCGCTCGCCGAATGCGACGTGGTTTTCTTCGCCACGCCGCATGGCGTCGCGATGGCGCAGGCGCCCGAGCTGCTCGAGGCGGGCGTGCGGCTCATCGACCTGGCCGCCGATTTCCGGTTGAAGAGCACCGCCGAGTTCGAGCGCTGGTACAAGATGCCGCACGCGTGCCCCGAGGTGCTCGCCGAGGCGGTCTACGGCCTGCCCGAGGTCAACCGCGAATCGATCCGGCGCGCGCGCGTCATCGGCCTGCCCGGGTGCTATCCCACGTCGGTGCAGCTCGGCTTCCTGCCGGTGCTCGACGCCGAAGCGGTGCGCGCGGCGGGAGGCGATCTCATCGAGCGCGACAGCCTGATCGCAGACTGCAAGTCGGGCGCGTCGGGTGCCGGGCGCAAGGCCGAGGTGTCGACGTTGCTCGCCGAGGCGAGCGACAACTTCCGGGCGTATTCGGTTGCCGGCCATCGGCATCTGCCCGAGATCCGGCAGGGACTCGAGGCGATCGCCGGCAAGCCGGTGAAGCTCGCGTTCACGCCGCACCTGGTGCCGATGATCCGCGGCATCTTCTCGACGCTGTACGCGCGGCTCACGCCGGCGGGGCGCGAGATCGATCTTCAGGCGCTGTACGAACGGCGTTTCGCGGCCGAGCCTTTCGTCGATGTGATGCCGGCCGGGTCGGCGCCCGAAACGCGTTCGGTACGCGCGTCCAATTTCGTTCGCCTCGCCGTGCACCGTCCGCCCGACAGCGACCTGCTGATGGTGCTCGTCGTCGAGGACAATCTGGTGAAGGGTGCGTCGGGGCAGGGCGTGCAGGTGATGAACCTGATGTTCGGGCTGCCCGAGGACGCGGGGCTCCGGCAGGTGCCGATCCTGCCCTGAGCGCCGCCCGTCCCGCGCCTCGCCGCAGGCGCAGGACTTCGGTGGCGCCCGCGCCGTGCGCACCCTACAATAGATGCAAACCGGAGGTATCGAATGGAAGCCGTCGCCGAGATGACGACCCCGCTGCTGTTCACCGACAGCGCGGCGTGCAAAGTGAAGGAACTGATCGACGAGGAAGGCAATCCGTCGCTGAAGCTGCGCGTCTTCGTGCAGGGTGGCGGCTGCTCGGGATTCCAGTACGGATTCACCTTCGACGAGGAAACGGCCGAAGACGACACCGTGATGGAGAAGAACGGCGTCACGCTGCTCGTCGATGCCATGAGTTTCCAGTACCTCGTCGGCGCCGAGATCGACTACAAGGAAGACCTCGACGGAGCGCAGTTCGTGATCAAGAACCCGAACGCGTCGTCGACCTGCGGCTGCGGGTCATCGTTCTCCTGATTCGCGCCCGGACACCGCGCGCCGTCCCACCCGCGGATCGGCGACGGTGCCGAGCACGCGAGGTCCGCGCGCGCCGGTGACGGTCGGCAGGTTGCCCGCCTTCGCATCGACACATTGCGCGGCAAGCCAGGCGAACGCCGCGGCTTCCACCGCCTGCGGGTCGATTCCCAGCACGTCGGTCGTCTGTACCGGCACCGGTTCGAGTCGCGCCGCCAGCCGTTCGAGCAGGTAGCCGTTGCGCGCGCCCCCTCCGCAGACATACACCGCGTGGGAGCCGTATCCGGCGCATGCGCGCGCCACCGTGATCGCCGTCAGCTCGACGAGCGTCGCCTGGACGTCGATCGGCGACGGTGCCTGGTCGGCGCTTTCGGCGTGCGCCGCGATCGCCCGGTCGAGCCAGTCGAGGTGGAAGCGATCGCGCCCGGTGCTCTTGGGCGCGGCGCGCTCGAACCAGGGGTCGGCGAGCAGCGTCGCAAGCAGCGCCGCATGCGGATCGCCGCCACGCGCCCACTCTCCATCGTGATCGAAGCGCCGGCCGGTGTGGCGCGTGCACCAGAGGTCGAGCAGCGTGTTCGCCGGGCCCACGTCGAAGCCGCCGACCGGTTCCTCGCTGCCGCAATCGGCGGGCAGCAGCGTCACGTTGGCGATCCCGCCGAGGTTGACGATCGCACGCCGCTCGCAGGCGCTGCGGAACACGTGCGCGTGGAAGGCCGGCACGAGCGGCGCGCCCTCGCCGCCGGCGGCGATGTCGGCCGCGCGCAGGTCGGAGACGACCGCGATGCCGCAGCGCTCGGCGAGTCGCGCCGCGTCGAGCAGCTGGATCGTGTAGCCGAGATCGGGCCGATGGCGCACGGTCTGGCCGTGCGCGCCGATCGCCTCGATCGCCCGGGCCGGCAAGCCCGTCTCGGCGAGCAGGCGTTCGACGGCATCGGCGTAGCGATCGGCGAGCGCCTGCCCGGCGAGGCGCGAGCGCGCGAGTTCGTCGGGTCCGCTCGCCTGCAGCGCCTGCAGCGCGTCGCGCAGCGGATCGTCGATCGCCGTGCTGGCGAAAGCCGCGGTACGCAGGCGATTCCCGCAAGCCTCGTCGATCTCGAGCAGCGCGGCGTCGACCGCGTCCACGCTCGTGCCCGACATCAGCCCGACGAAGCGGCGCATCGGGCGAGCCGTCGTCAGGCGGCGAAGGCGCTCGCGGACGCCGGGTTCATTCGAAGCGCGCGAGGCGCACGCCGTCGAGCCGCGCGAGCCGCACGCGCAGGCCCTCGGTCTGCGCCGCGAAGCGCCGCAGTTCGGGCCCGTCGAGCGGGGCCGAGCCGGGCATCGCGACCCTCATCGGGTCGACGTTCGCGCCGTCGACCATGAACTCGTAATGCAGATGCGGGCCGGTCGCCATGCCGGTCGCGCCGACGAAGCCGATGACTTCGCCCTGGACGACGCGCGTTCCGACCGACAGGTCGTTCGCGAAGCCGTGCAGGTGCGCATACAACGTCGTGATGTCGTTGCGGTGGCGAACGACGATGACGTTGCCGTACCCGCGCTGGCGGCCGATGAACTCGATGACGCCGTCGCCCGAGCTGCGCACCTTGGTCCCGATCGGCGCGGCGAAATCGACGCCCTTGTGCTCGCGCGTGTACTTGAGGATCGGGTGCATTCGCGCCGGCTTGAAGCCCGACGAGATCCGGCTGAACTCGACCGGCTGGCGAAGGAACGACTTGCGCAGGCTGCGGCCGTCGAATGCGAAATACTCGCCGGTACCCGAGCCGCGGTCGAACCAGACCGCTTCGTGACGGGCGCGGCCGTTGTCGAACTCGAGCGCGAGCACGCGCCCGACCGTCGGCGGGTCGAGGCTGTCGGCTTCGCGGATCATCTCGTAGAGCACCCGCAGCCGGTCGCCTCGGCGCAGGTCGCGCGTGAAATCGACTTTCTCTTCGAGGATGTCGGCGATCTGGCTCGCCACCGCGTCGGGAATGCCCGCCGAGTCGATCGCGGCGAACAGCGAAGACTGGATCTCCGCCGCGCCCATTGCGATCTGCCGCTCGAGCCGAGCCGGTTCCTCGCTGGCCCGCAAGCCGTCGTCGGTGCGCTGCACGAGCAGCCTGCGCGCCGGTTGCGCCGAATGCGGATCGAGGGTGCCGAAGCGGTATTGCATCGACTGCACGCGGCCGACCGAGTCGACGTCGGCGATGACCGTGCGCCCCGCCTGCAGCTGCATCAGCTTGCGGGCGGTCGGGTCGGAGGAGACGTATGCGTGGAATTCCGGATCGGCAGCGCCCAGCCGCGCGAGCAGCGACGCGAGCGTCTCGCCGCGCTGGATCCGTTCGGTACGCACGAAGGTCTCTTGCGACTCTCCGCGCAGCGCCGGCCACGAGATATCGACCGGATCGACGACGGTGCGCAGCGGCGGGACGATTTCGGGATGGCGCAGCGGTGCGGTGGCCAGCGCGGTGACCGCCACCAGCGCCGTCGTCACGGCCACCAGCGACGTCGTCACCGCCACGGGGGTCGCCACCTTCGGGAAGCGGAAGCGGAGTGGGTGGCTCATGCGCTGGTCGGGTCGTCTGGTCGTTCGCTTCGCGGGCTCTCTCGGCCCTCGGCTAGAATCTGGCCCTTCATTCCGGCTGCAGCCCCCGCCCGCTGCGACGCGGCGGGTCCGAGCTCCGGCAGAAGTGCCGCGGATTCTACCGGATTCATACTGGAAACCCCCTAGGAAATGACGATGAACGGCCGCAGCATCCCGACCAGCCCGCAGCCGGACGCTGGTTCGGCGCCTGCCGGGCCGGTCACCGAGCGTGCGCGCGAGGCGCTCGCCGTCACGCTGCGCGGCTGCGACGAGCTGCTCGTCGAAGGCGAATGGCTCGCCAAGCTCGCCCGCAGCGAAGCGCGGGGAGCACCGCTGCGAATCAAGCTCGGACTGGATCCGACGGCACCCGACCTGCACCTCGGCCACACGGTCGTGCTGAACAAGCTTCGCCAATTGCAGGATCTCGGTCACACGGTGATCTTCCTGATCGGCGACTTCACCGCGATGATCGGCGATCCGTCCGGGCGCAACGTGACGCGGCCCGCGCTCACCCGCGAGCAGATCGAGCAGAACGCACGGACGTATTTCGACCAGGCGAGCCTGGTCCTCGACCGGACGCGGACCGAGATCCGCTACAACTCCGAGTGGTGCGATGCGCTCGGCGCGCGCGGGATGATCGAGCTGGCCGCCCGGCACACGCTCGCGCGCATGCTCGAGCGCGACGACTTCGCCAGGCGCTACCGCGCCGGCGTCGCGATCTCGATCCACGAACTGCTGTATCCGCTCATGCAGGGCTACGACTCGGTCGCGCTGCGCGCCGACCTCGAGCTCGGCGGAACCGACCAGAAGTTCAACCTGCTCGTCGGGCGCGAACTGCAGCGCGAGTACGGGCAGGAGCCGCAATGCATCCTGACGATGCCGCTGCTCGAGGGACTCGACGGCGTCGAGAAGATGTCGAAGTCGAAGAACAAT
>JAKFES010000243.1:0-6967 GCA_036675585.1 Burkholderiaceae bacterium
CCGGCAGCGGCGCGACCGGTACGCGCGAAGGCGCGCCGGGCGCCGCGCGCGCGCCGGACGGATCGGCGCCGGCGCCGATCGCCGGCACCGCTCGCATCGATCCGTCGCTCGCCGCGCAGGCCGCGGACGGGGGAACGCTGTTCGTGATCGCACGCGATCCGGCGGGCCCGCCGGCGCCGATCGCGGTTCTGCGCGTACCCGACGCGTCGTTCCCCGCGACGTTCTCGCTCGACGACTCGAACGCGATGGATCCCGCGCGCCGTTTGTCGAGCGCCGGGTCGCTCGAGATCGAGGCCCGGCTCAGTCGCAGCGGCCAGGCGATGCGCGCCCCGGGCGACCTGTACGGACGCGTCTCCGGCGTTCGCCCCGGCCAGCGCGAGCTCGAGATCGTCATCGACCGGGTGGTGCCGCGTTGAGCGCGGCCGGGGATTTCGACGGACTCGAAACCCGCGCGCTCGCCTGCGGCGCCGGATTCCGCACGCTGTTCTCGTCGCTCGACCTGCGCATCGCGCCCGGCCGCTGGACGATGCTCGTCGGAGCCAACGGCAGCGGCAAGACCACGCTGCTGCGTGCGATCGCCGGACTCGCCCGCCCGCTGTCCGGCGAGATCCGGTGGCGCGGACGCCCACGCCGCGACGACGAGCGCTGGCGTGCCGACTGCCTGTACCAGGGGCACGCCGCCGGCTGGAAGGACGCCCTCGACGTGCGCGAGAACCTCGCGATGCAGTGGGCGCTCGACGGCGTCGAGGCCGACGCGGCCGCGATCGACGAGGCGATCGAGCGGGCGGGCCTCGCCCGCCAGGCGGCGCTGCCGTTCGCCCGCCTGTCGGCGGGACAGCGCCGGCGCGTTTCGCTCGCCCGGCTCTCGCGCTCGTCGTCGCGCCCGCTGTGGCTGCTCGACGAACCGGGCACCGCGCTCGACGCCGACGGGTTGCGCCTGCTCGCCGCGCTGCTCGATGCGCATCTGCACGCCGGCGGCCTTGCGCTCGTCGCCACGCACCAGCCGCTGCCATGCACGACGCCGCCCGACCGGCTCTCGCTCGACGACCTGCAGCCGTGAGGCGCGGCACCGCCCCGGGCGTTCTCGGTGCACTGCGTTGGGCGTGCGCGCGCGATCTGCGGCTCGCGATGCGCTCGCGCAGCGAGCTCGCCGTGATCGTCGTGTTCTTCCTGCTCGTCACCAGCCTGTTCCCGCTGGCGGTCAGCCCCGATCCCGAGCTGCTGCGCTCGATCGCCGCCGGCATCGTCTGGGTTGCGGCGCTGCTCGCGAGCCTGCTCGGGCTGTCGCGGCTGTTCGCCGCGGACCACGCCGACGGAACGCTCGAACAGATGGTCCTCGCACCGGCGCCGTTGCCGGCGCTGGTCGCCGGCAAGGTGCTCGCGCATTGGCTTGCCACCGGCATTCCGCTCGTCGTGCTCTCGCCGCTCGCCGGGCTGCAGTTCGGGCTCGCCGCCGACGCGATCGCCGTGCTCGCTGCGTCGCTCGTGCTCGGCACGCCGATCCTGTCGTGGCTCGGCGCGGTCGCCGCCGCGCTCACGCTCGGCGCGCGCGGCGGCTCGTCGCTGCTCGCGCTGCTCGTCCTGCCGCTGGCGGTTCCCGTGCTGATCTTCGGCGCCGGCTCGGTCGAGTCGTTCGGCGCGGGGCTCGGTGCCGAAGCGCACTTGTCGTTGCTGGCGGCCGGTCTCATCGCGGCCTGGGTGCTCGGACCGGCCGTCGCTGCGCTCGCGGTTAAAATCGCTCACGAATGACAACGCCCGCCTGGTCCTGGTACCGCTACGCCTCGCCGGCCAGCTTCTATCCGCTCGCCGGGCGCCTGATCCCGTGGTTCGCGTCGTTCGCCGCGCTGCTGGCGCTGGCGGGACTGTACGTCGGCTTCTTCGTTGCGCCCACCGACTGGCAGCAGGGCGAGGCCTACCGGATCATCTTCATCCACGTCCCGGCCGCGTGGATGGCGATGTTCATCTACCTCGTGATGGCGTTCTGGTGCGCCGTCTCGCTCGCGTTCCACACGCGGCTGGCGGCGATGATGGCGCAGGCGCTCGCGCCGACCGGTGCGATGTGGGCTTTCGTGTCGCTGTGGACCGGCGCATTCTGGGGGCGGCCCACCTGGGGCGCGTACTGGGTGTGGGATGCCCGCCTGACGTCGACGCTGATCCTGCTGTTCCTGTATCTCGGCTTCATCGCGCTGCGCGCGTCGATCGACGATCCGCGGCGCGGCGACCGGGCGGCCGCGCTGCTCGCGCTGGTCGGTGCGATCAACGTTCCGATCATCTATTTCTCGGTGCGCTGGTGGAATACGCTGCATCAGGGTGCGACGATCTCGATGACCTCCGCGCCGAAAATGGCGCAGACGATGCTCACCGCCATGCTGCTGCTCACCTTCGCCGCCTGGGCATACACGATCGCGGTCGCGCTCTACCGCGTGCGCAGCATCGTGATCGAGCGCGAGGCACTCGCCGGCTGGGCGGCACGCCTGGCCGATCGACGCACGGGTTCCGGCGACGGTGCAACGCCTTCGGGCGCCGGCGCACGATGAGCGCGAGGGCGCGATGATCGAATGGCTGCGGATGGGCGGCTACGGGGTCTACGTGTGGAGCTCGTACGGAATGCTCGCGCTCGCGGTGGCCGTCGAGATCGTGTGGTTGCGCCGGCACCGGCGCGAGAGCCTGCGGCGCGCAGCCGAGTTGCGCGCCGAGCATGCGGCGCAGCGAGCGCCGGTTTCGGGGAACGTCGATCGATGAAAGCGCGTCACAAACGGATGGCCTGGATCCTCGCCGGACTCGTCGCACTGGCCGTTGCCGCGATGTTCGTGACGAATGCCTTCCGCAGCAACCTGGTCTTCTTCTTCACGCCGACGCAGATCGTCGACGGCGAAGCGCCCGTCGGCAAGGCGTTTCGCATCGGCGGACTGGTCGAGCCCGACAGCGTGAAGCGCGTCGGCGACGGAACGACGGTCACCTTCCGCGTGACCGACAATGCGAAGACGATCGACGTCGCCTATACCGGGATCCTGCCCGACCTGTTCAAGGAAGGACGCGGCGTCGTCGCGCAGGGCACGCTCGAGTCCGACGGCAGCTTCAAGGCGCGCGAGGTCCTGGCCAAGCACGACGAGAATTACATGCCGCCCGAGGCGGCCGAGGCACTGCGCCGCGCCGGCCACCCGGTCGGCGCGCCGTCGCAGTTCCAGCAGGCCCCGGATCAGTGACGGCCGCACCGGAGGAACATCGCGAATGATTGCCGAGTTCGGACAATTCACCCTCGCCCTTGCGTTCGCGGTGGCGCTCGTGCTCGGCGTGCTGCCGATGGCCGGCTCGGCGATGCGCGGCGGCACCGGCGCGCGTTTCATGGCCGTCGACCGTCCCGCGGCGCTGCTGCTCGGCGCGCTCGCGGTCCTCGCGTTCGCTTCGCTGATGGCGCTGTTCGTGCGCAACGACTTCAGCGTCGCGCTGGTCGCGTCGCACTCGAATGCGCACCTGCCGCTGCCCTACCGCGTCGCGGCGACCTGGGGTTCACACGAAGGCTCGATGCTGCTGTGGGTCCTGATCCTGTCGTTCTGGACCGCCGCGGTCGGGCTGTTCTCGAGGTCGCTGCCCGAGGTGCTGCGCGCGCGCATCCTCTCGATCCTCGGGCTCGTCGGCGCCGGCTTCCTGCTGTTCCTGCTGTTCACGTCGAACCCGTTCGAGCGCCTGATGCCGCCGGCGGTCGACGGACGCGACCTGAACCCGCTGCTGCAAGACCCGGGGATGGTGTTCCATCCGCCGCTGCTGTACATGGGCTACGTCGGCTTGTCCGTGGCGTATGCGTTCTCGGTCGCCGGACTGATCGGCGGCCGTTTCGACGCGGCGTGGGCGCGCTGGGCACGGCCGTGGACGGTCGTCGCGTGGTGCTTCCTCACGCTGGGCATCGCGCTCGGGTCGTTCTGGGCCTACTACGAGCTCGGCTGGGGCGGCTGGTGGTTCTGGGATCCGGTCGAGAACGCGTCGTTCATGCCGTGGCTGGTCGCCACCGCGCTGATCCATTCGCTGGCCGTCGCCGAGAAGCGAGGCACGTTCAAGAGCTGGACCGTACTGCTGGCCATCCTCGGTTTCGCGCTCAGCCTGCTCGGCACCTTCCTCGTCCGCTCGGGCGTGCTCACGTCGGTGCATGCATTCGCGACCGATCCGGCGCGCGGCGTGTTCATCCTGCTGTTCCTGTCGATCGTCGTCGGCGGCTCGCTGACGCTGTTCGCGGTGCGCGCGCCGAAAATCGGCAACGGCCCCGGTTTCGGGCTGGTCTCGCGCGAATCGCTGCTGCTGGCCAACAACGTGCTGCTCGTCGTCGCGATGGCCGCCGTGCTGCTCGGCACGCTGTATCCACTGATCCTCGACACGCTCGAGCTGGGCAAGATCTCGGTCGGACCTCCGTATTTCGATTCGGTGTTCGTTCCGCTGATGGCGCCGGCGCTGTTCCTGATGGGCATCGGGCCGATCGCGCGCTGGAAGCACGCCGAACTGCCCGACCTGTTCGGGCGCCTGCGCTGGGCACTCGCCGTCGCGGTCGTCGGCGCCTTGCTGCTGCCGCTCGTCGTCGACGGTTTCCGGCCGATGACCAGCCTGGGGCTGCTGTTCGCGCTGTGGATCGCCGGCTGCGTCGTCGTGGCCGTACTCGCGATGCTGCGCGGCCCCGACGGCCGCCTGTCGCTGCGTCGCGCGTCGCTGCATCCGGCGAGCGCGTGGGGAATGCATGTCGCGCATCTGGGCGTGGCGATCTTCGTCGCCGGCGTGACGCTGGTCGGCAGCTATTCGATCGACCGCGAACTGCGGATGGAAGTCGGCCAGTCGATCACGCTCGGCGCCTACGAGATCCGCTTCATCGGGCTCGAGCCGACGTCCGGTCCGAACTACGACGCGACGCGGGGGCGCTTCGAGGTGCGCGAGGCCGGCCAACCGGACGCGGCGGCGCTTGCCATCCTCTCGCCCGAGAAACGCATCTATCGCGCGTCCGGGCAGCCGATGACCGAGGCGGCCATCGACCGCAACCTCGTGCGCGACGTCTACCTGTCGATGGGCGAGGCGCTCACCCCGACGGCATGGGTGGTGCGTGCACACGTGAAGCCGTTCGTGAACTGGATCTGGCTCGGTTGCGTGGCGATGGCGCTCGGCGGTTTCGTGTCGGCGGCGGATCGACGCTACCGGCGGCGCGTCGAGCAGCAAGCCCGGGCACGGGTATCCGTGCAGGCAGCATGAAGGCGCTTCGCTTCGTTCTGCCGGCCGCGATCTTCGCGCTGATCGCGTGGTTCCTGCTCGCGGGGCTCGACCGCAACCCGCGCGACATCCCGTCGCCGCTGATCGACCGGCCTGCGCCCGATTTCTCGCTGCCGGTCACGCACGACCTCGCGCGCACATGGTCGCCGCAGGCGTTGCGCGGCAAGGTATGGCTGCTCAACGTCTGGGGCTCGTGGTGCACCGCGTGCCAGGTCGAGCATCCGATCCTGAACGACCTGGCGCGCAGCGGGGAGATCCCGATCGTCGGCCTGGCGTGGAAGGACATGCCCGAGAACTCGATTGCGTGGCTGCGCCGGCTCGGCAACCCGTACTCGGTGGTCGTGAGCGACGTGCAGGGACGCGTCGGCATCGACTACGGCGTGTACGGCGCGCCCGAGACGTTCCTGATCGACCGCGAAGGCGTCATCCGCTTCAAGCACGTCGGGCCGATCACGCCCGAACTGCTGCAGACGAAGCTGCTGCCGCTGGCACGCCAGCTGGAAGCGTCGTGAACGCCAAGCGGGCCGCGTTCGCCGTCGCGCTCGCCTGCCTCGCGCTGGCCGCTCCGGCGCGCACCGAAGCGCAACCCGCGCGCGCGCCGGCGAGCGCTTCGACCGCCCCATCGACCCCTGCGCCGGCTCCGGCGACCGCGGCGCCGGTCGCCCCGACAACCGATGCCGCGCCGGCGGCCCCGCAGAGCGGGCTGCCGACGCAGGCCGAACGCGAACGGTTTCACCGGCTCGCCGGGGAACTGCGCTGCCTCGTCTGCCAGAACCAGACGCTCGCCGACTCGGACGCCGACCTGGCCGCCGACCTGCGGCGGGAAGTCGAGCAACTGATGCTCGCCGGGCGCAGCGACGAGGAGATCAAGGCGTACCTGGTCGAACGCTACGGCGACTTCGTGCTGTACCGCCCGCCGATGCAGCGGAACACGTGGCTGCTGTGGCTCGGGCCCTTCGGCCTGCTCGTCGTCGGGGCGCTCGCCTGGTGGCGTATCCAGCGCGCGCATCCGGAACGCGAACCGGCACAGGCAAAGGCGCCGGACGCCCCCGCGGGGTCGGCAGGCGGCGTTGCGGGCGATTCCGCCGCGCCGCCCGACGCCGACGAGGCTGCGCTCGAACGCGCGCGCCGGCTGCTCGAAGGCTGACGCGCACACCGTCGGTGCGAGACGCCCGCGCGCGCCTCAGCGCCGGCGCGTGCGGTCGTAGCGTTCGATCGCCGCGGCGAGCGCGACCGTCACCATCGCGGCGAGCCCGGTGGCGATCCAGGTCGAGCTCCAGCCGCCCGTGTACTGCACGAGCGCCGCGATCGCCAGCGGCAGGATCAGTTGCCCGATGCTCGACCCCTGCTGCATCAGGCCGACGGTCGTCGACACGGCGGCCAGCGACGGTGCGTAGAACGGCGCGGTCGCGAACAGCGTTCCGGGAATCAACCCGGCCGACGCCGACAACAGCAGGATCGCCGCATAGCGCCACGCGAAGTCGAGCGTGCTGCCGAAGGCGAGCCATTCGCATCCCGCCATCGCGAGGCCCGAGATCGCGATCAGCGTCGAGCGACCGACACCCCGCTGCAGCAGGAATCCCGCGCACAGGTTGCCCGTCATGTTGATCATCACCGCGCACGCCGTGAGCGTGGCGCCCCATTGCGGCGACAGCCCCGCGTCCTGGTAGATGCTCGGCAGGAAGCTGAAGATGCCGATGAACGGACCGGCATAGAACAGGAA
>JAKFES010000251.1:0-6874 GCA_036675585.1 Burkholderiaceae bacterium
TGGGTTTCACGCGCAACGGCCACGGCCCCCGCCGCTCGGCCGTTCTCGTCGAGCAGGATGGCGAAGCTCATCGCGACGTAGACCTTCTCGCCGCTCTTGTGCACCGAGCGCGTCGTGAGCACCTTGCGCGCGTATTTCGTGCGGCCCGCTTCGAGCGCGCGGTGGTACGCCGACCAGTGCGCGGCGCGAAAGCGCTCGGGAATGATCAGATCGAGGCTGCGTCCGATCGCCTCGGACGCAGGGTGGCCGAAAAGCGCTTCGGCCGCGGCGTTCCACGAGCGGATGACCCCGTCGCGATCGGCCACGATGACGGCGTCGGGAAGCTGTTCGAGCAGGGATTCGGCGGCAATCACGGGCCGATGATAGCGCCGGCCGGCGACCGGTCGGGACTCCCGGTCGCAGGGTCATCGCTTGCGCCGGCGCGCGCCTGCCCGCAGCATCGGCGCTGGTCCATCCGCTCGAACGCCGACATGAAATGGATCCTGAGAATCTTCCCCATCGGCCATTCGCTGACCTGCCTGCTGTTCGTGCTCGCGGCGTTCGCGCTGCTCGGCTTCGCCGCGTGGGAGCTGTGGGGCTCGCTGGTGGCCTACGGCGAGCGCGGGGTTTCCAGCCGGATCGACGGGGTGCTGAACGCGATCGCGGTTCTCACCGTCTCGCTCGCGTCGTTCGAGCTCGGGCAGACCGTCTACGAGGAGGAAGTGCTGCGCGAGGCGCACATCAGCGCGCCGACGCGCGTGCGCCGGTTCCTGTCGCGCTTTCTCGTCGTGCTCGTCGTCGCGCTGTCGATCGAGACGCTGGTCGCCGCGTTTCGCTTCAGCCGCGACGATCCCGCTCTGCTTCCGTACGCGGCATCGATCGGATTGACGGCCGCGGGGCTGCTCGCGGCATGGGGCCTGTTCGTTCGCTTCAACCGCAGCGCCGAGCTGCTCGAGCCCGAAGCGATGGAATCGGCCAAGCAGGAGGACAAGCAGGTCGAGGAGCGGTCGTGAGCGCGCCCTGGACGTCGACGACGCGCGCGCTGCGCCGCGCGCACAGCAACGGGTTGCGTCGCCCGCAGTGCGTGCGGCGCGAACGGTCGCTCGCGCGCGATGCGACAATCGACGTCGTATGCCGTTGCGCCTGGTGTTTTCCCCCCGCTTCCCCGTCCCCCGGTTTGCGGTCTCCCGTTTTTCGCTCGCGTCCGGCGCGCTGCGCCGCGCCGTCGATGCGCTGACCGCGGTCTTCCTCGCTTGCGCGGCCGCGTTCGCTTGCGCGATTGCCGCGGCACCAGCGGCCGCGCAGGAGTTCGAGGACACGATCGGCCAGCGGATGCAGGCCTGTGTCGCGTGTCACGGCAAGGAGGGGCGCGCGTCGCCCGACGGCTATCTGCCCCGCATCGCCGGCAAGCCGGCCGGCTATCTGTACGAGCAGTTGCAGAACTTCCGCGAAGGCCGCCGAAAGAACACGGCGATGAGCCGATTGCTCGCCAACCTGTCCGACGAATACCTGCACGAAATCGCCGAGTACTTCTCGACGCTCGCCTTGCCGCACCCCCCGCCGCAGGTACCCGCGGCCACCGCCTCCGCGCTCGTGCTCGGCGAGACGCTCGTGCGCCGAGGCGACGCGCAGCGCGAGCTGCCCGCTTGCGCCGACTGCCACGGCGAGACGCTCACCGGCGTGCAGCCCGACGTGCCCGGCCTGCTCGGCCTTTCGCGCGACTACCTCGCCGGCCAGCTCGGTGCGTGGAAGAACGGGCTGCGCCACGCGCGCGAACCCGATTGCATGGCACGCATCGCCGAACGGCTGAGCCCGGTCGACGTCAGCGCGCTGGCGAACTGGCTCTCGTCGCGTCCCGTGCCCGCCGATGCGCAGCCCGCCGCCGCAGCGCCGGTCGAGGCGCCGTTGCGATGCGCCGGCGCGCGACGCGTCGAGGCGCGAACGACGCACGATGCTTCGAATGCAGTGCAGCGCGGCGCCTACCTGGCACGCGTCGGCAACTGCAGCGGCTGTCACACGCAGCCGGGTGCGCCCGAGTACGCGGGGGGCCGCGGCATCGAGACGCCGTTCGGCATCGTCTACGGATCGAACCTGACCCCCGATGCGCGCACCGGCATCGGCGACTGGTCCGCGGACGATTTCTGGAACGCGATGCACGAAGGCCGCGCGAAGGACGGTCGCCTGCTCTATCCCGCGTTCCCCTATCCGAACTTCACGCTGCTCACGCGAGAAGACTCCGATGCGATCTTCGCGTTCCTGCGCACGCTGCCCGCGGTCGAAAAGCCGCGCCGGCCGCACGCGTTGCGCTTCCCGTACGACCGGCAGGCCTCGCTGTCGGTCTGGCGCGCCTTGTCGTTCGAGCCTGCACGCTTCGCGCCCGACCCGCGGCGTTCGGAGCAGTGGAACCGGGGCGCATACCTGGTGCGCGGCCTCGGGCACTGCGGTGCATGCCATTCGCCGCGCAATTTCCTCGGCGCGACCGTCCGGTCCGCCGAGCTCGGGGGATCGACGCTGCCGACCGGCGAGTGGCATGCGCCGTCACTGACGCGGCGCGACGAAGCGGGCGTCGCGCACTGGAGCATCGAAGAGATCGTTGCGTTGCTGAAGACCGGTCGGTCGAGCGATGCCACCACGCTCGGTCCGATGGGCGAGGTCGTGTTCCGCAGCACCCGCTTCATCTCGGATGCCGACCTCGAGGCGATCGCCGTCTTCCTGAAGTCGCTTCCCGAGGAAGCGGCGCCGCCGGTCGACGAACAGCCGGTCGACGACGCGGTGGCGACCCGCGGACGAACCCTCTACCGCGATCGCTGCGCGCAGTGCCACGCAGACGACGGCAACGGCGTGCCCGGCGCGGTCGCGGCGCTCGCCGGCAATCGGGCGGTCACGTCGCCGTCGCCGACGAACGTCATCCGCATCGTGCTCGATGGCGGTTTCGCGCCGGCGACTCCCGGCCATCCGCGCCCCTACGGGATGCCTCCGTTCTCGCACGTTCTCACCGACGACGACGTCGCCGCGGTCGTCACCTACATCCGCACGGCCTGGGGCAACCGCGCGTCGGGCATCTCGTCGCTCGACGTCCTGCGCCACCGGTAGCCGCTCGTCCACGAATTGCACCGCAAGCAGCGGAGTGTCGTGCGACGCGATCGTGCGTACAGTGCCTTTCATGAACACGCGAACCCCCACCCCCACGCGCGCGCGCGGCCCGTCGCGCGCGAACGCCGCCCCGGCCGCACGCCGGGACGCATCGAACGACCCGCGCTGGATCGCGCTGGTGTCGCGCGACCCGACCGCCGACGGCCGTTTCGTCTACGGCGTGCGCACGACCGGCGTCTACGCGCGTCCGGGCAGCGCCGCGCGGCTGCCCAATCCGGCGAACGTCGAATTCTTCGATTCGGCGCAGGCGGCCGAAGCGGCCGGCTACCGGCCGAGCCGGCGAATCGGCGCCGATCGCGGCGCCGTCGCCGAGCGGCACACGGCACTCGTCGCGCAGGCTTGTCGGCGCATCGAGTCGAGCGCGACGACGCCCTCGCTGCAGGCACTCGCGCAGCAGGCGGGGATGAGCCCGCATCACTTCCATCGGCTGTTCCGCACGACGACCGGCCTGACGCCCAAAGCCTATGCGGCTGCGCAACGCGCACGCCGCATGCGCGAGCGGCTGGCCGCCGGCGACGGATCGATCACCGAGGCGATCTACGACGCGGGTTTCAATTCGGGCGGCCGCTTCTACGAAGCGTCGGACCGGGTCCTCGGCATGCGGCCGAGCGACTATCGCGCGGGGGGCAGCAACATCGCGATCCGCTTCGCCGTCGGCGAGTGCTCGCTCGGTTCGATCCTGGTCGCGCAAAGCGAGCGCGGTGTCTGTGCGATCGCGCTCGGCGACGATCCGCAGCGACTCGTGCACGACCTGCAGGACCAGTTCCCGAAGGCGGAACTGATCGGCGGCGACGCCACGTTCGAGCGGCTCGTCGCGCGCGTCGTCGGCTTCGTCGAGGCGCCGGCGCTCGGGCTCGACCTGCCGCTCGACGTCCGCGGCACCGCGTTCCAGGAGCGCGTCTGGCAGGCGCTGCGCGAGATCCCGCCCGGCGCGACCGCGAGCTATGCCGAGATCGCACGGCGGATCGGCCGCCCGGCCGCCGTGCGTGCCGTGGGCCAGGCGTGCGGTGCGAACCGGCTCGCCGTCGCCATTCCGTGCCATCGCGTCGTGCGCAGCGACGGCGACCTCTCGGGCTATCGCTGGGGACTGGCGCGCAAGCGCGAACTGCTCGCTCGCGAGAAGGAACCGCCGCCGCGTGCATAATCACCGCCTCGAAAAAGGCGCGAAGGCGCGCGGGACCCCTTTCACGTGAACGCGAAGATCAGGATCGGAATCGCCGGCTACGGAAATCTCGGCCGCGGCGTCGAGGCGGCGATCGGACAGAACCCGGACATGGCGCTCGTCGGCATCTTCACGCGGCGCGACCCGCGTGCCCTCGAACCGCTGGGCAGCGACGTACCCGTGTTGCCGATCGACGGGATCGACGCTTTTGCCGAACGCATCGACGTGCTCGTACTGTGCGGCGGCTCGAAATCCGACCTGCCGCAACAAGGACCGGCACTCGCCGCGCGCTTCAACACCGTGGACAGCTTCGATACGCACGCGCGCATTCCCGAGTATTTCGACGCGGTCGATCGCGCCGCGCGCTCGGGCGGACGGACGGCGATCGTCGCGGTCGGCTGGGATCCGGGGCTGTTCTCGGTCGCGCGCCTGGTGGGCGAAGCCGTGCTCGCCGAAGGCGCGACGTACACGTTCTGGGGCCGCGGGCTGAGCCAGGGCCATTCCGACGCGATCCGCCGCGTTCCCGGCGTGCGCGCGGGCGTGCAGTACACGGTGCCGGTGCAGCAGGCGATCGAGCGCGTTCGCAGCGGCTCGCAGCCGACGCTCGCCACCCGCGAGAAGCACACGCGCGAGTGCTACGTCGTGCTCGACGAGGGCGCCGACGCACGCGCCGTGGAGCGCGCGATCGTGACCATGCCCGACTATTTCGCCGACTACGACACGAGCGTGCACTTCATCGACGAGGACACGCTGCACCGCGAGCACCGAGCGATGCCGCACGGCGGCTTCGTCCTCCGCACCGGAACGACGGGCACCGGTGCATCGCAGGTCGTCGAGTTCTCGCTGAAGCTCGACAGCAACCCCGAGTTCACCGCGAGCGTGCTCGTCGCCTACGCGCGTGCCGCGTTCCGGCTCGCGCAGCGGCGCGAGTCGGGCGCGAGAACGGTGCTCGACATCGCGCCGGCGCTGCTGTCGCCGAAGAGCGCCGCCGAGCTGCGCGCCGCGCTGCTCTGACCGGGGAACCGCGCTTGCTGGCCGATCGCGCATGACAATGAACCGGGATTACGCGGCGCGCGAACCCTCGCGCGCGGAAGTCGATGCGCTCGACGGCGCGACGCTGCTCGAGTTCGGCACGCCGTGGTGCGGCCACTGCGGGCGCGTCCAGCCGATCCTGCAGACGGCGCTGTCGCATTACCCGGGCGTGCGGCACCTGAAGATCGAAGACGGCCCGGGGCGTCGGCTCGGCCGCTCGTTCGGCGTCAAGTTGTGGCCGACGCTCGTCTTTCTCGGCAACGGCCGCGAACTCGCGCGGCTGGTGCGCCCGCACGGCGAAGCGTCGATCGTCGACGCCCTCGCGCTGCAGGAAAAAGCGCTGCGCGACGAGGCGTGACCCGCGCCGGGTCGCGCCCGGCGGGTACGGCGATTGCGCCGCCGCTTGCCCATGAGCGCCCCCCGGTACGGTCCGGATCCCCCATTGCCGCGTTTCGCACAGATCGAGCCGATCGGGCGCTGCAATCTCGCCTGCCGGATGTGCACGGTCAACGATCGCATCGACACGGTCGGCGAGATGTCCGTCGACCGGTTCCGCACGCTGCTCGATCAGATGCCGACGCTCGAGACGCTGCATCTGCAGGGCCTGGGCGAACCGATGCTGCACCCGGATTTCTTCGCGATGGTTGCGCTCGCCGCGGCGCGCGGAATCCGCGTCTCGGCGAACACCAATCTCACGCTGCTCACGCCGGCGCGAGCGCGCCGCTGCATCGACAGCGGGCTCGCCGCGCTCTCGGTGTCGCTCGACGGCGCCAGCGCCCGGGTCTATGAATCGATCCGGCGCAAGGCGTCGTTCGACAAGGTGCTGCGCAATCTCGACCGGCTGACGCAGGCGCGCGATGCAGCCGGCAGCGCGCTCGAGGTGCGCGGCGTGATGGTCCTGATGCGAAGCAACATCGACGAACTGCCCGCGCTCGTCGGGTTGCTGCACGACCACGGAGTCGACGAGCTGCTCGTGCAGCGCTTGTCGAGCGACCTCGAGCAGCGCGACCTCGCGCCCGGCTACATCCCGATCCGCGACTACGTACGCGATGCGGAACTGCACCCCGGCGACCTCGCGCACGCCGAAGGCGTGTTCGAGCGCGCCCGCTCGCTGGCCGCCGCGCTCGGCTTGCGGCTGCACCTGCCGCGGCTCGCCGAAGCGCAGCCCGAGGCAACGCCGCGCGACGAATCGGTGCCGCGCTGTCGCTGGCCGTGGGAGCAGCTGTACGTCACCGCGGCCGGCGAGCTGCTGCCGTGCTGCATGGTCGCCACGGCCGACCGCGCGAGTTTCGGCAACGTCTTCGATCCGCGCTCGCCGGGGCTCGCCGCACGCTGGCACGGCGACGACGCGAACGCGTTCCGCAGCGCGCTGGCGAGCGACTCGCCGCCCGACGTGTGCCGCGGCTGCGCGCTGTATCGCGGAACGTTCTAGGGCCTGTTCACACTACGATCGTCCCCGCGTGAGCCCGAAAAAAGCGCGCAATCCAGGCGCAAAGCGCAGCCGTGGCGGGGCCACGGCGAGCATTTGCAACGCCGAGTGCGCGCTTT
>JAKFES010000122.1:0-6808 GCA_036675585.1 Burkholderiaceae bacterium
GAAAACCAGAAACCGGGAACGCCGCAAAGCGTGTGGGGGATCAACGGCCCGACCACGGCCATCGAGGGCTTCGCCACCGATATCAGCGTCGACCAGGGCCAGACCATCGACTTCAAGGTCAATACCGTTGCGAGCGACTACCGCATCGACATCTACCGGATGGGGTATTACCAGGGCAACGGCGCGCGCTACGTCACCACGATCGAGCCCACGTCGATCACCCGGCAGCCGGCGCCGATCGAGGGCCCCGACGGACTGACCGATGCGGGCAACTGGAGCGTCTCCGCGTCGTGGAACGTTCCGACCGACGCCGTGTCGGGCGTCTACGTCGCGCATCTGGTGCGCGAGGACGGCACGCTCGGCGAGAACCACATGTATTTCGTGGTGCGCGACGACGACGGCCGCTCCGAGATGCTGTTCCAGACCGCCGACACGACCTGGCAGGCGTACAACCTGTGGGGCGGCGAGAACTTCTACACCGGCACACCCGCGTCGCCGACGCAGGCGCACAAGATCAGCTACAACCGCCCGTTCGGGTCGGCGACGAACTCGGTCAACGTGCCGCTGTTCGACGCCGAGTATCCGATGATCCGCTGGCTCGAGGCCAACGGATACAACGTCAGCTACACGACCGGCGTCGATACCGATCGCAGGGGCCAGGAACTGCTCGAACACGAGGCGTTCCTGTCCGTCGGGCACGACGAATACTGGTCGGGCCAGCAACGCGCCAACATCCAGGCCGCACGCGATGCCGGTGTGCATCTGGCGTTCTTCAGCGGCAACGAGGTCTACTGGAAGACGCGCTGGGAGGACGACCACCGCACGCTCGTCAGCTACAAGGAAACCTGGTCGAACGGCAAGATCGATCCGAGCCCCGAGTGGACCGGAACCTGGCGCGATCCGCGTTTCAGTCCGCCGAGCGATGGCGGACGGCCGGAGAATCAACTGACCGGCACGATCTTCCAGGTCGATTCGTACCGGCTGGACACGATCCAGGTTCCGGCCGCCGACGGCAAGATGCGCTTCTGGCGCGACACCAGCGTCGCCAATCTGGCGGCCGGGCAGACCGCGTCGCTGACCCCGAACGTGCTCGGCTACGAATGGGACGAAGATCGCGACAACGGTTTTCGCCCCGAAGGCTCGATCCGGCTGTCGACGACCAACCTCGGCGTGACGCAATATCTGCTCGATTACGGCAACACGACGGGGCCGGGCGACGCGACCCACAACCTGACGATGTATCGCGCGCCGAGCGGGGCGATCGTGTTCGGCGCCGGCACGACGCGCTGGACCTGGGGGCTCGACAGCGATCACATCAACGAGCCTTCGGTCGTCGATCCGCGCATGCAGCAGGCGACGGTCAATCTGTTCGCCGACATGGGCATCCAGCCCGATTCGATCCAGTCCAACCTGGCGCGCGCGACGGCGTCGACCGATACGGTCGCTCCCGTTTCGTCGATCTCGACGCCGACCTCGGGTGACCCCGTCCGGGCCGGGCAGACGGTGACGATCACGGGCACGGCCTCCGACACCGGCGGTCGGGTCGGCGGCGTCGAGATATCGGTCGACAACGGCGCCAGTTGGCACCCGGCGACGGGCCGGGAGAACTGGACCTACGACTGGCGCCCGTCGGCGCCCGGGTCGATCGCGATCGCGGCGCGCGCGATCGACGACAGCCTGAACGTGCAGCCATCGCCCGCGAGCGTGACGGTCGCCGTGCAGGAAGTCGCCGAACCCTGGAGCCTGTTCGCTTCCACCGACGTCCCGGCGCTGGTCAACGTCAACGATCCGAACCCGGTCGAGCTCGGCGTGCAGTTCCGCTCCGACATCGACGCCGTCGTCACCGCCGTGCGGTTCTACAAGGGCTCGCAGGACACGGGTGCGCACGTGGGGAGCGTGTGGACGGCGACCGGTGCCCGGCTGGCGACCACCAATTTCACCGGCGAAACGGCGAGCGGCTGGCAGCAGGCCGATTTCGCCACGCCGGTCCCGGTGCAGGCGGGCCAGACCTACGTCGCTTCGTACCACACGCCGACGGGCTTCTATTCGGCGGACACCGGCTACTTCGCGTCGCAGGGCATCGACGTCGGACCCTTGCACGCACCCGCCAGCCCGCTCGTCGAGGGCGGCAACGGCGTGTATGTGTACGGCGCGAGCGCGTTCCCCACCAACACGTGGAACGCCTCGAACTACTGGGTCGACGTCGTGCTCGCCAGCGCCTGAGCGGCGCGTTTCTTGCGGACTCGTCAATGAGCCCCGCGTCGCACCGGACGCACGGCGGCCCGTTGTTGCCGCCGCGCCGCGCCCCGCAGCCCGAGGGGTCCGGTTGTGCTTTACTTGCGGCCTCGGTTCGTGCGTCGCGATCTCCGCAAGGTCAATCAATGAAGTTTCGTTTCCCGATCATCATCATCGACGAGGACTGGAAAGCAGATTCCGCCAGCGGCCTGGGCATCCGCGCGCTGGCCAAGGCGATCGAGGAGCAGAGCTGGGAAGTCGTCGGCGGGTTCACGTACACCGACGTGACGATGGTCGCGAACCAGGCGGCGCGCGCTTCGGCATTCATCGTCTCGATCGATGACGAAGAGCTGACCGAGAACGTGAACGGCGAGCCGGCGGCGGTCACCGAGCTGCGCAAGTTCATCGCCGAGACGCGCCGGCGCAATGCCGACATCCCGATCTTCCTGTTCGGCGAGACGCGCACTTCGCAGCACATCCCGAACGCGGTGCTCAAGGAGCTGCACGGCTTCATCCACATGTTCGAGGACACGCCGGAGTTCGTCGCGCGCTACATCATCCGCGAGGCGACGAACTACCTGAACTCGCTCGCGCCGCCGTTCTTCAAGGCGCTCGTCGCCTACGCGCACGACGGATCGTATTCGTGGCACTGCCCCGGGCATTCGGGCGGCGTGGCGTTCCTGAAGAGCCCGGTCGGGCAGATGTTCCACCAGTTCTTCGGCGAGAACATGCTGCGCGCCGACGTGTGCAACGCGGTCGACGAGCTCGGCCAGCTGCTCGACCACACCGGGCCGGTGGCCGCTTCGGAGCGCAACGCGGCGCGCATCTTCAATACCGATCATCTGTTCTTCGTGACCAACGGCACGTCGACGTCGAACAAGATCGTCTGGCACGCGACGGTGGGCAACAACGACGTCGTGCTGGTCGACCGCAATTGCCACAAGTCGATCCTGCACGCGATCACGATGACCGGAACGATTCCGATCTTCCTGCAGCCGACGCGCAATCACCTGGGGATCATCGGGCCGATCCCGCTCGAGGAGTTCGACCCGGCGAACATCCAGCGCAAGATCGACGCCAATCCGCTGATCGCCGACAAGAGCGCGCGCCCGCGCGTGATGACGATCACGCAGTCGACCTACGACGGCGTGATGTACAACGTGGAGACGATCAAGCGCACGCTCGGCAACTACATCGAGAACCTGCATTTCGATGAAGCGTGGCTGCCGCACGCGGCGTTCCACCCGTTCTATCACGAGTTCCACGCGATCGGCCCCGACCGTCCGCGCAGCCCCGAATCGACGATCTTCTCGACGCAGTCCACGCACAAGCTGCTCGCCGGCCTGTCGCAGGCCTCGCAGATCCTCGTGCAGGATCCGGTGAACCGCCAGCTCGACCGGCATCGTTTCAACGAAGCGTTCCTGATGCACACGTCGACGAGCCCGCAGTACGCGATCATCGCTTCGTGCGACGTCGCGGCGGCGATGATGGAGCCGCCCGGCGGCACCGCGCTGGTCGAGGAATCGATCTTCGAGTCGCTCGAGTTCCGTCGCGCGATGCGCAAGGTCGACGACGAGTTCGGCGACGACTGGTGGTTCAAGGTCTGGGGCCCGAAAGACCTCGCCGAGACCGGGATCGGACCGCGCGAGAACTGGTACCTGCACTCGGACGATCCCTGGCACGGCTTCGGCCGGCTCGCGTCGCAGTTCACGATGCTCGACCCGATCAAGGCGACGATCGTCACGCCCGGGCTCGACATGGACGGCCATTTCGCGCCGTCGGGGATTCCCGCGTCGATCGTCACCAAGTACCTGGCCGAGCATGGAGTCGTCGTCGAGAAGACCGGCCTGTACTCGTTCTTCGTGATGTTCACCATCGGCATCACGAAGGGGCGCTGGAACACGCTCGTCACCGAGCTGCAGCAGTTCAAGACCGACTACGACACGAACCAGCCGTTGTGGCGCGTGATGCCCGAGTTCGTGCAGGCGTACCCGGCCTACGAGCGCGTCGGGCTGCGCGATCTCGCGTCGCAGATCCACGAGCAGTATCGCCGCTACGGGATCGCGCGCGTCACGACCGAGATGTACCTGTCGAACATGCAGCCGGCGATGCGTCCGTCGGAGGCGTTCGAGTGCCTGGCGCACCGGCGCATCGACCGCGTTCCGATCGACGAACTCGAAGGGCGCATCACGACGATGCTCGTCACCCCGTATCCGCCGGGCATTCCGCTGCTCATTCCGGGCGAGCGCTTCAACCGGCCGATCGTCGATTACCTGAAGTTCGCGCGCGACTTCAACGCGCGCTTCCCCGGCTTCGAGACCGACGTGCACGGCCTCGTCGTCGAGCCCGAGGCCGGGCTGCTGCGCTATTACGTCGACTGCGTGAAGGTCTGATCAGACGTCGACCGAGCGCAGCGCGGGCGACGGGTCGACGCGCGCCAGGCGCGTGCCGGCGATCACGTCGTGCAGCGCGCGTCGGTCGCGGTCGAACAGCGTCCAGCCGTACGGCACGAAGAGCAGCCCGTACAGCGATGCGTGCACGAAGTGCCCGGCCGCCAGCGCGCCGATCGCCAGCGCCGCGGCGGCGGCGAAGCGGGCAAAGGCGCGCCACGGCGACAGCTCGCCGCCGTCGCGCGTTTGCAGTTGCAGCGACATCGTCTTCATCGGCAGCGAGCGCCGCCCCCGGCTCCAGAACCCGGTGAAATACAGCGCGAGCACCGCGAGCGTGAACCACTGGAACGCGGTGCGCAGCGCGCCCGGGTGGCCGCGGAACTGCGTGAGCGCCGAGAACGCGTAGTCGGCGAACCAGACGACGCCGAACAGGATGATCGCCTCGTAGGTGAAGCCCATCAGCCGGCGCCACGGATCGGCCGCCGGTGCGAGCGGCTGCGCGCGCATCAGTAGTAGATCCGGCGCCGGCGTTCGGCGGGCCGCTTGCGGTTGCGCTCGACGATGTCGGAGAGCGGCTGCGCCGCTTCCTTCGCCAGCCCGGTGCGCGCGCCCGCGTGGCGCGCGGCGGTATTGCTGGTCGATCCGCTGGTGCGCAGCACCGAGCGCTGCTCGGGCGTCAGCTCGCGGTAGCGCTCCCACTGTGCCTGGCGTTTCTCGGGCGACAGGCGCTTGGCGATCCGGTAGTTCTGCCGCGCCTGCCGGCGCTGCTCCGGCGTGAGCTCGGCCCATTCGCGCACGCGGCGGGCGGCGCGCTCGCGCGCTTCGTCGGACATGCGGGGAACGCGGTCGGCGAGGGCGACCCAGCTGCGCTTCTCGGTGGCCGACCAGCCGTTCCACTGCTCGGCGAACGGCTCGAGCACGGTGCGCTGCCCGGCCGTGAGCTCGCTCCACAGCGGCTGCACGAGCGGCAGCAGCGACGCGCGCTTCGGCGGCGCGTCGTCGGCGGCGAGAAGCGGCTTCGGGCCCGCCAGCACGGCGAGCGCGACCAGCACGGCGAACAGCAGCCGCTGCCGGGCCGTGCGGGCACCGGGGGCGAACGAACCGGTCATGGCTCGGTGACCCGTTGCTGTTGCGATACGTTCTGCAGGTAGACGCCGAAACCGCGGTCGGCGTAGGCGGAGATCGGCACGTCGTCGGTGAGCATCGCCGCATCGAGCTCGGCGAGATCGTCGGCGCGCTGCTGCGTCTGCCACGCGGCGATGCCGACGAGGCCGGCGCCGAGCACGACGATCGGCACGACGACGGCCGCCAGGCGCCACCACAGGCGCGGTGCGCGCGCGGCGGGGTCGGCGTCGCGGCGGCGTTCGAGGCGCGCTGCGATCGGCGTCGCGCGCCGGGCCCGTTCGGCAGCGGACGCGCACGCGACGGCGGCGGCGCGCGCCCGAGCCAGGCGATGCGTGATGCGGACCGGCAGGCGCTCGGTCGATTCGTCGAGCGCACGGCGCACGAAGCGGGCGAAGTCTCGTTCGTTCATGGGGTGATTCCGCGGGCGGCCAGGGCCTCGGCGAGGGCATGCGCTGCGCGCGAACAATGCGTCTTCACGCTTCCTTCCGAACAGCCCATTGCGAGCGCCGTCTCGGCAACGTTCAGATCCTCCCAGTAACGCAGCAGGAAGGCCTCCCGTTGACGGCGCGGCAGCCGGGCGATCTCTTCGTCGAGAATCGATCGCAGCTGCGCACGCTCGACCGAGCCGGCGGTCTCGTCGGCGCCGTCGTGCCGATCGAGCATCTCGAGCACGTCGGCTTCGCCCTGTTCGTGCCCCTCGTCGCTCTGCAGCGACGACAGCGGCGTCGTCCACAGGTTGCGCACGCGCTGGCGGCGGAAGTGATCGGTGATCACGTTCTGCAGGATCCGATGGAACAGCATCGGCAGCTCGTCGGCCGGGCGTTCGGCGTAGCGGCTGGCCAGCCGCAGCATCGCGTCCTGCACGATGTCGAGCGCCGCGTCGGTGTCGCGCACGGCGTAGAACGACTGCTTGAACGCCCGCCGCTCGATTCCGGCGAGGAAATCGGACAACTGCTGGCGGCTGGCCATTCGGACGGGCTGGGAGCAGGGAAAGGCGGCTGGAACGGGCGATGTTCTGCAAGGCGAAAGACGCTGCGCATGCTAGCAGAAGGGGCCGT
>JAKFES010000252.1:0-6793 GCA_036675585.1 Burkholderiaceae bacterium
AGACCGACGAGTCCATCCAGCCATGCAGCAGGAACACCGTTCGCGCGGCACCGGCCTGCGCTTCGGCCGCGTCCCAGCAGCGAAGGTGGTAGCGCAACCCGCGCACGGTGTGCGGGAGCGAACGACTTGCGCGTTGCGGGCGATAGAGGTCGGCGTCGGCGGAACTGGGCACAATAAGCACTCCCGAAGGGCCCCGCCCGACCGAAAACCGAGAAGAACGAGGAGGCACGCATGAGAATCGCCGCACGCGACGACTACGAGTCCCTGTATTCGGCGTTCCGCTGGCACGTGCCCGAACGATTCAACCTCGCCGAGGCCTGCTGCACGCGCTGGGCGGCCGACGCGAGGCGTACCGCCCTCATCGTAGACCATGGCGACGGCCGCACCGAACGGGTCTCGTACCGGCATCTGCGCCGCGAAGGCAACCGGCTGGCGAACGCGTTGCGCGCGCTCGGCGTGCGGCGCGGCGACCGGATCGCGATCGTTCTGCCGCAGCGCCCGGAAACCGTCGTCGCGCACGTCGCGATCCACTCGCTCGGCGCGGTCGCGATGCCGCTGTCGATCCTCTTCGGACCCGAGGCGCTGCGCTACCGGCTCGACCACAGCGAAACGACGATCGCGATCGTCGGCGCGCAGCACGCCGACGCGATGCGCGCGGCACGCGGCGATTCGCTTCGGCACCTGATCGTGCTCGACGACGAAGCGGCGGGCGCGAAAGGCGCGCGACGCACGAGCCCCCCGGCCACGAGACGCCCCGGGGCGAACGCCCTCGCCACCGGCGAACACGACTACCGCGCGCTGCTCGCCGCGGCGAGCGATCGTTTCGAGGCGGTCGAGACGCACGCCGACGACCCGGCGGTGCTGATCTACACGAGCGGGACGACCGGCCCGCCCAAAGGCACGCTGATCGCGCACCGCACGCTGATCGGCAACCTGCCCGGCTTCGTCGCGTCGCAGAACTGGTTCCCGCGCGACGGCGACGTCTTCTGGTCGCCGGCCGACTGGGCGTGGACCGGCGGACTGATGGACGCGTTGATGCCGACGCTGTATTTCGGGCGCCCGATCGTCGCGCACGCGGGCCGGTTTACCCCCGACCGTGCGTTCGAGTTGCTCGAGCGGCACCGGGTGACGAACGCGTTCCTCTTTCCCACCGCGCTGAAGATGATGATGAAGCACGAAGCCGAGCCGCGGAAACGCCACCGGCTCGCGCTGCGCGCGATCATGAGCGGCGGCGAAGCGGTCGGCGATGCGCTGTTCGACTGGTGCCGCGATGCCGTCGGCGTCACGGTCAACGAGATCTTCGGACAGACCGAGGCCAACTACATCGTCGGCAACTCGTCGCTGCACTGGCCGGCGCGGCCGGGGTCGATCGGACGTCCCTACCCCGGCCACCGGATCGCGATCCTCGACGACGACGGGAACGAGCTGCCGGCCGGGCAACTGGGCGAAATCGCCGTGCACCGCTTCGATCGCCAGGGCGACCCCGACCCGGTGCTGTTTCTCGGCTACTGGCGCAACGACGAGGCGACGCGCGCGAAGTACAGCGGCGACTGGTGCCGCACCGGCGACCTCGCCACCGCCGACCCCGACGGCTACCTCTGGTACGGCGGACGCGCCGACGACATGTTCAAGGCGGCCGGCTACCGGATCGGACCGAGCGAGATCGAGAACTGCCTGATCGGCCACCCGGCCGTCGCCAACGCGGCAGTGGTGCCGAAGCCGGACGCCGAACGCGGCAACCTCGTGAAGGCCTTCGTCGTCCTCGCACCCGGCCACCGCGCCTGCAGCGAACTGGTCGAGGCGCTGCAGCAGCACGTGCGCGGCAAGCTCGCGCCGTACGAATATCCGAAGGAGATCGAGTTTCTCGACGAGTTGCCGATGACGACGACGGGCAAGGTCCAGCGCGCGGTCCTGCGCAAGCGCGAGCAGGCGCGCAGCGAGGCGGCGACCGTCAGAACGACATCGTGAGATCGAGCCGGAAGCGGCGCCCCGGAGCGACGAAGCCGACGTACGACTCGTTGCGCTTGTCGAAGACGTTGTCGACGGCGGCCACCGCGCGCAGCCACTTGCGCACGCGGTACGCGAAAGCCAGGTCGCTGCGCACATAGGTCGGCAGCATCCGGTTTCCGGTCGGGATCGACGAGTCGAAGACGTCGCCGGCGTACTCGGTGCTCCAGCTGAGCTGCGAGCGGTCGTCGATCGACCACGACAGGCGGAACCCCGCGCGCTTGCCGGGGCGCTGGCGCAGCGGCTCGTCGCTGTCGCGCACGCGCGTGAGCAGGCGCGTGAAATGCGCGGCCAGCGACAGCGTGTCGGTCGGCCGGTACCGGAACTCGAACTCGGCGCCGCGCACGTCGACCGTGTCGGCGTTGACGAGCTGGTTCAACGCATTGTCGAACGTGACGAGATCGGTGTAGCGCGTCCGGAACAGCGTCACCGCCGCGTTCGACGTGCCGTCGGCGAAGGGTTGCTCGTAGCCGATCGCAGCGCCCTTGCTGTGCTCGGCGCGCAGGTCCGGGTTGCCGCTCAGCACGACCGGCAATCCGAGCGCGAAGAAGCTCGGCGGCTTGAATCCTTCCGAGTAGCTCGCGCGCAGCGAACCGCCGGTCGATCGCACGTGGTAGCGAACGCCGGCGCTCGGGCTGGTGTCCGCACCCATGCCGTCGACCCAGTCGCGCCGGATTCCGGCACGCAGGACCCAGTCTTCGCTCGCCAGCCACTTGAACTCGGCGAAGCCCGAGCGGGTGTCGCGCTGGAGGTCGAAATCGGCGGGCAGCGGCATGCCGAACAGCGTGTAGACGGTCCGGTTCACGCCGTGCTCGCGCTGGAGCTCCGCGCCCAGCGCCAGCTCGCTGCCTTGCGGGTAATGGAAGACGACGTTCGCCAGTGCGTTGTCGCGTTCGTAGTCGGTGCGCGAGACGGCGGCCGGCAGGCCGATCGGACTGCGCACGCCCGGCGCGACGCCCGGCGAATCGATGTCCTCCGCGCGCCGGTAATGGGTGAGCGCGCCGTTCAGCGTCGCCGCCTCGCCGAAGTTCCAGTGCGCGCGGATGCTGTAGCCGGTATCGCTCGCGTGCTTTCGATCGAGACTGCGGATCTCGGCCAGCCGCAGCCCGCCGCTGTCCTCCGGAAAGCTCGTGCTGTCGCGCTCGCTGTGCCGCAGGTCGAGGTCGATGCCACCCGCTGCGCCGAGCGCGAAACGCGCCGATCCGGTGAACGCCTTCCGGTCGATCGCCCCGCCGATCGAGTCGCTGCCGTCGCGCAGGCGCGACGCACCCAGGGAGAAGCGCGCGGTGTCGGTCCCGCCGGAGACACGACCGTGCAGCCGACGGAAGTCGTGGCCGCCGATGCCTGCGCCGGCCTCGGCGACGGGCTCGTCCTTCGCGGTGCCGCGCGTCACGATGTTGATGACGCCGCCCATCGCGTCGGCCCCGTAGACCGACGACGCAGCGCCGCGCAGCACCTCGACGCGCTCGATCTGATGCGGATCGAGGTTCGACAGATCGAAGCCGCCGCCGCGCGCGTTCGTCGAATCGTTCACGCGCACGCCGTCGATCAGCACGAGCACGTGGTTCGGATCGCTGCCGCGGATGTAGGGCGAGCTGAGTCCGCCCGGTCCGCCGAGCTGGTCGACCTGCAACCCGGGCACCTGACGGAACAGGTCGGCGCCGCTCGACAGCCCGTAGCGCTCGATCTGCTCGCGCGAGACGATCGTGACGCTGTCGGCCGCCTCGCGCTGCAGCGTCGGCACGCGGTATCCGGTGACGACGACGTCGGCCAGCGCGCCGGCGCCGCCATCGGCACCGCTGCGCTCGGCGCCCGCCGCCGCTGCGCCGTCCGCCTGCGCGAACGCCGCCGAAGCGACCGCAGCCGCGGTCGCGACCAGGCAGCGCAACGTGCCCACGATCCACGCGCGCGACGCGCACGCGCGAGCCCCGTTCCGCCGACCGCGCCCGGAGGATCGCACCGTCATTTCCGGTCGAGACTGCGCACGTATGCGATGAGCTTCAGCATGTCGTCCTGCTCGATACGATCGGCGAACGACTGCATCGCGCCCGAAGCGCCGGCCTGGAGAATCGCGAACATCCCCGTATCGGTCGACGTCTGCGGATAGACGTGCTCGGTGCCGACCAGCGCCGGGCACATCTTTCCGCTGCCGTCGACGTTGTGGCACACCTGGCACCACTGTTCGTACAGCGCCCGTCCGCGCGCGAGTGCGGCCGGCTCGTCGCGATACGCGTTCGCCCCGGTCTGCTTGAACTGCACGAGCGCCGGCGTCGGGTCGGCGACCTCGGGCACCTGGATCGGCGCCCCGTCGAACGGATGGCGAAACACCGGCTTCTCCGCGCAGGCGCCCGCCGGCGCGACCGAGACGAACACCGCGGCAACGCCGCCCAGCCAGACCCGACGGCACGCCGCCGCGGGCCGGGCGGTGCCGGGCACGGCGGCGGGCACGCCGGAGTTCGCGCTACGAGGCCGGGCGCGTGCGCGCAACCTCGGCTCCCGCGGGCACCTGGTCGGCCGGCAGGATGCGCCACAGCGCGCCGGGCGGGTTCGCCGTCGGACCCTTGTCCTCCGTGTAGAAGCACACGCAGTTCAGCGCGAGCACGTTGCCATCGGCGTCGACGTTGCCCGCGGTGAACTGCAGCGTCGTCTGCAGCAGTTCCTGCATCTGCCATTTCGACGCGCCCGGATCCCACGCGACGCCGAACAGCCGTCCGGAGCACCAGTCGCCGACCAGGTAGGTCTTGTTCATCCCGGCGTAGTTGGCGACGCCCAGCCCCTGCGCCGAACAACCCCATCCGGTCTTGAGCTTCTCGGCGCCCGGATACGGCTCCTGGTGCGGATACTCGGCCACCGGCAGCACGCCGACGATCGGGCATTTCTCGCCGGGGCCCGTCGTCGGATGGCAATGCGACGCCTGGTTGAACTTCCAGCCGTAGTTCTCGCCGCCACTCGACGACGACGGCTGCCAGTCGATTTCCTCCCAGTGGTTCTGGCCGACGTCGGCGATGAACAGGTCGCCCGACTTGCGATCGAAATGGAACGAGTACGGATTGCGCAGCCCCCACGCCCAGGTTTCCGGCCGCGACCGGATCTGGTTCGCCGCGAAGCCCTGCTCGGTGATCCCGAACAGCGACATCAGTTGCGGCACGTCGGCGCGCGCATACGGATTGTCCTTGGGGATCGCGTACGGGACGTCGTCGGGCGTATCGACGTCGATGCGCAGGATCTTCGCCCACAGCACGGTGAGATCCTGGCCCGCGTTCAGCGGATCGCCTTCCCAGCCGCCGTCGCCCTTGCCGATGTACAGCTTGTTGTCCGGGCCGAAGGCGATCATCCCGCCGTAGTGGTTGTAGTACGGCTGCGGAATGTTCATCAGCACTTTGGCCGACTTCGTCAGTTGCTCCTTGGTGATCCGGTCGGGGCTCGCGCGGTCGACCGTGAAGCGCACGATCATCGACGCGCCGTTGAACGGCAGCGACGCGTAATGCACGTAGACGAAGCCGTTCTCGCGGAACTTCGGATGGAACGCGATCGACCACAGCCCTTGCTCGACGAATCCGGTCTGCACGTCCGAGCCGAGGGGATTGAAGTTGGTCAGATCGAGGAACGGCTCCGGAGCGACCTTGCCGTCGCGGCTTACGACGCGAATGCGCCCGACGCGTTCGACGACGAAGATGCGCCCCGATCCATCGTTCGCCGCGGTCACGCCGACCGGATCGTTGAAGCCGTCGGCCACCTTGACCAGCGCGAGCTTCGGTGCGCCGGGGATCGTGCCGCCCGGACGGGCGACCTGCTCGGGAGAGGTCGGGATCTGTTGGGTCGCACCGGGAACCAGCCAGGCGCCGAGTGCCGCCGCCACGCACAGCGGCACGATGCGCGCGCGGCGCGCGGGTTGCCCGACAGACGCCACCAGGGAGAACGTGTCCATCGCTCGACTCCGTCGGTACGCAGGGCGGGTCCAATGTAGGCTCGTGCGCGCGCGCCGATGCCAACAACCGTTGCGTACACTCGGTCATCGTCCCCTAAATGAAGGAAGCATCCGGCATGGCCATTTATCGACTGGGCGAACGCGCCCCCCGCATCCATCCGAGCGCGTGGATCGCGGACTCGGCCGACCTGATCGGCTCGATCGAGCTCGACGAAGACACGAGCGTGTGGTTCCACACCACGATGCGCGGCGACAACGAGCCGATCCGGATCGGCGTGGGCAGCAACGTGCAGGAAAGCTGCGTGCTGCACACCGACCCCGGACACCCGCTCGTCGTCGGTGCCGCGGTCACGATCGGCCACCAGGCGATGCTGCACGGCTGCACGATCGGCGACGGCTCGCTCATCGGCATCCAGGCCGTCGTGCTCAACGGCGCGAAGATCGGCAGCGAATGCCTGATCGGCGCCGGCGCGCTCATCGCCGAAGGCAAGGAGATTCCGCCGCGCAGCGTCGTCCTCGGCTCGCCCGGCCGCATCGTGCGCACGCTCACCGACGCGCAGGCCGCCCAACTTCGCAGCGCCGCTGCGCGCTACGTCGAACGCGCGAAGCAGTTCCGGCAGTCGCTGCAGAAGCTCGAGCGCGAGTGAATTCGATCGGATCTTGGTGGACGCCTCTCCAGCGGCACGCCGAGGTGCCGCATGCGCTCGCAGGCGACGACGAAGCCGCCCCTTCGGGGTCCCCTGCGCTGCTCGCCGAGGCGGGCGGCTGCGCAGCTCGCCCTCGTCGCGGCGCCCCTTCGGGGCTTGCGCCTCGGAGCTCGAACAGTGCTCGCCGACTTCCCCCGCCTCGGCTGCGCTG
>JAKFES010000222.1:0-6752 GCA_036675585.1 Burkholderiaceae bacterium
GATCCGCGAAGACGGCGCGCTGCGCACCTTGTTCACCGCCGGCCTCGTCTCGATGGCGGTGCTGCTCACGACCGTGCGCGTCGCGCGTGCGCGCGACCCGGCTGCCGATGCACTGCGGCGCGTGCTCGTCGTCGCCGGTGTCGCGTACGCGGTCGTCCTGCTGGCGCACGCAAGCTTCGCCGTTCGCGACCCGCAGTCGGTCTCCGGCGCCGCATCGAACGTCGAGTCGACCGAGCTGGTGACGATGGCGCTGGGCGCGCTCATCCCGATGGCGATCACCGGCCTGATGCTCGCCGTCGTGCACACGCGGATGGCCGACGAGTTGCGCGCGCTCGCGACGACCGATCCGCTCACGCGGCTGATGTCGCGCCGCGTGCTGTTCGAGCGCGGGGAACCCTTGCTCGCGGCGACCCGGCTGTCGGGGCGAATGGTTGCCGCGATGATGGTCGACATCGACCATTTCAAGCAGATCAACGACCTGCACGGGCACGCGGCCGGCGACACGGTGCTGCGCCATTGCGCACGCCAGCTGCGCAGCGGCGCGCGCTCGGAGGCGCTCGCGGCGCGCTACGGCGGCGAGGAGTTCTGCCTGCTCGTGCCGATCGAGCGCGAACGCGACGCGTTCGTCGCCGCCGAACGACTGCGACACCGCATCGCGAGCCAGCCGTGCGTGGTCGACGGCACGACGGTCTCCATCACCGTGAGCATCGGCGTGGCGATCCACGAGCACGGGCAGCGGCTGGCGCAACTGCTTGCGCGCGCCGACGAGCTGCTCTACGAAGCGAAACGCGCGGGGCGCAACCGCGTCGTGTCGGCCGACTCGCCGGCCAACCAGCCGGACCTCGCTCTGCTCGTCGTCTAGTGTCGGCCGGCGCGCGCCGCGCCCCGGCGCGCGCTCCGGACTGCGTGCGATACTCGTCGCGATGAAAGTCCTCGGCATCGAGACCTCGTGCGACGAAACCGGGGTCGCGCTGTACTGCACCGAGCGCGGCCTGCTCGCGCAGGCACTGCATTCGCAGGTCGCGCTGCACGAGCGATACGGAGGCGTCGTGCCCGAGCTCGCCTCGCGCGACCACGTCCGCCGCGTGCTGCCGCTGGTCGAGCAGGTGCTGGCACGGGCCGGCGTCGAGCGCAGCGCGATCGATGCCGTCGCGTGGACCGAAGGGCCGGGGCTGGCCGGCGCGCTGCTCGTCGGCGCCGGGATCGGCGCGTCGATGGCGTTCGCGCTCGGCGTGCCGGGAATCGGCGTGCACCATCTCGAAGGCCACCTGCTGTCGCCGCTGCTCTCCGCGGATCCGCCGACGTTCCCGTTCGTCGCGCTGCTCGTCTCGGGCGGGCACACGCAGTTGATGGAGGTCACCGACATCGGCCGCTACCGGCTGCTCGGCGACACGCTCGACGACGCGGCCGGCGAGGCGTTCGACAAGAGCGCGAAGCTGCTCGGACTCGGCTACCCGGGCGGGCCGGCGATCGCGCGCCTGGCCGCCACCGGGCACACCGGTCGCGTGCCCTTGCCGCGGCCGATGCTGCATTCGGGCGACCTCGATTTCAGCTTCAGCGGTCTGAAGACCGCGGTGAGCACTGCGGCGCGCCGCGGACTCGCCGACGCGTCGGCCCGCGCCGATCTGGCCGCCGAGCTGGAAGCCGCCATCGTCGAAGTGCTGGTCGCGAAATCGATCGCCGCGCTCGACGCGACCGGCCTTCGTCGCCTGGTCGTCGCGGGCGGCGTCAGCGCGAACCGGCGGCTGCGCGAGCAACTGACCCGCGCGTGCGAGGACACCGGGGCGCGCGTGCATTTCCCGGAGCCCGACCTGTGCTCGGACAACGGGGCCATGATCGCGCTCGCCGGAGCGCTGCGGCTGCAACGCGCGGGGCTGTCGTCGGTTCCCGACGGACGCTCGATCGGCGGATTCGTCGTCCAGCCGCGCTGGCCGCTCGAGTCGCTGCCGGCCGCCTGAGCGCCGTGCGCGCCGAATGAGCGCCGTGCGCGCCGAATGAGCCGTGCGCGAGCCGTAGCGGCGGCACGCGGTGCCGGGGCTGCGCCCGCTCAACCGCGCGAGCGGCTGCCGATGCGCGACTCCTTTCCCTGCACGAGCTTGGCGAGGTTGGCGCGGTGGCGCCAGACGAGCAGCCCGCTCATCACGGCGATGGCGACCGCGATCGGCCCGAAACCGAACAGGAACAGGTCCCACAGCGGCGCGAACACGGCGGCGACGACCGCCGCCAGCGACGAATAGCGGAAGAAGAACGCAACCAGCAGCCACGTCGCGATGGTGCCGACGCCCAGCAGCGGGTGCAGCGCGAGCAACACGCCGGCCGCAGTCGCGACACCCTTGCCGCCGCGGAAACGGTGAAACACCGGGAACAGGTGCCCGACGAAGACGGCGAGTGCGACGAGCGCGATCGAGCCGTCGTCGAATCCGTAGCGCGGCCCGAAGGCGCGCGCGAGCGCGACCGCGACCCAGCCTTTCGCACCGTCGCCAAACAGCGTGAGCGCCGCGGCGGCCTTGTTGCCGGTGCGCAGCACGTTGGTCGCGCCGGGATTGCGCGACCCGTAGCTGCGCGGATCGGCCAGACCCATGACGCGGCTGACGAGCACGGCGAACGAAATCGAGCCGAGCGCGTAGGCGAGGACGATCGCAACGAGCAGATACACGGTGTGCATGAGATCTTCCGCTTCGGGTTCGGCGCGAGTGTACCGCCCGGGCGCCGGCGCGAAAGCGCTTCAGTCGGCGAGCGCGCAGTGCACGCACGTCGCCGCGAGCCGCTCGACGAGCACGCGCGGATCGATCGATACGAGATAGCCGCGCCGTCCGCCGTTGATGTAGATGCCCGGCAGCTCGAGGACGGTCGCTTCGACGAAGATCGGCATCGGCTTGCGCAGCGCGAACGGCGAGGTGCCGCCGACCAGATAGCCGCTGTGGCGTTGCGCGGTGCGCGGATCGCAGGCGACGATGCTCGTGCGGCCGATCTCGCGCGCAAGGCGCTTCGTCGAGACCTTGCGGTCGCCGTGCATCAGGACGACCAGCGGACGCGCCGACTCGTCCTGCATCACCAGCGTCTTGATCACGGCGTGCTCGTCGACGCCGAGCTGTCGCGCCGATTCGGCGGTGCCGCCGTGCTCGACGTAATCGTACGGGTGCTCGCCGAACGCCACGCCATGGCGGCGAAGGAACTGCGTGGCGGGCGTCTCACTGACGTGGCGGGTCATCGAACGAAGCCTTCTCCGGATACAGGCCGCGCACGCGCGCGTGCAGCCGCGCGAGACCGAGCAGTGCATCGACGTTCGGCGTGTCGACGCCGACGGCGCGCGCGATCTCGGCGACGATCGCCACCAGCGCGTCGAGTTCGAGCGGCCGCCCGGCCTCGAGATCCTGCAGCATCGACGTGCGGAACGACCCCAGGCGGCGCGTCACTTCGTGGCGCTGCTCGGGTGTCGTATCGATCGGCAGCCCGATCCGTTCGCCCACCGCTGCCGCCTCGCGCATCGTCGCCGTCACGAAGGCGCGCACCAGCGGATCGTCGAGCAGGCGGTCGGTCGTCGCGCCGGTGAGCGCCGAGATCGGGTTCACCGTCATGTTGCCCCAGAGCTTGAACCAGACGTCGTGCTGGATCCGGGGCGACACCGAGGCGTCGAAACCCGCGCGCGCGAGGCACCCGGCGAGCCGATCGACGCGCTCGCTCGTCCCCCCGGACGGCTCGCCGACGATCAGCGCGTTGCCGCTCGCGCGTTCGACGACACCCGGGCGCGGCGCCGAGCACGCGAGGTGGACGACGCAGCCGAGCACGTGCCGCGCCGGCAGCGCGCGGGCGATCGTGCCGTCGGGATCGATCGAGCGCCAGCGCCGCGCGGCCAGCGTTTCGTCGAGGCCATGGAAGAACCACCACGGCACGCCGTTCATCGCGGGGACGACGACGGTGTCGGCGCCGAGCATCGGGGAGAGGGTCGGCGCGAGCGCCGCGAGGCTCGTTGCCTTGACCGCGAGGACGATCACGTCCTGCCGGCCCAGCGCCGCCGGATCATCGGAGACGCGGAGCCGAACGACCCGATCGGGCGCATCGGGCCGGCGTCGATCGACGACGCGCACTCCGTCCCGCTGCACGGCGCGCAACGTCGGCCCGCGCGCAAGCGCCGAGACGCGATCGGCGGTGTCGTCGGCACCACCGAGCGCGGCCGCGACGAGCCCGCCGACGGCGCCGAGGCCGACGACGGCTATGCGCACGACCGCCCCGGGTCGGCGCAACGGAGCGCGACAGGAAAGGACATCGGCACAGGCACGCGAAGGCGCGACGCGGGAGTCATCGTGAGCCGGACACTATAGCGGCAGGCACGCGGCGCAGGCGTGCGTGCATCGCGCGGCTTCGCGGTCGGGCGTTTTCCTCTCGTCGTTCCGAAAAGGAATGATTCTTGCATCCATAGACTTCGTCTCCCCGCGCGCCGGGCTCGTCTACAAGCCGATCGAGCCGGTTTCGATCTACGCGAGCTACAGCGTGGCGTACGTTCCGCGCGCCGGAGACCAGTTGAGCTCGCTGAACGCGACGAACCGCACGCTCGACCCCGAAGCGTTCCGCAACGTCGAGCTCGGCGTGAAATGGGACCTCGAGCGCAATCTCGTCGCCACCGCAGCGCTCTACCGGCTCGAACGGACCAACGTCGCCGTCGCCGACCCGTCGGATCCCACGCGTTCGATCCTGGTCGACGGCCAGCGCACGCGGGGCCTCGAGCTTTCGCTCGCCGGCAGCCTGAGCCCGGCCTGGCGCGTGATCGGCGGCTACGCGTACCAGGACGGCGAGATCACGCGGACGCAGTCGGCGACCGTGCTCGCCGGCGCGCGCCTCGCGCACGTCCCGCGCCACACGTTCTCGATGTGGAACCGCTACGACTTCGACGAGAAATGGGGCGCGGGAATGGGGTTCGTCGCCTCGAGCGGCATCCATGCCTCGGTCGACAATCGCGTGCGCCTGCCCGGCTTCGCGCGCATCGACGCGGCGCTCTTCTACGAAGTGTCGCCGCTCGTGCATCTGCAACTGAACGTCGAGAACCTGTTCGATCGCTCGTACTTCGCCTCGGCACACAGCAACAACAACATCATGCCGGGTTCGCCACGCGCGATCCGCGTGAGCGTCAGCGCCCGCTACTGACGAGCGTTCGCTTCCGGCTTCGCGTCCGGACCGCGCGGATCGGTGACGAAACCGATCCGCGCGATTCCGTTCCTCGAAGCCTGCGACATCACGCGCGCGATCGTTTCGTACGGCGTGCTGCGATCGGCCCGCAGCAGCAGTTCGGTGCCCGGCGCCCGGCGCGCGACCTGCTCGAAGCGCGCCGCCAGCGCGACGGCGTCGAGCGCCTCGCCGTCGAGCCAGGTGGTGCCCGCGGCGTCGATCTCGACGCGCAGCGCCTCGTGCTCGACGTCGAGTGCGGTGCTCGCGGCGCGCGGCAACTCGAGCTTGACCGCGTGCGTGAGCAACGGCGCCGTGACCATGAACACGATCATCAGCACGAGCATCACGTCGATCAGCGGAACCATGTTGATCTCGACGATCGGCTCCTCGTCGCCATCGCCGTCGAGCAGCGAGAACGCCACGTCAGCGCCCGCCCGGCGCTTCGGCCGCCCGTTCGGGCTCGAAGGCCCGAGGGGTCGTCGGCTCCGGCGTGCGCTTCGCCGCGTCGCGAGGCGCCGCGTGCACCCAGCGCGACGGCGGTGACCCGGTCTCGAGCAGCTCGAGCAGGTCGTGCGCGAAGGATTCGAGCCCGCCGCGCAGATTGCGCCGCGCGCGCGCGAAGGCGTTGTACCCGATCGATGCGGGGATCGCGACCGCCAGCCCGATCCCGGTCATGATCAGCGCTTCGCCGACCGGGCCGGCGACTTCCTGCAGGCCGGCCGCGCCCGCGTCGCCGATCGCGAGCAGCGCGTGGTAGATGCCCCAGACGGTGCCGAACAGACCGACGAAGGGTGCGGTCGACGCGACGGTGGCGAGCAGCGTCTGGCCGGCGTCCAGCGGAATCAGCTCGTGCACGATCGAGCGCTTCAGCGACCGGGCGAGGAATGCCTGCGGCGTCCCCGCGTCGATCTCGCCGCACAGCGTGCAGCGGCGGTGGCGCTCGACCGCGTCGAAGCCTTCGCGAAACAGCCGCGCGTACGGATCGTCCGTGCTCGTCGTGCGCGCACGCTGCGACAGCGCGTCGAAGCCCTGCGTCGGCGAAAGACCGGCCAGGAACGAGCGCGAGCGGCGCTGCAGGCGCAGCCAATGCAGGCCCTTCGCGGCGATCCAGTACCAGCTCGCGATCGACATGCCGAGCAGCAGCGCGAGAACGACCCACGCGACCGGGTCGGCGTGCTCCAGGAAATGGGCAAATCCCAGGCTCTCGCCCATCGGTTCGTCTCCGGTTGGTCAGCTTTCTTCGAGGCGGAAGTCCATCGGCACCAGCACCCACGCGGCGACGGCTTGGTCGCCTCGCCGCGCGGCGACGAAGCTCCAACGGCGAACGGCACGCAGCGCGGCGGCGTCGAGCCGCGGCGATCCGGAGGAAGCCTGCACTTCGAGCGTCGAGGCACGCCCGTCGGGCTCGACCCGAACGCGCAGCACGACGCGCCCTTCCTCGCCGAGACGGCGCGACGCGCGCGGATACTCGGGCGCCGGATTGCGCAGGTAGGCCGCATCGAAGCGCGGCGCGCGGATCGCCGCCGGGGCCTGCGAGGCGACGGGCGCCGCCGGCGCGGCCAGCGGCGTCGATGCGGGCGCGATGGCGG
>JAKFES010000023.1:0-6727 GCA_036675585.1 Burkholderiaceae bacterium
GCGCGACGGTGGTCGCGAGCAAACGGGCGGCCTCGAGCGGGTGCGGCGTCACGATGCACGGTCGGGCGCCGGGTCGTTGCGCGAGCGCGCGGGCGAGCGTCTGGTCGGCGGCGAGCGCGTTCAACGCATCGGCGTCGACGACGAGCGCGCGTGCCTGCGCGATCGCGCGCGCGACGCTCGCCCGGGCCGCGGGCGAAATCCCCAGGCCGCATCCGATCGCCACCGCATCGAAACCGTCGAATCCGGTCTCGGGTGCCGCCGTCATCCATTGCGGCTGGCCGGGATCGAACAACTCGCCGTCGGGCGTTGCGACGTGGATGCGGCCGGCGCCGATCGCCTGCGCGCCGCGTGCGGCGAGCAGGACGGCGCCGCGCAGGTGCGGGGCGCCGCCGTAGCACAGCACCGAACCGTAGCTGCCCTTGCTGGTGTCCGGCCTGCGCGGCGGCAACGCGGCGGCCGCGGCGGCGACCCGGCCGAAGCGTTGTCCGACCTCGCCGGCGGACGTGCCGGCGAGCGCGAGCCGGCGCGTCGCTTCGCCGATGCCGAGGTCGGCAACGCGAACCTCGCCGGTGTGGTCGCGCGCGGCGCCGGTGTGCAGTCCGGGCTTGTCGGCGATCATCGTCACCGTGATGCGCGCGCGGATCGCGACGGCGTCGCCGCCGGCTGCGGCACCGGCCACGGCGCCGGTGTCCGCGTCGATTCCGCTCGGCACGTCGACCGCGACGACCGGCCAGCCCAGCCGCGCGAGCGCTGCGCAGATCGACGCCGCGGGCGGATCGAGCGCGCGCCGCAGACCGATGCCGAACAGGCCGTCGAGAACGATCGGCGCGCGCTCGTCGCCCGGCATGCCGGCCGAGGATCGACGCGACTGCGCGTCGAGAAGCGTCGTCCATGCCGCCGGCCCTTCGATCGCCAGGCCCTGCGCGCGCGCGCGCCGCCATATCGAGCCCGCATCGCCGCCCGGCTCGTGCAGCGGGTCGAGCGCGATCGCGCGCACGGCGAAGCCGTGCTCGCGCAGCCGCATCGCGGCAAGCAGCGCATCGCCGCCGTTGTTCCCGGGTCCGACCCACGCGAGGATCGGGCGTCGCGGCGCGAGCGAGCGGGCCAGTGCCGCGGCCGCCTCGGCCACCGCGTCGGCGGCGCGCGCCATCAGCGTTCCCGCGGGCAGGGCCGCCATCGCCGCCGCCTCGATGCGACGGATCGCGGCGCTGCGCAGCAACTCGCTCATCGCCTGCACTCCGGGATTACGCGACGCCCTTCATCTGCCGCGGCAGCCACGAGACGAGCTCGGGAAACGCGTAGATCAGCAGCACGGCGACGACGATCAGGACGAACATCGGAAACGCCTGGCGCGCGATCCACGGCAGCTGGCGGCCGGTCATTCCCTGCAGCACGAACAGGTTGAAGCCGACCGGCGGGGTGATCTGCGCCATTTCGACGACGAGCACGATGAAGACACCGAACCACAGCAGGTCGATTCCCGCCGTCTGCACGGTGGGCAGGATCACGCCCATCGTGAGGACCACCATCGAGATGCCGTCGAGGAAGCAGCCGAGCACGATGTAGAAGAGCGCGAGCGCGATGATGAGCTCGAAGCGCGTGAGCCCGAGCGAGGCGATCCATTCGGCGAGGTGGCGCGGCAGACCCATGTAGCCCATGGCGAGCGTGAGGAACGCCGCGCCGGCGAGGATGAGCGCGATCATGCAGTACAGACGGGTCGCGCCGAGCAGCGAATCGACGAAGGTGCGCCGATCGAGCGCGCCTTGCGTCGCCGACAGCAGCAGTGCGCCGACGACGCCGAGCGCGGCGGCTTCGGTCGCGGTGGCGACTCCGGTGTAGATCGCGCCGAGCACCGCGAGGATGAGCAGCGCCACCGGGATCAGGTGCCGCGCCGTCCACAGCCGTTCGCGCAGGCCGAGCACGATGTCGGCCTGCGGCACCTGGCCGGGATGCAGCAGCGCCCAGACGACGATGTAGCCCATGAACAGCGCTGCGAGCAGCAGCCCCGGGACGATCCCGGCGACGAAGAGCTGCGCGATCGAGACGTCGGCGCTCACGCCGTAGACGATCAGGATGATCGACGGCGGGATCAGCAGCCCGAGCGTCCCGGCGCCGGCGAGCGTGCCGATCACGATGCCGTCGGGATAGCCGCGGCGCCCGAGCTCGGGCAGCGTCATCTTGCCGATCGTCGCGCAGGTGGCGGCCGACGAACCCGACACGGCGGCGAAAATCGCGCATCCGATGATGTTCGTGTGCAGCAGCCGCCCGGGCAACCGCGTCATCCACGGCGCGAGCCCGTGGAACATGTCGGCCGACAGGCGCGTCCGGAACAGGATCTCGCCCATCCAGACGAACAGCGGCAGCGCCGTCAGCGTCCAGCTCGATGCGGTGCCCCAGATCGTGATCGCCATCGCGTCGCCGGCCGAGCGCGTCGAGAAGATCTCCAGGCCGATCCAGGCGACGCCGAGGAGCGCGAGGCCGATCCACAGGCCGAACCCGAGCAGCACGAACAGCGATGCGATGAGCAGTGCGGTGACGACGAGGTCGCTCATCGGGCGCCTGGGACCGGCGGGGGCGGGGCGGGCATCCGCGCGCAGCTCACTCGTTGCGCAGCGGCTCGGCCCGGGCCGACGGCGCCGTGCGCCGTCCGCGGACCTCGAGCGCGAACTCGTCGACGAACGCGATGAACAGGATCAGCGTTCCGACGGCCATTGCGAGCTGGGGAATCCACAGCGGCGTCGCGTCGTTGCCGGTGGAGATGTCGTGGAACATGCGCGACTGCCAGGCGAGCCGCGCGCTGTAGAACGCCAGCAGCCCGCTGAGCAGCAGCGCGAGCGCGAGCGAGACGAACTCGAGCGCGCGACGCATGCGCGCGCCGACCAGCGTCAGGATCAGCGTCACGCGGATGTGCTCGTGGTGCTTGAGCGTGTGCGCGAGCGCGAGAAAGCCCGCGGCCGCCATCAGGTAGCCGGCGTACGCGTCGGTGCCCGGGACGTAGAAGCCGAACTGCCGACCGGAGATCGACAGCAGCACCATCACGAGCAGCCCGATCATCGACGCCCCCGCGAGCCACGCGGCGGCGTCGAAGAGGCGATCGAGCGCCGCGCGCATCACATGCTGGAGTATCGGTCGAGAATCGACTTGCCGTCCGCTCCGGCTTTCTTCACCCAGTCGTCGACCAGCGCTTCACCGACCTTCTTGAACTCGCTGCTCATCTGCGGCGAGGGCGGCAGGACCTGCATCCCGTTCTTCTTCAGCTGCTCGAGGTACCAGGCGGTCTTTTCTTCCGAGAGCTTCCAGCCGCGCGTCTCGGCCTCGGCGGCCGCTTTCAGGACCGCGTCCTGCGTGGGCTTGTCGAGCGAGTCGAACGCCTTCCGGTTGACCAGAACCGCGTTCTTCGGCAGCCAGGCCTGCGTGTCGTAGAAATACTTGATGTGCTCGTAGGCTTTCGAGTCGTAGCCGGTCGAGCTCGACGTGATGAACGACTCGACCGCTCCGGTGGCCATCGCCTGCGACAGCTCGGCCGCCTGGATCGTGACCGGCTGCGCGCCGAACATCTCGGCGATCTTCGCGGTGGCCGGGTTGTACGAGCGGAACTTCATGCCTTTCAGGTCGCCCGCGGCCTTCAGCGGCGTCTTCGCGTACAGCCCCTGCGGCGGCCAGGCGACCGTGTAGAGCAGCTTGATCCCCTGGCCGGCGAGCAGCTTGTCGAGCGCGGGACGCGCCGCCTGGTCGAGCTTGCGCGCTGCCTCGTAGCTGGTGGCGACGAAGGGCAGGACGTCGATGCCGAACAGCGCGTTCTCGTTCGCGAAGTTCGACAGCAGGATCTCGCCCATCTGGGCCTGGTTCGCCTGCACCGCGCGCTTGATCTCGGGCGCCTTGAACAGCGATGCGTTCGCGTGCACGGTGATCTTCAGCTTGCCGCCGGTCGCCTTGTCGACGTCGGCGGCGAAGCGCTCGAGATTCTCGGTGTGGAAATTGTTCGCCGGGTACGCGGCGGGCAGGTCCCACTTGACCTGCGCGAGCGCGACCGAAGAGGCGAAGCTCATCGTCGCGATGGACAGAACGGATACGACTCTCATTAAGCCTCCGGGATCTCGGTTTTGTTCGCGACGATCTTCGCACGAGCCGCACGGATCGCGCTCGGATCGTTCCGCTTGAAGCTTAGGAGGCATCGATATAAATTGTCAACGAAACGTGCACGTTTCGGAGATGTTGCATGGCAGCAAGAAGCAGGTCCGCGCGCGAGTCCCTGCAGGTTCCGCTTCGTATCCTGTCGTCGGCGCACCTCGCCGAAGGCGACTGGGGCGAGTTGTCCGAGTTCGAGTTCGGCCTGATCGTCGCGGCACACGCCTTCGATCGCTGGGCGGTTCGCTGCATGGCCGCCGCCGGGATGCCCGACCTGACGATCACCGACGTGCTGGTCCTGCACCACGTGCACCACCGCGACAAGGGCAAGAAGCTCGCCGACATCTGCTTCACGCTGAACTACGAGGACGCGCACGTCGTCGCGTATGCGCTGCGCAAGCTCGCCGGGCTCGGCCTCGTGCACGGCGAGAAGATCGGCAAGGAAGTGTTCCATTCGACGACGCGCGCCGGTGCGGCGCTGGTCGAGCGCTACCGCGAGGTTCGCGAACGCTGCCTGGTCGCCTCGGTGCCCGATCGGCTCGGCAGCGTCGCGGCGCCGCCGGGAGCGGCCGAAGCGGGCCCCGGATCGCGCGCGGCGGGGCGCGCCGAACTTGCCCACCTGGCACGCATGTTGCGGACCCTGTCGGGTCTGTACGACCAGGCCGCCCGCGCGGCCGCTTCGCTGTGAGAGCGCGATGAGCAGATGGCAGTTCTGGATCGACCGCGGCGGCACCTTCACCGACGTCGTCGGCCGCCGGCCCGACGGCAGCCTGGCGACGGCGAAGCTGCTCTCCGAGAATCCCGAGCGCTATGCGGATGCCGCGGTCGAGGGCATCCGCCGGATGCTCGCGCTCGCGCCCGACGAGCCGATCGGGCCCGACCGGGTCGAAGTCGTGAAGATGGGCACGACGGTGGCGACGAACGCCTTGCTCGAGCGCACCGGCGAACCGATGCTCCTTGCGGTCACGCGCGGATTCCGCGACGCGCTGCGCATCGCCTACCAGAACCGGCCGAAGCTGTTCGAGCGGCAGATCGTGCTGCCCGAACTGCTGTATCGCGAGGTGGTCGAGATCGACGAGCGCATCGGCGCCGACGGCACCGTCGTGCGGGCGCTCGACGACGACGCCGTGCGCGCGGCGCTGGCGGGCGCCTTCTCGCGCGGGCTGCGCGCGATCGGGATCGTGCTGATGCACGGTTTCCGGCATACCGCGCACGAGGCGAGGGTGGCGACGATCGCGCGCGAGATCGGTTTCACGCAGGTCTCGGTATCGCACGAGGTCTCGCCGATGATCAAGTTCGTCGGCCGCGGCGACACCACGGTGGTCGACGCGTACCTGTCGCCGGTCCTGCGCCGCTACGTCGATCGCGTCGCGCAGGCGATGCCGGGCGTGCGCCTGCAGTTCATGCAGTCGAACGGGGGCCTCACCGACGCGCACACGTTCCAGGGCAAGGACTCGATCCTGTCGGGCCCGGCCGGCGGGATCGTCGGCATGGCGCGCGTGAGCCGCGCGGCCGGCTTCGAGCAGGTGATCGGCTTCGACATGGGCGGAACGTCGACCGACGTGTCGCATTTCGCCGGCGAGTTCGAGCGCGAGTTCGACACGCTGGTCGCCGGCGTGCGCATGCGCGCGCCGATGATGAGCATCCACACCGTCGCCGCGGGCGGCGGTTCGATCCTGCATTTCGACGGAGCGCGCATGCGCGTCGGGCCGGATTCGGCCGGCGCCGACCCCGGGCCGGCGTGCTACCGGCGCGGCGGGCCGCTCACCGTCACCGATGCGAACGTCATGCTCGGTCGCATCCAGCCGGAGTTCTTCCCGCACGTGTTCGGGCCGAACGCCGACCAGCCGCTCGATGCCGGCATCGTGCGCGAGCGCTTCGAGGCGCTCGCCGAGCGCGTCGCGCGCGAAAGCGGGCGCCCGATCGGCGCCGAATCGCTCGCGCGCGGATTCCTCGACATCGCCGTGGCGAACATGGCCAACGCGATCAAGAAGATCTCGGTGCAGCGCGGCTACGACATCACGCATTACACGCTGACCACCTTCGGCGGCGCCGGCGGCCAGCACGCGTGTGGCGTCGCCGACGCGCTTGCGATGCCGCGCGTGCTGGTGCACCCGCTCGCCGGCGTGCTGTCGGCCTACGGGATGGGGCTCGCCGAGCCGGTGGCGATGCGCGAGCAGTCGGTCGAGCGGGCCTTCGACGACGCCGGGCTCGCGTTCGCGCGCGAGCGCCTCGATGCGCTCGAGCGCATCGCGCGCGACGAGCTGCGCGCGCAGGGCGAGGCCGACGAGACGCTGCGCGCACAGCGCCGCGTGCATCTTCGCTACGAGGGCACCGACACGTCGCTGCCGGTGCCCTGGGGCGACGTTCGATCGATGCGCGAAGCCTTCGACGCGGCCTACCGCCAGCGCTTCGCGTTCCTGTTGCCGGGGCGCGCGCTGGTCGTCGAATCGGCTGTCGTCGAGGTCGCGGGCGCGGCGGGCGGCGGCGCCGCGCCCGGCGCGCTTGCGCAGCGCGAAGGTGCGCTCTGCGCCGAGCGCGCCGTGCGCGTGTTCGTCGACGGACAGTGGCGCGACGCGCCGCTGTACCGGCGCGAACG
>JAKFES010000175.1:0-6710 GCA_036675585.1 Burkholderiaceae bacterium
GCACGAGGCCGAGCGCGACGAGCCCGTAGATCGGTTCGACCGAATCGATCGTGTGGCCGCCGGCGACGGGAACGCCGGCGCTCGCGCACACCGACTCGCCGCCCTCGAGGACGCGCCGGATCGATTCGAGCGGCAGCTTCTCGATCGGCATCGCGACCAGGGCGAGCGCGAGGATCGGCGTGGCGCCCATCGCATAGACGTCCGACAGCGCGTTCGCCGCGGCGATGCGCCCGAAATCGAACGGGTCGTCGACGATCGGCATGAAGAAATCGGTGGTCGCGACGAGCGCCTGTTCGTCGTTCAGCCGATACACCGCGGCGTCATCCGCGGTATCGAGGCCGACCAGCAGTTGCGGCGGAACCGGCAGGCGCGCCGTGCCGCGCAGCAACTCGGAAAGCACACCGGGGGCGATCTTGCAGCCGCAACCGCCGCCGTGCGAGAACGCGGTCAGCCGGGGCGCCGGGGCCGGCATTGCGTCGGCGGCGGTCGCGGCTGCGCGAAACGGTTCGCTGTCACGCATCGCGTCGCCTCAGGCGGTGCCGACGTCGTGGATGCCGCCGGCCACCTGGCTGAAACCGGCATCGACGTAGGTGATCTCGGCGGTGATTCCGCTCGCGAGATCGGAGAGCAGGAACGCGGCGGCGTTGCCGACGTCGTCGATGGTCACGTTGCGGCGCAGCGGCGCGTTTTCGCTGACGTGATCGAGGATCTTCGAGAAATCCTTGATGCCGCTGGCCGCGAGCGTACGGATCGGGCCGGCCGAGATCGCGTTCACGCGAATGCCCTGCGGACCGAGGTCGGCGGCGAGGTAGCGAACGGCCGCCTCGAGGCTCGCCTTGGCCAGGCCCATCGTGTTGTAGTGGGGAACGACGCGCACCGCGCCGAGGTAGCTCATCGTGAGCATCGCGCCCGGGCGTCCCTGCATCAGCGGTTGCGCGGCCTTGGCGAGCGCGACGAAACTGTAGGCCGAGACGTCGTGCGCAATGCGGAACGCCTCGCGGCTCGCGCCTTCGAGAAAGCGGCCGGCGATCGCCTCGCGCGGCGCGAAGGCGATCGCGTGCACGAGCCCGTCGAGCGAATCCCAGCGCTCGCGCAGCGAGGTGAACAGCGCGTCGATCTGCGCGTCTTCGGAGACGTCGCACGGAACGACCAGCGACGAGCCGAAGCCCGCCGCCATGTCGACGACGCGATCGCGAAACCGCTCGTTCTGGTAGGTGAACGCGAGTTCGGCCCCCTGCTCGTGGCATTTGCGCGCGATCCCGTATGCGATCGACCGATTCGACAGCAGGCCGGTGATCAGGATGCGCTTGCCGCTCAGGAATCCCATTCGTGACGCCTCCGCTAGAATCCTTTTCGATGGCTATTGTCGCACGCGCGTTGCGCCGCTTCAGGGCGCCGGGCGCGATGGCTTTCGCCGTCGCGCTGGCGTCGGCGCTGCTCGCGCCCGGCGCATACGCCGCGCACGCGCTCGCCTGGGGTGCCGCGCCGAAGTACCCGCCCGGCTTCGCGCACTTCGACTACGTCGATCCCTCCGCGCCGAAGGGCGGAACGCTGAACCTCGCCGGGTTCGGCTCCTTCGACAAGCTCAATCCGTTCACGCTGCGCGGCATCGCCGCCGACGGTCTCGGCGTGCTGATGTTCGAGACGCTCGCCGAGGGCAGCGAGGACGAGCCGTTCACGATGTACGGGCTGCTGGCCGACGACATGCGGTTCGCCGAGGACGGCCTGTCGATCACGTTCCGGCTCCACCCGGCGGCGCGCTTCTCCAATGGCGACCCGGTGACGGCACGCGACGTACGTCACTCCTTCGAGGTACTCACCGGGCCGAAGTCGCACCCGCGCTTCCGCCAGTATTTCGGCGACGTGGCGCGCGCAGTCGAGGTCGACGCGCGCACCGTGCGCTTCGAGTTCCGTCGGCGCAATCACGAGCTGCACATGATCATCGGCATGCAGCTGCCGGTGTTCTCGCAGCGCTGGGGCGCCGGTCAGCCGTTCGACCAGGTCGTGCGCGACGAGCCGATCGCCAGCGGCCCGTACCGGATCGAGCGCACTGACTGGGGCCGTTCGATCGAATACCGGCGCGACCCGCACTACTGGGGGCGCGATCTCGGCGTGCGGCGCGGCATGTTCAATTTCGATCGCATCGTCTACAAGTACTTCAAGGACGAGACCGCGCGCATCGAAGGATTCAAGGCGGGCGAATTCGACTGGGTCGCGGAGAACTCGGCGCGCAACTGGGCGCGCGGGCATGTCGGACGGCAATACGAGTCGGGCGAGATCGTCAAGGAAGCGTTCCGTCACTCGAACTCGGCCGGGATGCAGGGGTTCGTGATGAACACCCGCCGCTCGCAGTTCACCGACGTTCGCGTCCGGCATGCGCTCGCGCTCGCGATGGATTTCGAATGGATGAACCGGCAGATCTTCTACGGCCAGTACGTGCGCAGCCCGAGCTACTTCACCAATAGCGACATGGAGGCGAAGTCGACGCCGGGCCCGCTCGAGCTCGCGCTGCTCGAGCCGGTCCGCCCGCGGCTCGATCCCGCGGTGTTCGGCGAAGCGGTCCAGCCGCCGGGCACCGATCCGCCGCGCAGCCTGCGGCAGAACCTGCGCGAGGCGCTCGCACTGCTCGAGCAGGCCGGCTGGCGCGTCGACGACGACGGCGTGCTGCGCAACGCGGCCGGCAGCGCGTTCGCGTTCGAGATCCTCAGCTACTCGCGCGGACTCGAGCGCGTCGCCGTGCCGTGGGCGCGCAACCTGGAGAAGCTCGGAATCGAGGCGCGGCTGCGCGTGACCGATCCGGCGCTGTACCAGAAGCGCATGGACGATTTCGATTTCGATGTCGCCGTCGCGCTGTACGCCGCGAGCCAGACGCCGGGCAACGAGCTGATCGAGCGGTTCACGTCGGCGGCGGCCGACGAAGCGGGGTCCGACAACCTGGCGGGCATCCGCGACCCGGTGATCGACGCGCTCGTGCAGCGGCTGCTGCAGAGCGGCTCGCGCGACGAACTGATCGTCGCCGCGCGCGCGCTCGACCGGATCCTGCGCGCCGGGTGGTACCTGGTGCCGCATTATTACGCGCCCGCGCATCGCATCGCGTACCGCAGCCGGCTCGCGCATCCGCGCACGCTGCCGCTGTATTACGCGGCCGAACCGTGGGTCCTGAAGACCTGGTGGGAGCGACGCTGATGCTCGCCTATGTCGCGAAGCGGCTGCTGCTGATGATCCCGACGCTGGTCGGCATCCTCGTCGTGTCGTTCGCGATCATCCAGTTCGTTCCCGGCGGCCCGGTCGAGCAGCTCGTTCGCGAGCTGCGCGGCGGGGGAATCGGCGGCGAGGTCGCCTCCACCGGCGGGTATCGCGGCGCGCAGGGCGTCGACCCGCAGCAGGTCGAGGCGATCCGCAAGATGTACGGCTTCGACCGGCCCGCACCCGAGCGTTTCGTCGAGATGCTGCGCCGCTACGCGGTGTTCGATCTCGGCACGAGCTACCTGTACCACAAGAGCGTGTGGGAGCTGATCGTCGAGAAGCTGCCCGTTTCGATCAGCCTCGGCCTGTGGAGCTTCCTCATCGTGTACGTCGTATCGATTCCGCTGGGCATCGCGAAGGCGGTGCGCCACGGCTCGCAGTTCGACCTGTGGACCTCGGTGGCGATCCTGGTCGGCTACGCGATTCCCGGTTTCGTCCTCGGCGTGCTGCTGCTCGTGCTGTTCGGCGGCGGCAGCTTCCTGCAGATCTTCCCGTTGCGCGGGCTGACCTCGGACGATTTCGCGCAGTTGAGCCTCGGTGCAAAGATCCTCGACTACTTCTGGCATCTCGCGATGCCGCTGACGTGCCTGGTCGTCGGCAGCTTCGCGGTGACGACGATGCTCACGAAGAACACCTTTCTCGAGGAGATCCGCAAGCAGTACGTGCTGACGGCGCGCGCGAAAGGGCTCAGCGAGCGCCGCGTGTTCTACAAGCACGTCTTCCGCAACGCGCTGATTCCGCTGGTCACCGCGTTTCCGGCCGCGTTCATCGGCGCGTTCTTCGCCGGCTCGCTGCTGATCGAGACGCTGTTCTCGCTCGACGGGCTCGGGCTGCTGTCGTACGAAGCGGTGATCCGGCGCGATTACCCGGTCGTGCTCGGCACGCTCTACGTGTTCTCGCTGCTCGGGCTGATCGCCAAGCTGCTGACCGACATCGCCTACACGTGGGTCGATCCGCGGGTCAAGTTCGCCGCAGGTGGCCGATGAGCGCGAACGCCGCGCTCGCCGGACAGCCGTCGGCGCCACGCGCCGGCGCGCGCGCGTCGCTGTCGCCGCGCCAGCGCGCGTGGCTGCGGTTTCGCGCGAATCGCCGCGGCTACTGGAGCCTGTGGATCTTCCTGTTCGTGTTCGCGACGAGCCTGCTCGCCGAGGTGCTCTCGAACGACCGCCCGCTCGTGGTGCGCTACGAAGGGCGGCTCTATTTCCCGTTGGTGCACGCGTATCCGGAAACGACGTTCGGGGGCGATTTCCGGACCGCGACCGATTATCTCGACCCGTTCATCCGGGAGCGCCTCGGGCGCGACGGGAACTGGGTGCTGTTCCCGCCGAACCGGTATCGCTTCGACACGATCAACTACTTCGCGGCCAGCCCCAACCCGGCGCCTCCGTCGGCGCAGAACTGGCTGGGCACCGACGACCGCGGCCGCGACGTGCTCGCGCGGCTGCTCTACGGGTTCCGCATCTCGGTGCTGTTCGGCTTCGCGCTGACTGCGATCGGCGTGGCGCTGGGCATCGTCGCCGGCGCCGTGCAGGGCTATTTCGGCGGCCGGCTCGACCTCGCCATGCAGCGCCTGGTCGAGGTCTGGGGATCGATTCCCGAGCTGTACCTGCTGCTGATCCTCGCTTCGATGTTCGAGCCGAGCATCTGGATCCTGCTCGCGATCCTCTCGCTGTTCGGCTGGATCGGGCTTTCCGACTACGTGCGCGCCGAGTTCCTGCGCAACCGGCAGCTCGAGTACGTGACCGCGGCGCGCGCGCTCGGCCTGTCGAACCTGCAGATCATCGTGCGCCACGTGCTGCCGAACTCGCTGACGCCGGTGATCGCGTTCCTGCCGTTCCGCATGAGCGCAGCGATCGTCGCGTTGACCAGCCTCGATTTCCTCGGGCTCGGCGTGCCCCCGTCCACGCCCAGCCTGGGCGAGCTGCTCGCGCAGGGCAAGGCGAACCTGGACGCCTGGTGGATCTCGCTCGGCACCTTCGTCGTGCTGGTCGGCACGCTGATGCTGCTCATCTTCGTCGGCGAGGCGCTGCGCGATGCGCTCGATACGCGAAAGGGCTGAGGTGCGTTTGCGGCAGGCCGCGGCGGGCCGGTTGCGACGCCGGTCTCGGTACGCGCGCGGCCGGGTGCGCCACCGGGGCGCGGTGCGGCGGGGCTGCACTGCGCTCGGCGGGGCGTCGGGCGGCCGTCGCCGGTCGAATCGCGCCGATTCCCGGGAATCGGGCGCTCTCGCTCGTGAAATGCATTCCACGTGTAAAAACGCCCGATTTCCGCGTGCTGCTGTCGATTGTCCGCACGAAGTTGCGAAGGACGCACCGGCCATTCCAGGCGCCGATCCTCCCGGGTCGAGCAACGCACGGTGGAGCAACTGACATGGCCGCGCAGCCGCTGTTGTCGGTGCGCGACCTCGTCGTCGAATTCGTCGGCGCGAGCGGGTCGACGCGCGTCGTCGACCGCGTGGGGTTCGACATCGGCCGCGGCGAGAAATTCGCGCTGGTCGGCGAATCGGGTTCCGGCAAGACGGTGACGGCGCTCGCACTGCTGCGGCTGAACGCCGATGCGCGTCACGAGGGCGAGGTGCGCTTCGACGGGCGCAACCTGCTGGCGACGAGCGAACGCGAGATGCGTGCGGTGCGCGGGCGCGACATCGCGATGATCTTCCAGGAGCCGATGAGCGCGCTCAATCCGCTGTACCCGATCGGCGACCAGATCTGCGAGGCGATCGAGCGGCACGAAGGCGTCTCGCGCGCGCAGGCGACGCGGCGCGCGATCGAGCTGCTCGAGCGCACGCAGGTGCCCGAACCGCAGCGACGTTTCGCCAGCTTTCCGCACCAGCTTTCGGGCGGGCAGCGCCAGCGTGCGATGATCGCGATGGCGCTCGCGTGCTCGCCGAAGCTGCTGATCGCCGACGAGCCGACGACCGCGCTCGACGTGACGATCCAGCGCCAGATCGTCTCGCTGCTCGACGAGTTGCAGCGCGATTTCGGGATGTCGCTGCTGCTGATCACGCACGACCTGCCGCTCGTTCGCGCCTTCGCCGACCGCGTTGCCGTGATGAAGGACGGACGGCTCGTCGAGCAGGGCGAAACCGGCGCCTTGTTCGATGCGCCGTCGCATCCGTACACGCGCATGCTGATCGACAGCCGCCCGCGCCGCTCGGTGGCGCCCGCCGACGGCTCGGCGCCGGCGCTGCTCGAGGCGCGCGGCGTCGGTTGTCGCTTCGCGATCGGAGGCGGCTGGTTGCGCCGTCGGCATTTCGAGGCGGTCCGCGACGTCGACCTGCGCGTCGCGCGCGGGCACACGCTCGGCATCGTCGGCGAGTCGGGCTCGGGCAAGAGCACGCTCGGGCTCACGCTGCTGCGCCTGGCGCAGGGCGAGACGCGCGGCGAGATCGTTTTCGGCGGCACGCGAATCGACACGCTCGCCGCCGGGCCGCTGCGCGCGCGCCGTCGCCACCTGCAGATCGT